>DATJOR010000103.1:0-2436 GCA_035506875.1 Mycobacterium sp.
TACAACCGCAGGGTCGAGTCCAAGAAGTTCTGCCACGACTTCTGTTCGGCGATATCCAGCCCGGGCATCTCACTGGCTGTCCGGCCGGCAATGAGGGCGGCCATTACGTCATGCTATGCCCCACATAGCCTTTGAGAAAGCGATTGGAATAGCGTGACGAGCATGTATGCGATCGTCGCTAAATCCGCCGAAGAGCTCGTCTGGCAGCAAGTGCCCGATGTGGAGCCGGAGCCCGGCGAAGTGCTGGTCAAGGTCAGCGCCGCCGGCGTCAACCGCGCCGACCTGCTACAGGCCGCCGGGCTGTATCCGCCGCCACCGGGCGCCAGCGAGCTGATCGGCATGGAGGTCTCCGGCGTCGTCGCTGCGGTGGGCAGTGATGTCAGCGGATGGTCGGTCGGGCAACAAGTCTGCGCGTTGCTGGCGGGCGGCGGCTACGCCGAATACGTCGCTGTTCCCGCCGGTCAGCTGCTGCCGATTCCGGGCGGCGTCGACCTGCAAGACGCTGCCGGCCTACCAGAAGTCGCGTGCACAGTCTGGTCGAACCTGGTGATGACGGCGCATCTCCGCGAAGGCCAGCTGCTGCTGATCCACGGCGGCGCCAGCGGAGTGGGAACCCATGCCATCCAGGTGGCCTGGGCGCTGGGCGCACGGGTGGCGGTCACCGCCGGATCCGCGTCAAAGCTGGAACTGTGCCGCGAACTCGGCGCCGACATCACCATCAACTATCACGACGAGGACTTCGTCGCGCGAGTACAGGAGGCCGGCGGCGCCGACGTGATCCTGGACATCATGGGCGCCGCATATCTGGACCGCAACATCGATGCCCTGGCCAGCGACGGGCAACTGATCATCATCGGTATGCAGGGCGGCCTGAAGGGCGAACTCAACATCGGCAAGCTGCTTGGCAAGCGGGCCCGGGTCATCGGCACCACGCTGCGGGGACGGCCGGTGACCGGTCGCAGCGGCAAGAGCGCCGTCGTCGAGGCGGTAACGGCCTCGGTGTGGCCGATGATTGCTGGCGGACGGGTCCGGCCAATCATCGGGGCGCACATGCCGATCCAGGACGCCGCCGAAGCGCATCGTCTGCTGTCGTCGGGGCAGGTGACGGGCAAGATCGTCCTGACGCTCTAGCCCAGCGACGCTAGAGCCCGCACCAACTGGTCGACCTCGGCCATCGTCGAGTAGTGCGACAGTCCGACGGTGACCGCGCCACCGACGTCGTTGACCCCGATCACGTCGAGCACTCGCGAGCTGGCATTGGAGATCGCCAGAATTCCGTTGTCGGCCAACCGTTGCACGACGCGCTCGGCCGGCACCTCATTGACCGCGAAACTGACCACGGGGATCCGGCTGTCGGGCCGTGCGATCACCACCACCAACGGCAGCGAACGCAGCGAACTCATCAGGTAATCAAAGATCCCGTCCATGTAGGACATCGCTGATTGCATTGAGGTATAAAGTCTTTCGCGTCGCGTTCCGCGAGCTGACTCATCAAGTGAGGCGAGGTATTCGATGCTGGCGACGAAGCCGGCCAGCAGACCGAATTGGTGCACGCCGACTTCCAGACGCCCCGACCCGGTGGCGTACGGGTTCGTCGACACCGACGCGAAGGTGTTGATCATTGCCGGGTCACGAAACACCAACGCGCCAATGGGCGGACCGCCCCACCCGACGGCGTTCATGGCCACTACGTCGGCGTCGATGTCATCGATGTCGATCAAGCAATAAGGGGCGGCGGCGGAGTGGTCGATGATCACAAACCCGCCGACGTCATGGACCAATTTGGTCACCGGGCGCAGATCGGTGACGGTGCCCAGCGTTCCCGACGCTGACGTCACCGCGACCAATCGCGTCGCCTGCCCGATCAGTCCCTCCCACTGCCAGGGCGGCAGGTCGCCGGTCTCGATGTCGACCTCGGCCCATTTCACCTTGGCGCCGAACCGATTTGCTGCGCGCAACCACGGCGCAATGTTCGCCTCGTCGTCAAGGCGGGTGACGACCATCTCGTAGCCCAGGCCGGCGCGGGTAGACGATGCGTCGGCCAACGATGACAGCAACACCGCGCGATCGGCGCCCAGCACCACACCGCGCGGGTCGGCATTGACCAGATCTGCGGCCGCCTGACGGGCCGCCTCCAGCACGGCGGCGCTGCGCTTGGCCGCCGGATGCGGACCGGCGGTGCTGGGGAACGATCCTCGGAATGCGGTCGACACGGTGGTCGCCACCGAGTCGGGAATCAGCATCCCGGACGGCGCGTCGAAATGCACCCAACCGTCCCCGAGCGACGGGTGTAATCCCCGCACCCGGGCGACGTCGTATGCCATGCCAGCCACCTTAGAGCTATGCGCAATAAGCCAAACCGTGACGGTAGCGAGGCGCCCAAACGCGTCCCCGCCCTACCGAGCCAGGTCACCCGGCCAGCCATACTAGTCCAGT
>DATJOR010000104.1:0-8884 GCA_035506875.1 Mycobacterium sp.
TTGCCCTCACGAAGCCTTGGCAGGCTCTGTGTCTCGCTGGTAACCGGCGCGGGCCCCGCTGCAAATTGCGCGGATCGCAGCCGTATCGCCGACTTTCGGGCGACTGTACGAGGGTACGCAGCCACGTTCGCCGGGTCAAACCAGGCCTGCTCGGCGCCGAATATAACGGCGGTATTTAACTGCCGTCCCACCCGCAACCTCGGTCCGCGAGCAATCGTATGAAAGCTCGCCCCAATGTTGCAGAACGGTTGGCACTCCGATGGAAAACTTGTTAACTTCGGGCAATGCCGTTTCAGACTGGAACGGCGCCCGACAACGAAGCGAGGATGGCGGATCGGCTTCCTGGCCAGGTGACCTACGCTGGCTGTTTCGAGCGCCGATCTCGCGTGCCGTCGGTAGTAATTTGCGGCGTGATGGCGGCTGTCCTGTCCACACTTGTGGATAACCATGTGGACAGTTCGTCGTCGCAGCATATGGTTGTGCGTCGACGTCAAATCAGGGGGACCCGTCGTTGACCGAAGACGTCGGATCAAGCTTCGCGACGGTCTGGAATGCGGTCGTCTCGGAACTCAACGGCGAGATCTCCACGGACACCGCCCCAACCAACGGCGATCCGGACGTCGCACCGCTGACACCCCAGCAACGAGCATGGCTGAACCTCGTGCAGCCCCTGCAGATCGTCGAGGGGTTTGCTCTACTGTCCGTGCCGAGCAGCTTCGTGCAAAACGAAATCGAACGTCACCTCCGCACCCAGATCACCGAGGCGCTCAGCCGTCGGCTCGGCCAGCCGATCGAACTCGGTGTTCGCATCGCCGCGCTCGCCGCCGACGAATCCGACGACGGACCCGCCGCCCCACCCGAAGACTGGGCCGCGGAAGCAGACGATGTCGAGGAGGACCTCGAGGTCCTCGACAGCGCGCATCAAAACTGGCCCAACTACTTCACCGAGCGTCCGCATAGCAGTGACCCGGAAGCGTCCGGCGGCACCAGCCTCAATCGGCGCTACACCTTCGACACCTTCGTCATCGGCGCCTCGAATCGGTTCGCGCACGCCGCGGCGCTGGCGATTGCCGAAGCACCCGCGCGGGCCTACAACCCGTTGTTCATCTGGGGTGAGTCCGGTCTGGGTAAAACTCACCTGCTGCATGCGGCCGGCAATTACGCGCAGCGACTGTTTCCCGGCATGCGGGTCAAGTACGTCTCCACCGAGGAATTCACCAACGACTTCATCAACTCGCTGCGTGACGATCGTAAGGTCGCCTTCAAGCGCAGCTACCGCGATGTCGATGTGCTGCTGGTCGACGACATCCAATTCATCGAAGGCAAAGAAGGTATCCAGGAAGAGTTCTTCCACACGTTCAACACGCTGCACAACGCCAACAAGCAGATCGTCATCTCCTCCGACCGACCGCCCAAACAGCTGGCCACGTTGGAAGACCGGCTGCGGACCCGGTTCGACTGGGGACTGATCACCGATGTGCAGCCGCCGGAGCTGGAGACGCGCATCGCCATTCTGCGCAAAAAAGCTCAGATGGAACGCCTAGCGGTGCCCGACGATGTGCTCGAGCTGATCGCCAGCAGCATCGAACGCAACATCCGTGAACTCGAAGGCGCGCTCATCCGCGTCACCGCGTTCGCGTCATTGAACAAGACTCCGATCGACAAAGCACTCGCGGAGATCGTGCTCCGCGACCTGATCGCCGACGCCAGCACCATGCAGATCAGCGCGGCCACGATCATGGCGGCCACCGCGGAGTACTTCGACACCACAGTCGAGGAACTGCGCGGCCCGGGTAAGACCCGGGCCCTGGCACAGTCCCGGCAGATCGCAATGTATCTGTGCCGCGAACTGACCGACCTGTCGCTGCCGAAGATCGGGCAGGCGTTCGGCCGCGACCACACAACGGTGATGTACGCGCAGAAGAAGATCCTGTCGGAAATGGCCGAACGACGCGAAGTCTTCGATCACGTCAAGGAACTCACCACCCGGATTCGCCAGCGGTCAAAGCGCTGAGCGCCGGCTAAACACCACAAACGTCCAAAAAACTTTGGCCACTGCCAACCCACCAGTCACAGCGCCTCTTGTGGAGACGCCTGTGGGCAACTTGCTTGCACTCCTCCCCCGCCATCCACGCCGCGTGCACAACCGCGGATGATCCCCAAGCGCTACACACAAAACACACAACCATCCACTCGTCATCCACAGCCGGCCAACTCGCTTCAGCAGCACGGACGTCATGCTGTCCCCAACGTGCACAGGCCTTAATACTGTTACTGAGATATCTCCGTAGTTTGTTCTTGGAAAAGGCACCTGGGGACCGCGTGTTCCACACCCGCACGTCAACGCCCGAACACCCCGAGTGTCTCGAAAATCCGCGATTCCGATTAGCTTTCAAGATGGCGCTTGAGGCTCTACGGTTGTGGTTCGACTGCCGTTTGGGTCGTCGAGGCGGGTTACGGGCAGAGGCGTCTGTCAGCGGGGATATCGAACTCCACCGGGGGGAGGAGCCGCTGAAGTTGGCCGTGTTGTTTTAGGGGTGCTCGGGGTGAGTGAAGGGACGCAATGGACGTGGCGACGACCACAGTCGGTGTGACCGACTTGAAGTTTCGCTTAGTGCGCGAAGACTTCGCTGATGCGGTGGCCTGGGTGGCGCGGACGCTGCCCGCCAGGCCTACGGTGCCAGTGCTCGCCGGGGTGTTGCTGACCGGCTCCGACGACGGCTTGACCATCTCCGGATTCGACTACGAAGTTTCCGCCGAAGTACGCCTGGCAGCCGAAATCGCTTCTCCGGGAACAGTTTTGGTGTCAGGCAGGCTATTGTCAGACATCACCCGGGCGTTGCCCAATAAGCCCGTTGACGTGCAGGTGGAAGGCACCCGGGTTTCGTTGAGCTGCGGAAGTGCGAGGTTTTCACTGCCGACGATGGCCGTCGAGGACTACCCGACGCTGCCGGCATTGCCCGAAGAGACCGGGGCGTTGTCCGCGGAGCTGTTCGCCGAGGCGATCAGCCAGGTCGCGGTGGCGGCCGGCCGAGACGACACGTTGCCGATGCTGACCGGGATCCGGGTTGAGATTTCCGGTGAATCCGTCGTGTTGGCGGCCACCGACCGGTTCCGGTTGGCGGTTCGTGAGTTGACCTGGTCAGCGGCCGGAGCCGATGTCGAGGCCGCCGTGCTGGTGCCGGCCAAGACGCTGGCCGAGGCGGCCAAGACTGGAACCGACGGCGCCGAAGTGCACCTGTCATTGGGGTCCGGACCCACCGTCGGCAAGGACGGGCTGCTCGGAATCACTGGCAACGGGAAGCGCAGTACCACCCGGCTGCTGGATGCGGAGTTCCCCAAGTTCCGCCAACTGCTGCCCACCGAGCACACTGCGGTGGCCACGATCGGTGTGGCGGAATTGACCGAGGCGATCAAGCGAGTCGCGCTGGTTGCTGACCGCGGCGCGCAGGTCCGGATGGAGTTCTCCGGCGATGTGCTGCGCTTGTCGGCTGGTGCCGACGATGTTGGCCGGGCCGAAGAGGACGTGGCGGTCGATTTCGTCGGCGAACCACTGACGATCGCGTTCAACCCGACATATCTGACTGACGGGCTGGGGTCGCTGCATTCCGAGCGGGTGTCGTTCGGCTTCACCACGCCGAGTCGACCCGCGGTGCTGCGACCGGCCGGTGACGGTGACCCGGCGGCCGGCGACAGCGGACCTTTCCCGGCTGTTTCGACCGACTACGTCTATCTGTTGATGCCGGTCCGTCTTCCTGGTTAGCGGTTTTGGTGTACGTCCGACAGCTGGGCTTGCGGGATTTCCGGTCGTGGGCACACGCCGAGCTTGAACTGAGGCCGGGGCGAACGGTGTTCGTCGGACCCAATGGCTACGGTAAGACGAACCTTGTTGAAGCCCTGTGGTATTCGTCAACTTTAGGCTCACATCGGGTGGCGACGGATGCACCGCTGATCCGGGTGGGCGCGCCGCGGGCGGTGGTCTCGACGATCGTGGTGAACGAAGGCCGCGAATGTGCCGTCGACCTGGAGATCGCAGCCGGGCGGGCCAACAAAGCGCGGTTGAATCGGTCACCGGTGCGCAGTCCGCGCGAGGTCATCGGTGTGCTCCGGGCGGTGCTGTTCGCGCCGGAGGACCTGGCCCTGGTCCGCGGAGACCCGTCGGATCGGCGGCGCTACCTCGACGATCTCGCCGCGGTGCGCCGGCCCCGGGTCGCCGCTGTGCGGGCTGACTACGAAAAAGTTCTGCGCCAGCGCACCGCGCTACTGAAATCCGCGTCCGGCGCGCGATTCCGGGGTGGCCGCGGTTCCCTTGACACGCTAGACGTTTGGGACGGGCATCTGGCCGCCCACGGTGCAGAGCTGATGGCCGCCCGGATCGATCTGGTAAACGAGTTGGCGCCCGAGGTGCAGAAGAGTTATCAGCTGTTGGCGCCGTCGTCGCGGCCGGCCACGATCAGCTATCGCGCCAGCGTCGACGTCGAGCCCGACGGCGCGGATGTGGAAGGGTTGCGCACCGCGCTGCTGGCCCAGATAGCCCAGCGCCGAGACGCAGAACTGGAGCGCGGCGTGTGCCTGGTTGGTCCGCACCGCGACGACCTCGAGCTACGCCTCGGTGAGCAACCCGCGAAAGGCTTTGCCAGCCACGGTGAATCGTGGTCGATGGCGTTGGCGCTGCGGTTGGGCTCCTATGAATTGTTGCGGGCAGACGGCAGCGATCCGGTGCTATTACTCGATGACGTCTTCGCCGAACTCGACAGCGCCCGCCGCGGGGCACTGGCCGCCGCGGCGGCGTCGGCGGAGCAGGTGCTGGTGACGGCGGCGGTCCTTGATGATATCCCCCGCGACTGGGATGCCGAGCGGGTGACGATCGCGCTGCATGACGGCGACAGCGGACCGGTCTCGGAGGTGCAGACTTGACGCGGAGCGGCGACGATGCAGGCCGGAACGGCCTGAGGAGGAGCGCGACCATTGAGTGACGACACACCCAACACCGGCCCGCCCGAGCGGCTGAGCGGGTTGCCCGGGATGGACCTGGTGCGGCGCACGCTGGAAGAGGCTCGCGGCGCGGCCCGCACACAAGGCAAGGACGTCGGACGCGGCCGCCGGCTGCCGCCCACCCGCCGCGTCGCCGGCTCCGGAAGCCGCCGGCGCTGGTCGGGACCGGGCCCGGACGGCCGTGATCCGCAGCCGCTGGGCCGCATCGCCCGCGACGTAGCGAAGAAGCGAGGCTGGTCGTCGCGGGTGGCCGAAGGCGCGGTGTTCGGCCAGTGGCCGACGGTGGTGGGTGAACACATCGCCGAGCACGCGATACCGACCGCGCTGCGCGACGGAGTGCTGAGCGTGTCCGCGGAATCGACGGCCTGGGCGACGCAGCTGCGCATAATTCAGGCGCAAGTGCTGGCGAAGATCGCGGCCGCCGTCGGCGACGGTGTTGTGACCACGCTGAAGATCACCGGCCCGGTCGCGCCGTCGTGGCGGAAGGGTCCGCTGCACATCGCCGGGCGAGGGCCCCGTGACACGTATGGGTGATCGGCGGGGGGATTCGCTCAGGGCCGTCATAAGGCGGAAAACCGGCCCGTCGAGCGTCAGGACGCAGCCCAGAGCGAGAAATTCCGCACACGGCGCAGATAGCTGTGCAGAAACACCCTCGCAGAGTCGGTCCGAGGCCGCCTTGACGGTAGACTGACGGAGAACCAGCGCAGAGTCATCTGACTGCCCGCGCGCAACCCCAAGGAGAGCCTTCCGACTGTGGCTGCCCAGAAGAAGACCGCGAAAGAGTACGGGGCCGACTCGATCACCATCTTGGAGGGGCTGGAAGCAGTCCGCAAACGCCCGGGCATGTACATCGGTTCTACCGGTGAGCGTGGATTGCACCACTTGATTTGGGAGGTCGTCGACAACTCGGTCGACGAGGCGATGGCCGGCTACGCCGATACCGTCAACGTCAAAATTTTGGAAAACGGCGGCGTCGAGGTCGCCGATAACGGCCGTGGTATCCCGGTTGCCATGCACGCCACCGGTGTCCCCACCGTCGACGTGGTGATGACCCAACTCCATGCCGGCGGCAAGTTCGGTGGCGACGACAGCGCTTATGCAGTGTCGGGTGGTCTGCACGGTGTGGGCGTGTCGGTGGTCAACGCATTGTCGACCCGACTCGAGGTCGAGATATCCACCGACGGCTACGAGTGGTATCAGACCTACGACCACTCCGAGCCGGGCACCCTCAAGCAGGGTGACAAGACGAAGAAGACCGGTACCACGGTGCGGTTCTGGGCCGACCCGGGAATCTTCGAAACGACGAACTACGACTTCGAGACGGTGGCGCGCCGGCTGCAGGAAATGGCATTCCTCAACAAGGGTCTGACCATCACCCTCAGCGACGAGCGCGTCGCCGCCGAAGAGGTGGTCGACGAGGTCGTCAGCGACACCGCCGAAGCACCCAAGTCGGCCGAAGAGAAGGCAGCGGAATCTGTTGCACCACAGAAGGTTAAGCACCGCACCTTCCACTATCCCGGTGGTCTGGTCGACTTCGTCAAGCACATCAACCGCACCAAGAACCCGATCCACAGCAGCATCGTCGACTTCTCCGACAAGGGTCCCGGTCATGAGGTCGAGATCGCGATGCAGTGGAACGCCGGCTACTCGGAGTCGGTGCACACCTTCGCCAACACCATCAACACCCATGAAGGCGGAACCCACGAGGAGGGCTTCCGCGCGGCGTTGACGTCGGTGGTCAACAAGTACGCCAAAGACAAGAAGCTGCTGAAAGACAAGGACCCCAACCTCACCGGTGACGATATCCGCGAGGGCTTGGCCGCGGTCATCTCGGTCAAGGTCAGCGAGCCGCAGTTCGAGGGCCAGACCAAGACCAAGCTGGGCAACACCGAGGTCAAGTCTTTCGTACAGAAGGCCTGCAATGAGCGGCTCTCGCACTGGTTCGAAGCCAACCCCGCCGACGCCAAGACCGTCGTGAACAAGGCGGTGTCGTCGGCGCAGGCCCGCATCGCCGCCCGCAAGGCGCGAGAGTTGGTGCGGCGCAAGAGTGCAACCGACCTGGGCGGGCTGCCGGGAAAGCTCGCCGACTGCCGCTCCACCGACCCGCGCAAATCGGAATTGTATGTGGTGGAAGGCGATTCGGCCGGCGGCTCGGCCAAAAGCGGCCGGGACTCGATGTTCCAGGCGATCCTGCCGCTGCGCGGCAAGATCATCAACGTCGAGAAGGCTCGCATCGACCGGGTGCTGAAAAACACCGAGGTGCAGGCGATCATCACCGCGCTCGGCACCGGAATCCACGACGAATTCGACATCACCAAGCTGCGGTATCACAAGATCGTGCTGATGGCCGACGCCGACGTGGACGGCCAGCACATCTCCACGCTGCTGCTGACGCTGTTGTTCCGGTTCATGCGCCCGCTGATCGAGAACGGGCACGTGTTCTTGGCGCAACCGCCGCTGTACAAGCTGAAGTGGCAGCGCAGCGATCCCGAGTTCGCCTACTCCGACCGCGAACGCGACGGCCTGATCGAGGCGGGCAGGAAGGCCGGCAAAAAGATCAACGTGGAGGACGGCATCCAGCGTTACAAGGGTCTCGGCGAGATGGACGCAAAGGAGTTGTGGGAAACCACCATGGATCCTTCCGTCCGGATCCTGCGCCAGGTCACCCTGGATGACGCCGCCGCGGCCGACGAGCTGTTCTCCATTCTGATGGGCGAGGACGTCGATGCTCGCCGCAGCTTCATCACGCGCAACGCCAAGGACGTCCGCTTCCTGGACGTCTGACATACCCCGACTGCTCCCCCACTTCACTTTCGGACGAGGAATAGATGACAGACACCACGCTGCCGCCCGGCGGTGATGCCGCCGACCGCATCGAACCGGTCGACATCCAGCAGGAGATGCAGCGCAGCTACATCGACTACGCGATGAGCGTCATCGTCGGCCGCGCGCTGCCCGAGGTGCGCGACGGCCTCAAGCCGGTGCACCGGCGGGTGCTCTACGCGATGTTCGACTCCGGCTTCCGTCCGGACCGCGGCCACGCCAAGTCGGCGCGGTCGGTCGCGGAGACGATGGGTAATTACCACCCGCACGGCGACGCGTCGATCTACGACACCCTGGTGCGGATGGCGCAGCCATGGTCGCTGCGCTACCCGCTGGTCGATGGTCAAGGCAACTTCGGCTCGCCGGGCAACGACCCGCCAGCCGCGATGAGATATACCGAAGCACGGCTCACGCCGCTGGCGATGGAGATGCTGCGCGAAATCGACGAGGAAACAGTCGATTTCATTCCCAACTATGACGGCCGGGTACAGGAACCCACAGTACTGCCGAGTCGGTTCCCCAACCTGCTGGCCAACGGCTCGGGCGGTATCGCCGTCGGCATGGCCACCAACATCCCGCCCCACAACCTGCGCGAGCTTGCCGAGGCCGTCTACTGGTGCCTGGACAACCACGAGGCCGATGAAGAGGCCACCCTGGCCGCCGTTTGCGAGCGGGTCAAGGGCCCCGACTTCCCGACGCATGGCCTGATCGTCGGATCCCAGGGGATCCACGATGCCTACACCACCGGCCGCGGATCCATCCGGATGCGCGGAGTCGTTGAGGTGGAAGAAGATTCGCGCGGTCGGACGGGCCTGGTGATCACCGAGTTGCCGTATCAGGTGAATCACGACAACTTCATCACCTCGATCGCCGAACAGGTCCGCGACGGCAAGCTGGCCGGCATCGCGAACATCGAGGACCAAAGCAGCGACCGGGTCGGCCTGCGTATCGTCGTGGAGATCAAGCGCGACGCCGTCGCCAAGGTCGTGCTGAACAACCTCTACAAGCACACCCAGCTGCAGACCAGCTTCGGCGCCAACATGCTCAGCATCGTCGACGGTGTTCC
>DATJOR010000105.1:0-26107 GCA_035506875.1 Mycobacterium sp.
GACTGACCCGCACGAGATGCGGTCGATGGCGGGCCGTTTCGACGTGCACGCCCAGACGGTGGAAGACGAGGCCCGCAAGATGTGGGCGTCGAGCCAGAACATCGCCGGTGCCGGCTGGAGTGGCACCGCCCAGATGACGTCCTACGACACCATGGGCCAGATGAACCAGGCGTTTCGCAACATCGTCAACATGCTGCACGGCGTGCGTGACGGGTTGATTCGGGATGCCAACAACTACGAGCAGCAAGAGCAGGCCTCCCAGCAGATCCTGTCCAGCTAACCCAAACCGTCACACGACTTTTAGAGGAGAACACGCTCATGTCGATCAGTTACCAGTTCGGCGACGTGGATGCCCACGGCGCCCTCATCCGTGCCCAGGCCGCCTCGCTGGAGGCCGAGCACCAGTCCATCGTGCGCGATGTGCTGGCCGCCGGTGACTTCTGGGGCGGCGCCGGTTCGGTGGCCTGCCAGGAGTTCATCACCCAGCTGGGTCGCAACTTCCAGGTCATCTACGAACAAGCAAACCAGCACGGCCAGAAGGTGCAGACAGCCGGCAACAACATGAACTCCACCGACAACGCCGTCGGCGGCAGCTGGGCCTAACACCAAGTGCGGCAGTCGTATTGCCGCGTAACGCCACCAATCAACCGCCTGATGCGCCAGGGAGGGATATCCATGTCGCTATTCCAGCTATCTCAGTTGTTGCGCGCCCCCGTTGTCACGCCGTCCGGTGAAGCTGTGGGCCGCGTTGACGACATCATTGTGCGGCTACGCAGTGCGGACACCTACCCACTGGTGACCGGCATCGTGGCCGGGGTCGGCGGTCGGCGAGTATTCGTCGGGAGTCGATCCATTCAGCGATTCGATCCAAACCGGGTAATCCTGGTGTACAACGAGATCGACCTGCGAGGGTTCGAGCGCCGGCACGGTGAAGTGCTACTGCGATCCGATGTGCTCGGGTATCGGCTGATCGACATCGGTGCGGGCGAGTTGGTACGCGCCTACGACGTTGAACTCGAAGACAGCGCAGAAGGTTTGGTGCTGGCCCGCTTGGATACCCGGCGGCCGGCCCGACTGTTCGGGCTGCTGACAACACCTGGCGGCCACGCGGCCCGCGACTGGAAGGCGTTTGAACCGCTGATCGGAGATAGTCGGTCGATAGCCGTCCGTCGCGTTTCCGGGCGAGTTGCGGCGCTCAAGCCCGCGCAAATTGCCGACCTGCTGGAAGAGGCCGATAAAGCGGAGGGCGGCGAAATCCTGGACCGGGTCCGCAACATCCCCGAACTGGAAGCAGACGTTTTCGAGGAGCTTGACCCGGACAAGGCCAGTCGGCTGCTCGACGACATGCCAGACAGCGAGGTCGTGACCCTGCTCAGCCGGATGCGCGCCGACGACGCCGCCGACGCGATCATGGACCTCCGGCAGTCCCGCCGCCGGCGGGTTTTAGAGTCCATGCCTGCGCCGCAACGCACCAAAGTGATCACCCTTCTGGGGTTCAACCCCGACAGCGCAGGCGGATTGATGAATCTTGACGTCATCGTTTGCGGGACAGAAGCCACAGCAGGAGAGGCGCTCGCCCTTATCGGTGTCACCCAGGCAGTTCAGCCGGAGGCGCTGCTGCAGATGCACGTGCTCAACGAGCACGGGCAGCTCGCCGGCGTGGTTTCAGCAATCGCGCTCCTACAGGCACATCCAGCAGATGTGGTTGCAACACTGATGGATTCGGACCCAGTCCGGGTAAATCCCGATGCCGACCTGGCCGACATCGCGGTGCTGATGGCCGACTACAACCTACTGATCGTCCCGGTTGTCGATGATGCGGATCAGGTGTTGGGCGTCGTCACTGTCGATGACGTGCTCAAGGCCACCATTCCTGAAGATTGGCGTCGACGAGAGCCCGGGCCACGTCCTGTGCGGGAATCGATTTCAGTAAGCGATGACTCGACATCGATCGGCGGCAACGGAGGTGACTGGCAATGACCACTCTGGACCGCGACGTCTTCGAAACGGCAGCACCGGCGTCGCCGCGCGCCGCGGTGCTGGACACCGCCCACGTCGGTGACATCGAGGGTGCCCTCGGTCGGATCAGCATCAGCGACACCGACCGTCCGCGCACCCTGAAAGTTCGCCTGGCAACACTGCTGGCAATCGTCGGTCCCGGCCTGATCGTGATGGTCGGCGACAACGATGCCGGCGGCGTGGCGACCTACGTGCAGGCAGGGCAAAACTACGGTTACAGCCTGCTGTGGGTGCTACTGCTGTTAGTTCCGGTGCTCATTGTCAACCAGGAAATGGTGGTCCGGCTTGGCGCAGTCACTGGCGTCGGGCACGCCCGATTGATCCATGAACGATTCGGCCGCGGCTGGGGCTGGTTCTCGGTTGGTGATCTTTTCCTGCTGAACTTCCTCACTCTCATCACCGAATTCATCGGCATCACGCTGGCCGCCGACTACATCGGCATCCCCAGGTATCTGGTCGTTCCGTTCGTCGCGATCGCGCTGATCGCGATCATGGCCGCCGGCAGCTTCCGACGCTGGGAACGGGCGATGTTCGCTTTCATCACGATTACGCTGCTGCAAATTCCGATGCTGTTGATGTCCCATCCGCACTGGGGACACGCGGCAAAATCCTTTGTGGTTCCACATATTTCCGGTGGAGCTACCTCCGATGCGGTGCTGCTGATCATCGCCATGGTCGGCACCACGGTGGCCCCGTGGCAACTGTTTTTCCAGCAGTCCAATGTCGTCGACAAGCGCATCACGCCACGCTTCATCGGCTACGAGCGAGCCGACACCACATTGGGTGCGTTCGTTGTGGTGATCGGCGCGTCCGCGTTGGTGATGACCGGCGATTGGGCCGCACGCGCTACCCACAGCCGCGGAGATTTCGTCGACGCCGGCGTGCTGGCACACCTCCTCGGTCAATACAGTGACGTGCTCGGGTCGGTATTCGCGATCGTGTTGCTCGACGCCTCGATTATCGGGGCGGCGGCGGTGACCCTGGCCAGTAGCTATGCCTTCGGGGATGTGTTCGGGCTCAAACACTCGCTGCACCGCGGATTCGCTGACGCGAAACCGTTCTATCTGTCCTACACCGGGATGGTCGTGGTCGCCGCCGTGATCGTGCTTATCCCGGGAGCGCCGTTGGGGTTGATCACCACCGGCGTACAAGCGCTGGCCGGATTGCTCTTGCCGAGTGCCACCGTATTCCTGTTGCTGCTGTGCAACGACCGGGAAGTATTGGGCCCGTGGGTGAATCGCCCGTGGCTCAACGTCGCGGCCGGCGTCATTGTCAGCGTGCTGTTGCTGCTGTCGGGAATATTGATGACGACGACGGTTTTTCCCGCTGTCAACATCGTCTCGATCGCGGCTGGCCTCGGCGTCGGCTTCGTCTTTTGCGCCGTCGCCACTATCGGCGTGCTGTGGTGGACCGGCCGTTGGCAGCCGAAAACACCGGTGCTCGAACAGCTCTCGCGGGCTTTGGCCACAGCCGACCGCGACACCTGGCGGATGCCGCCGTTAGCCTTGCTGGAGCCCGTCAAATGGTCGGTCGGTACCCGGCTGGGCATGCTGGCCCTGCGCGGCTACCTGGTAATCGGGGCCATCCTGTTGGTGGTCAAAGGCATTCAACTCGCTTAGCGCCTGACCCAATGAGAGAGGAGAAACCGCACTCTTCGTAATCCGGCTCGCTAGCGGGCGCGAAGTCCGTGAAACCGCGGGTGACCAGCTGTCGATCACCCACGACTCGGGCGTGATCACGGTTCGGTGACGCATCGAGTCAAGGACGTCGCCGTCAGGCCATCCATGCTGCCGGTGGCGCGCTGAGCGAAGCCGCCAGTCCAACATGTCCGCCGAAAGTTGCCCCCGTGGCGATCGCAGCGATCTCGCCGCCGTCAGCCAAACTGGTACTAAGCCTTGCGCAAATGAAAGGAGAGCGGCCTCATGCAGACGCTGAGTATCGCCGAGTTCGCGCTGCGTTTGGCCATGGGTGTCGGTTGCGGCGCGCTCATCGGAATTGAGCGGCAGTGGCAGGCGCGAAGGGCCGGGCTGCGTACCAACGCGCTGGTCGCCACGGGTGCGACCTTGTTCGTGCTCTATTCGGTCATCACCTACGACACCAGTCCCACCAGGGTGGCCTCGTATGTGGTGTCCGGAGTCGGCTTCCTCGGCGGTGGGGTGATCCTGCGCGAGGGGTTCAACGTGCACGGACTCAACACCGCGGCAACTCTGTGGTGCTCGGCTGCGGTGGGCGTGCTTGCGGCGAGTGGGCACTACCTGTTCACCCTGATCGCCACCGGCACCATCGTGGTGATCCACCTGCTGGGTCGGCCGCTGGGCCATCTGATCGACCGCGACAACGTCGTGGAGGAGGACGAGGACGACCAGCCTTATCAAGTGCAGGTGATCTGTCGGCCGAAGTCGGAAAAGCTTGCGCGCGCGCAGATTGTCCAGCACACGGCCGGAGGCAACTTTGTGCTGCGCGGCATTCACACCGGACGCACGGGTGACGACGGCGTCGTCTTGACGGCCTACCTGCTCAGCGACCGCCATGCACCGGTCCTGCTGGAACAGCTCGTCGCAGATCTGTCTCTGCACGAAGGCGTTCAGGCGGTGCATTGGTATGCGGGCGACCAGGACGAGCCGATGCCCCGCGCGCCGCACGCGAACTAGCCGTCAAGCACAGGTCAGTGCCGTCGTAGGCTGTGGGGTGTGAACGCGATCGCGGGTTTCCTATCCGTGCTTCCCGACCAAATGCGGGACCCGGTGTTGTTCGCGATTCCGTTTTTCCTGTTGCTGCTGATCCTGGAGTGGACGGCCGCCAGCAAGCTGGAACAGATTGAGCGGGAAGCCAACGCGGAAGCCGCAAGCTCCGCCCGTCCCGGCGCGGGCACCTACCTGACGGCCGATTCGTGGACGAGCATCTCGATGGGACTGGTGTCGGTCGCGACCACCGCGGGCTGGAAGTTCATTGCGCTGCTCGGCTATGCCGCGATCTATGCGTATCTGGCTCCGTGGCATTTGTCTCCGACGCGTTGGTACACATGGGTGATCGCGATCCTCGGCGTGGATCTGCTGTATTACTGTTATCACCGCATCGCGCACCGGGTCCGGCTGATCTGGGCGACCCACCAAGCCCACCACTCCAGTCAATACTTCAATTTCGCCACCGCACTGCGCCAGAAATGGAATAACAGTGGCGAGATCCTGATGTGGATTCCGTTGCCGTTGTTGGGAATTCCGCCTTGGCTGGTCTTCGTCAGTTTCTCGATCAACTTGATCTACCAGTTCTGGGTGCACACCGAGCGGATCGGCAGGATGTGGGCGCCGTTCGAGTTCGTCTTCAACACGCCGTCACACCACCGGGTGCACCACGGCATGGATCCCGAGTATCTCGATAAGAACTACGGCGGGATTTTCATCCTCTGGGATCGGGTGTTCGGCAGCTTCCAGCAGGAGACCTTCCGGCCGCACTACGGGTTGACCAAACAGGTTGACACCTTCAACATCTGGAAGCTGCAGACCCATGAATACTTGGCTATCGCGCGGGATTTCCGCTCAGCGGCACGCCTGCGCGACCGGTTAGGTTACATATTCGGCCCGCCGGGCTGGCAGCCTTCCACGGCCCACCAGCCCGAGGTAGCCGCCATGGTCGCCGGGCCGGCGGTTAGAAGTCGTTCATCAAGCGTTTTTGTTACCGGGAGCCGAAAGGCCCCACTGCAGAGCCAAGATCAGTAAGCTCCGCCTCATCGTACAGTTGTGGTGACGCCCGGCCGGTACCCGCCCGGGGCGCGAGGATGAGGAGGGATTGCAGTGTCAGACACACTCACCGGAGGACAAAAACTTGTCAAGGGTGAATCGCTTACCTCAAGCAACGGGGCCTACACGCTGACGTTGCAGGACGACGGGAACCTGGTGCTGGCTTCGCGCGGCCACGCGATCTGGGCCTCGGGGACCGACGGCCAAGACGTGGTCCGAGCCGAGGTGCAAAGCGACGGCAACTTTGTCCTCTACACCGCCGACAAGCCGGTGTGGCACACCGACACCAAAGGCAAGAAGAATGTCCGCCTCGTCCTGCAGGACGACCGCAACCTAGTGCTGTACGGCGCCGACGGACCGGCATGGTCGACGAAGACCGAGACCGACGCTCCGCCGCCCCCGGAGCCGGAAGCCGAAGCCGCCCCGGCAGCCGAGGAGGCGCACGTCGAAGAGGCCGCCGCGCATCCCGAGCCCGAGCCGGAACCCGCCGCGCGGACCTACACCGTCGAATCCGGCGACACCTTGTGGGCCATCTCCGAGCGGTTCTACGGTGACGGCAGCAAATACCAGGTCATCGCCGACGCCAGCGGCATCTCCAACCCGGACCTGATCCAGCCGGGACAGGTGCTGACGATTCCCTGATCGCTGAGGGGAGCGCGCCGGCCCGGAGCCGAACCCGGACCGGTCCGGCGTGCTCCCACCATTCGGCCGGTAACCTCATAGCCGGCCGGCGTCGCGCCGGCCTCCGACGGATCGGAGTCGAGGGTGGGGCGTCCGGCAATCCGCGCATTCGGCGCGGCGCTTATCTCTGCGCTGTTAGCTGCGTGTTTTCCCACGATGGCCAGTGCCGAGCCGGTGCTGGTCTACCCCGGGATGGAAATACACCAGGGCCCGCATTTGTGCACCCTCGGCTATGTCGACCCAGGACTTCGAGTGGCTTTCACCGCAGGACACTGTCGGGGCGACGGGCCCGTCGCTGACAGGGACAACCACGTCATCGGCAATATGGCCACGTTCCGGGACAACACCCCCAGCGGGTCGATCGTCAACACCAACCAGCAGATCGCCGATTACGAGTCGATCGTGCTGGTTCCCGAAGTCGCGGTGAACAACATCCTTCCCGGTGGACGCGTACTGCTGTCGGACCCCGGCCTGGTCGTGACGCCCGGCGAACCCGTCTGCCATTTCGGTGTGATCACCGGCGAAAGCTGCGGGACCGTCGAGAACGTCTACAACGGTTGGTTCACGATGGGCCACGGTGTCGTCAGCCACGAGGGCGACTCCGGCGGGCCGATCTATATCACCAACGGCCCGGGACCCGCCCGGATCGTCGGGATATTCAACAGCGTTTGGGGCGGGTTCCCCGCGGCGGTGTCATGGCAGTCCACCACCCAGCAGATCCGCCAGGATGTGGGTATCGGCGGACCGTCGATTTAGCCATCAGCTGGGATTCGCGAGCGCGAAGACGGGGATCGACGGCGCCGCGGCGTGTATCTCGTCGTCGCCGGAATCCGGTGTCAGCCCGGCGATGTGGCCTTTGACCTCCCAGTACCACCTGTCCAGGTAGCGCTTCAGCAGGTCTGCCTTCGCCGGATCAGCCACCTCGGTGGTGCGAAGCCGGCGGCGCCGCCAGCGCGGCCCCACGTCGACTACGCCGGCGGCTCGCACGTTGCGGACCCACTGTGTGTTGCCGCGCGGAGACACCACATAGTCGACACCGTCCACCCGCAGCACATTGACAACGACGCCGCGCGATTTGCCGGTCTTGCGGCCGCGCACGCGAAGCGCCCGCGTGCCGGCGATGCTGATGCCCAACTCGGCCAGCCAGCCGATCAGCGCGTTGGCGGCGCGGGCCGCTCGGTTCGGTTCGTCGTATCGCACAGACATGACACATCTCCCTTGGTTCGGTCGTTAGAGAGCGGTGCTCTCGGTCGATATGACCGTGCCACACTGTCGACCGAAATACAAGAGCACTGATCTCTCTTGTGCGAGAATGTGCCGATGGGCAAGCGGCGCGACTCACGCGAACGCATCGAGGCGCAGATCATCGAGCTCGGCCGGCGCCACCTGGTCGAACACGGCGCGGCCGGGCTGTCGATGCGTGCCATCGCCCGCGACCTCGGCATGGTGTCGTCTGCGGTGTATCGGTATGTGTCCAGCCGTGACGAGTTGCTCACGCTGTTGCTCGTCGATGCCTATACCGACCTTGCCGATACGGTCGACCGCGCCCGCGACACAGTACCCGATGTGTGGAGCGACGACGTCATCGCGATCGCGCATGCCGCCCGCAATTGGGCCACCGCCAACCCGGCCAGCTGGGCGCTGTTGTACGGCAGCCCAGTGCCCGGCTACCACGCGCCGGCCGAGCGGACCGTCGGGCCCGGAACACGGGTGGTCAGCGCCTTGTTCGACGCCGTCGCCGCCGGCATCGCGACCGGAGACATCATGCTGACCAATTCGCCTGTGCCACAACCGATGTCGTCAGACTTCGAACGGCTTCGTCAGGAGTTCGGCTTTCCCGGCGACGATCACGTCATCGTCAAATGTTTCGCGATGTGGGCCGGCGTCGTCGGCGCGATCAGCCTGGAGGTGTTCGGGCAATACGGAAGCGACACGCTCACCGACCCCGAGGCTGTGTTCGACACGCAGGTTCGACTGCTGGTCGGCGTGCTGACCCAGCCTGACGTCGACGCCGTGCCGTATCGGACATCGGCACAGAATTAGAACACGTTCAACCGCGGCTGCGACGACGGAAGTAGCTGGTGGTGGCAACATCTTTTCTGCGGGGGAGACACTGGGATATCCTGCGAGGCGATGAGCCTCTCCTTCGGATCGCCGGTCCAGATCGCCTGGGTGACGCACGACCTTGATGCCACCGAAACGGCCCTCACCGGCTTGTTAGGTGTCAAAAAGTGGGTGAGGCTGCCCGAGGTGCACTTCGCGCCGGACAGCTGCAGCTACCTCGGTCGACCGGCCGACTTCCTGGCGAGTATCTCGCTGAGCTATCTCGGCGACATGCAGTTGGAGCTGATCGCACCAGTCCGCGGCGCTAATATCTATAGTGACTTTCTGCGAGACAACGGCCCGGGGCTGCACCACATCTGCGTCGAAGCCGAAAGCCTCGACCAATTCGAGGAAACACTGTCCGCGGCCGCCGAGCACGGAGCTTCGGTGGTTCAGCAAGGTGTGATGCCGGGCGGTTTGAGCTTCGCCTATCTGGCAGCCCCGCAGGCTGGGGTGCCGTTCGTGGAGCTCGCGCATTTCTCGGCCGAGATGCGGCAGTTCTTCGACTACATCAAGCAGGAGCAGCGCCAATGAGCACCGAAATACCAGCACCTTTCAGCGCTGACGACGTGGCGTCGTGGTCGGACGATGTCGACGTCGCGGTGATCGGGTTCGGTATCGCGGGTGGCTGCGCAGCGGTGAGCGCGGCCGCCGCCGGGGCACGGGTCCTGGTGTTGGAGCGCGCAGCCGCGGCCGGTGGCACCACGTCGATGGCCGGAGGACACTTCTATCTCGGCGGCGGCACCGCGGTCCAGCAGGCGACCGGGCATCCCGATTCGCCCGAGGAGATGTACAAGTATCTGGTCGCGGTGTCGCGCCAACCCGACCACGCGAAGATCCGCGCCTATTGCGACGGCAGCGTCGAGCACTTCAACTGGTTGGAGGACTTGGGTTTTCAGTTCGAACGCAGTTTCGTCGCGGGCAAGGTAGTGGTTCCGGCGGGCACCGAAGGCTTGAGCTACACCGGCAACGAAAAGGTCTGGCCGTTCTGCGAAGAGGCCACACCGGCACCGCGCGGCCACTCCGTGCCGGTGCCCGGCGAACTGGGTGGTGCGGCCATGGTGATCGACCTACTGGTCAAACGCGCCGACGACCTAGGAGTGCAGATCCGATACGAGACGGGGGCGACCAACCTGATCCTGGACGCCGACGGCGCCGTGGTCGGCGTTGCCTGGAAGCACTTCACCGAAACCGGTGCGGTCAAAGCCAAATCAGTGATCATTGCCGCGGGCGGTTTCGCGATGAACCCGGAAATGGTCGCCGAATACACTCCCGCGCTGGGCCAGCCGCGGCGCACCAAACACCATGGGCTGGTCGCGCCCTACATCCTGGGCAACCCCAACGACGACGGACTGGGTCTGCGGATGGGCGTCTCTGCTGGAGGCGTCGCTGAGAACATGAACGAAAAGTTCATCACCGCGGCGGCCTATCCGCCCGAGATCCTGCTGACCGGCGTGATCGTGAACAAGGAGGGCAAGCGTTTCGTTGCCGAAGACTCCTACCACTCGCGCACATCGGCTTTCGTGTTGGAGCAGCCGGAACAGACCGCATACCTGATCGTTGACGAAGCCCACACCGAGATGCCCGCGATGCCGTTGATCCGGTTCCTCGACGGCTACGAGACAATCGCCGAATTGGAGACCGCGCTCGACATACCTGCCGGCAATGTCGCGGCGACGTTGAAGCGCTACAACGAGTTTGCCGTCAAGGGTGAGGATCCGGACTTTCACAAGCAGCCGGAATATCTTGCGCCGCAGGACAATGGACCCTGGGCAGTGTTCGACTTGTCGCTCGGGCGAGCGATGTACTCCGGATTCACGATGGGCGGTCTGGCGGTCACGGTCGACGGTCAGGTGTTGCGCGAAGACGGCACGACCATCGCCGGCCTGTACGCGGTGGGGGCCTGCGCGTCCAACATCGCCCAGGACGGCAAGGGATATGCCAGCGGCACCCAGCTCGGCGAGGGGTCGTTCTTCGGCCGGCGCGCCGGCGCGCACGCCGCGGGCTAGACCCGGGCGGGCTCGCCTTCAAGCGGGCCTAGCCGCCATTGGCCTTCGCCTAGTAGCTCGAGCCGCTGGGTGTGATGATGTTCGACCGTGCTGCGGTGGCTGACGCTCACCAGAATCGTCTCCGGTAGCTCGGTGCGCAGCAACTGATACATCGTCAACTCCAGTCCCTCATCCATCGCCGATGTGGCCTCGTCGACGAAGACCGCTTTGGGTTTGGTCAACAGCACCCGGGCGAATGCGACCCGCTGCTGTTCTCCGGGCGAGAGCACTTTGACCCAATCCCGCTCCTCGTCAAGCAGGTCAACCAGATGCGGCAGCATCACTTTGATCAACATCTCGCGGAGAGTTTCGTCGGGAATGTCGCCTTCCGGCGACGGATAGCACACCACCGCCCGCAGATCGCCGAGCGGCACATAGGGCAACTGGGACAAGAACATGGTCTGGTTCGGCCCATCGGGACACCGCAACGTCCCCGATCCGTACGGCCACAGTTGGGCAAGGCTCCGCAGCAGCGTCGTTTTACCGCTACCCGAGGGACCGGTGATCACCAACGCGTCGCCTTCGGATAGGTGTACGTCGAGTGAGTCGATGAGCTGGTCGCCGTCCGGGGTGCGTACCTCGACGCCCTCGATGTCGATGGCGCCGTCGGCGCTGGGCCTGACCAGTAGCTCGGGCAGCTCGCGGGCCCGCTCGTCGGCGACCACCAGGCCGTGCAGCCGAATGATCGCCGCGCGATAACTGGCGAATTGGTCGTAGGAATTTCGGAAGAAGGACAGGCCGTCGAAGATATTGCTGAACGCTCTTTCGGTCTGCGTGACGGCACCGAACTTGATTTGACCGGCGAACAGCCGTGGCGCCTGGAGCACCCAGGGCAGCGGGACAATCACCTGAGTCATCGAGATGTTGAATCCGAACCAGCCGACGGTGCGGTTCACGTATCGCAGATAGTTGTCGATGATCGGACGGAACCGCCTGCCCAGCTGCGCACGTTCGGCCTGCTCGCCCCGATAGAAGCCGACCGCCTCGGCGGCATCACGCACCCGCACCAGCGCATAGCGGAATGCGGCGTTGGTGAGCTCGTTGCGGAAGCTGAGTCCGATCAACGGCCGTCCGAGCCAAAAACCGACGATCGTCGCCACCAACACATAGACGATCAGAATCCAGAACATTGCCTTGGGGATGCCTACTCCGAACAGCGTCAGCGTGCCCGACAGATTCCACAAAATGGCCGTGAACGAAACCACCGACAGCACCGCTTGGACAGCACCGAATACCAGCACGCTCCCAGTGCCGTTGGAAGGCAGATTGGGCGTGGATCCCACCCCGGCGGTTAGGACGTCGATGTCCTGCTGGATGCGCTGGTCAGGGTTGTCGATGGTGCTGTCGATGAATCGGCCGCGATAGTAAGCACGGCCTTCGAGCCAGTCGCCGGTGAGGCGATCGGTGAGCCAGACCCGCCAGGACACAATGAAGCGCTGGGTCAGGTAGATGTCCAGCATGTAGCGGGCGATGAACAGCGCCGCCATGACGCTGAAGATCACAATCGACATCCAAAAGCCATGTACGCCAGACTGTTTCACTGCTTGATTGCCAGTGGCGAGGCCCTGCACAGCGGTCTGGACGGCCGAGCTCAGGTCATTGGCTTGATAGCTGAACAGCACAGTGAGGCGCACCGTGACGACGACCGACAACAGCAGCACCCCAAGCATCAGCCAGACCCTTGCGCTGTGCGGACCGGTGAAATAGCCGCCGGTGATCCGCCAAAACTGGCGGCCCCACGGGGTGAACAATCGCAACAACGCCAGCACGCCGACCAAGCACACGGCGCTGACCACCCACGTCAGGGCAATCCAGGACAGGGAATCAGCCAGCGCGTGACCCCAGTTGATGGACGGTTCGAACAAGTCCACGGTGCGCCTACCTCCTTGGCTCTAATGTCCACGGCGTCGGTCGAACGCCCACCTACGTGAGACGCCGCCATGACGCGCGTTTGCGCGCCGATAAGCCCATTGGATACGGACGGCAGGCGCGTAAAAGTTCGAGGAACCGTCTCCCTAACGCAGA
This sequence comes from Mycobacterium sp., assembly GCA_035506875.1. Lineage (GTDB taxonomy): Bacteria > Actinomycetota > Actinomycetes > Mycobacteriales > Mycobacteriaceae > Mycobacterium. The sequence continues at coordinate 12,614 of DATJOR010000105.1, forward strand.
TCTCGGCGCAGTTTAGACGGTCGCCGACTCCCGCTCGATCCGGCGCAGTTCCCACCTACCTTCGCCGAGCAGCTCAAGCAAATGATCATGGTGCTGTTCGACGGTGGGCCGATGACTGACGCTGACCACGACACAATTCGGCAGTTCGGTGCGCAGCAGCTGGTAAAGCGCGAATTCCAACCCCTCATCAAGCGCCGAGGTCGCCTCATCCAGGAATACCGCCTGCGGCTTGGCGAGCAGGACCCGGGCAAAAGCGACGCGCTGCTGCTCCCCAGGGGACAGCACCTTGGCCCAATCGCGCTCTTCATCGAGCCGAGTGGTTAACGGAGCTAGCGCCACCTTGGTCAACGCGTCGCGCACGGCGGCGTCGGAAATGTCGGTCGGAGAATTCGGGTAGCAGACCACACCACGCAGGTCACCGAGCGGTACATACGGCAGCTGCGACAAGAACATCGTGGCGTGCTCGCCCGCGGGCCGGCGCAGTGTGCCGGACGCGTACGGCCACAGCTGCGCAAGACTGCGCAAAAGCGTGGTCTTGCCGGCTCCCGACCGTCCGGTGACTACCAGCGCGTCACCGCTGATGAGCTGCAACTCGAGCGGGTCGATCAACTGGGCACCGCTAGGCGCACGCACCTCGACCGCCGCGATTTCGACCGATCCGAGCTCGCTCGGCTCCACCGTCACCTCGGGCAGTTCCCGACTGCGGGCGTTGGCGTCAACCAAGCCGTACAACCGAATGATCGAAGCGCGAAATGACGCGAACTGGTTGTAGTTGTTGCGAAAGAACGACAGTGACTCCTGGATCGTGCCGAACGCGGTCGCGGTTTGTACCACGCCGCCCAGGCCGATCTTCCCGGCGAACAGCCGCGGCGCTTGGATGAGCCACGGCAACGGCACCATCGTCTGGGTGATCGACACGTTCCAGCCGAAGTACCCGATCGTGCGGGTGACGTAGCGCCGGTAGTTGTCGATGATCGGCATGAAGCGCTCCCGCAGTCGCGATCGCTCGGCTTCCTCACCGCGATAGAAACCGACAGCTTCGGCGGCATCACGCAAGCGCACTAATGCATACCGAAAAGCAGCGTTGAGCCGCTCGTTGGCGAAACTCAGCCTGATCAGCGGATGCCCGATCCAGAACGTGACGCTGGTTGCCATCAGCACGAAAACGATGACGATCCAGAACATCGCGCGCGGAATGTCAATGTGGAGCAGCGGGACGGTCAGCGTGCCCGAGAGGTTCCACAAGATCGCTGCGAACGAAATCACTGACACCACCGATTGCACCGCGCCGAACAGCAGGGTTTGACTGGTGCCGATGTTCGGAACATTGGTAGTGGCGCCGGCGCCGGCGGTGAAAACATCGATGTCCTGCTGGATGCGCTGGTCGGGGTTGTCAATCGTTTCGTCGATGAACCGGGCCCGGTAGTAGGCATGTCCGGTAAGCCAGTCGGCGGTGAGGTGGTCGGTGAGCCACACCCGCCACGCGATGATGAACCGCTGCATCAGGTAGAGGTCGACCATGGCAAGCGCGATGAATATCGCGGCGAGAATACAAAAGATCGCCAGCGCCACCCAAAAGCCATGCACGCCTGACTGTTTGACGGATTCGTTCTGTGCGCCAGAGCCCGTGAACGCTGTCTCCAACGCGTTGTACAAGTCCTTACTGAAGTAGCTGAACAAGACGTTCAGGCGTACCACCGTCACGACCAACAGCAGCAACACACCCAGCATCAGCCACACCCTGACCGACCGTGAACCGGTGAAGTAACCGCCGGTGATGCGCCAGTATTGGCGCGCCCAATGGGTGGTAAACCTGAGCGCCACCAAGACGACGAGGACGCACACCGCGCTGATCGCCCATGCCCGGGCGATCCACCACATCGAGTCGGGCACTGCGTGCGCCCAGTCGATGGCTGGTTCGAACAGCTGCAGATCAGTCACGAAGTCCTTACCCTTCTTGCGGGGTGCGACATCCCGCACGACGCCCATCGGAAAGCTTGTCCGGCAAGCTACCGGAGGCTTGCCGATAGGCTTTCGAAATGAGCTCCAACGGCGCAGCGAACGAAGCCTTCCACGCCGGCCGGCTGATCGCCCGCCGGCTGAAGGCCAGCGGGATCGACACCGTCTTCACCCTGTCGGGCGGTCATCTGTTCTCCATCTACGACGGATGTCGCAGCGAGGGCATCCGGCTGATCGACACCCGCCACGAGCAGACCGCCGCGTTCGCAGCCGAAGGTTGGTCGAAAGTGACGCGCCAGCCGGGGGTCGCCGCTCTGACCGCCGGCCCCGGCGTGACCAACGGAATGAGCGCGATGGCCGCTGCGCAGCAGAACTCTTCGCCGCTGCTGGTTCTCGGTGGGCGCGCGCCGGCGGGGCGCTGGGGGATGGGGTCGCTGCAGGAGATCGACCACGTCCCGTTCGTCGCTCCGCTGACCCGCTTCGCCGCCACCGCGCCATCGGCCGAGGCCGTCTGCGGGCTGGTCGACCAAGCGCTGCAGGCCACCGTCGGTGCCCCTTCGGGTGTGGCATTCGTCGACTTTCCGATGGATTACGTGTTTTCTGTTGCCGACGACGACGGACGCCCCGGCGCGTTGACCGACCTGCCGGCGCCGCCGCAGGCTGACGGCAACGCACTCGACCGGGCGGCAGCTCTGTTGGCCGGCGCCCGGCGCCCGGTGATCATGGCGGGGACCAACGTGTGGTGGGGCCACGCAGAAGCGGCGCTGCTGGAGCTGGCCGAACAGCGAGGCATACCGGTGCTGATGAACGGCATGGCCCGCGGCACGGTACCTGCAGACCACCCGCTGGCGTTCTCCCGGGCGCGCTCAAAGGCATTGGGACAGGCAGACGTTGCGCTCGTCGTGGGAGTGCCGATGGACTTCCGGCTGGGCTTCGGCGCGGTCTTCGGACAGGACACCCAGCTGATCGTGGCCGATCGCGCTCAACCCGAGCGGGACCACCCGCGACCGATCGCCGCCGGCCTCTACGGCGACCTGTCGGGGACCCTGACCAGGCTGGCTGAACCGACGGCCGCCGGCCATGACGACTGGCTCGGCGAGTTGCGGGCAACCGAGACCGCGGCCCGCGAGGGCGAGCAGGCCGAGCTGGCCGACGACCGCAGCCCGCTGCATCCGATGCGGGTCTACGCCGAACTGGCGCCGCTGCTGGACCGCGACGCGATCATCGTCGTCGACGCCGGTGATTTCGGCTCATACGCCGGCCGGGTCATCGACAGCTACCTGCCCGGCGCCTGGCTCGACAGCGGCCCTTTCGGCTGCCTGGGTTCGGGTCCGGGCTACGCGCTGGCCGCCAAACTGGCCCGGCCCGACCGCCAGGTCGTCCTGCTGCAAGGCGACGGTGCGTTCGGCTTCAGCGGCATGGAGTGGGACACGCTGGCCCGCCACGATGTGCCGGTGGTGTCGTTGATCGGCAACAACGGGATCTGGGCGCTGGAGAAACACCCGATGGAAGCGTTGTACGGCTATTCGGTGGTGGCCGAGCTGCGGCCGGAGACCCGCTACGACGAGGTGGTCCGGGCACTGGGCGGGCACGGTGAGCTGGTGTCGGCGCCCGACCAGCTGCAGCCCGCCTTGAAGCGGGCGCTCGGCAGCGGCCTACCGGCTGTGGTCAACGTGCTCACCGACCCGACGGTCGCCTATCCCCGTCGGTCCAACCTCGCCTGAGCGGCCGTCAAGGCCATCGCGCTCGGGCAGCGACAGCGGCCTCGCACCGGGTCGAAGAGATGCCGGCCGACCTGGCAGATGTGGCCGGAAAACCAGGACGCGATCCGGCGATGGCTACAGGTAACAAGGGCATAGCGGAACGGGAATCGGCTGCGGTGATTACCGAGTGCCACGCTTCGGGTAGTCGCACGCCATGGAAACGCAGCGCCAGTACCACATTCCGACCGGTTCGCATTCGCAATTCTGGCTGGTGCCCGTCGTCTGTGGGCTCGCGGCAATCTTGCTCGGATTCAGCTTGATCGCCGTCGACCACAGATTCCCGGGCCTGACTGCGCCCTTCCTGTACCAGGGATCGTCGTCCGGTGCCCGCAGCTCGCTGAATTCGATTGTCACGGCGATGATCTCGCTGACTGGGATGGTGTTCTCGCTCGCCTTCGTCGCAGTGCAATTGTCCAGCGGCCAGTACTCGCCCCGGGTGGTGCAGATCTACATGCGTGATCGCATCATCCAGGTCACCTTCGGGGTGTTCGTCGCGACATTCCTCTATGCATTAGTAGTCGCACAGTCGGTGAAGGCCGACGCTCGGGTGCCGCGGATCGCGGCCAGCGTGGCAGCGTTGTTGGTGGTCGGTAGCGCGCTCACGTTCATGTTGTACGTCGGGCGGGTGGCATACATGATGCGGGCCTCGACGATCATCGCCGAGATCGCCGACATGGCGAGCGCCCTGCTGGAGGAAACCTACCCCGCCGGCACGGCATCGCCGCTAACGGCCGGCATGCTGCCGGAGCCGCACCGGGTGATCGCGGCGTCGCAGCGGGGAGTGCTGGCCGGGATGAACACGGAAGCCCTTGCCAAACAGGCGGCGCAGGCCGGGTGCGTCGTCGAGTTGCGACTACGGATAGGGGACTTCGTTCCCAAAGGAGCACCGCTGTTCACCGTGCATGGTGAACCTGATGACCTCGACCGCCTGGTCGCGGGGGCGCGCAAGCAGCTGACGTTAGGCACCGAGCGGTCTATGGCCGAAGACGTAGCGTTCGGGTTTCGGCTGTTGGTCGACATGATCGAAAAGGCGTTGTCGCCCAGCGTGAACGACCCGACAACGGCGTGTCAGGCCCTGGATGCGTTGCACGACCTGCTGCGGCAACTGGCCACGCGTGCGCCGGTCTCCGAAGCGATATGCGGGCCGGACGGCGAGGTGCGACTGGTGATACCGCGCTATCAGTTCGCTGACCTGCTCGAGGTCACTGTGCGCGAAACGCGTACCTACGGGTCCGACGCGGCACAGGTGCCCGATCGGATCGACCGTATGCTCGCCGACCTTGCCGAGGCGGCCCGCCCGGAGCATCGGGATGCAGTACGGCGGATGATGCGGCAGATCGACGCGAAGGTCAGCGCGTAGCTGCCGGGTAGTGACGATGATCCGGCCGGCCCGCGTACCGTTGATCTGTGCCAAAGACCACCAACGCTTCATCGGGCCGCCTGAGTGGCCGATTCTGGCGGCTGCTCGGCGCCAGCGCGGAGAAGAATCAAAGTCGTTCGCAGGCCGAGGTCAGCGCTTCGTCAGAGTATGACGAGAAAGCCGCTAGCCTCGACGACGAGCAATTGCGTAAAGCCGCCGGCCTGCTCGAACTCGACGACCTCGCCGAATCCGCTGACATTCCACAGTTTCTCGCGATCGCACGCGAAGCGGCCGAACGCGCCACTGGGCTGCGGCCGTTCGATGTGCAACTCCTCGCGGCGCTGCGGATGCTGGCCGGCGACGTGATCGAAATGGCAACCGGCGAAGGCAAAACCCTGGCCGGAGCGATCGCCGCCGCCGGCTACGCGTTGGGCGGCCGGCACGTTCACGTCGTCACCATCAACGACTACCTGGCCCGCCGTGACGCCGAGTGGATGGGTCCGCTGCTGGAGGCCCTGGGCCTGACCGTGAGCTGGGTCACCGGTGAATCCACGGCCGAAGAGCGCCGCACGGCCTACCAGTGCAATGTCACTTACGCCTCGGTCAACGAGATCGGCTTCGACGTCCTGCGCGACCAATTGGTCACCGATGTCGCCGACCTGGTGTCGCCGAACCCGGATGTGGCCCTGATCGACGAGGCCGACTCGGTGCTGGTCGACGAAGCGTTGGTCCCGCTGGTGCTGGCGGGGACCTCCTATCGCGAGACGCCGCGGCTGGAAATCATTCGGCTGGTCGGTGAGCTGCTCGGCAGCAACGATGCCGACAAATACTTTGCCACCGACTCCGATAGCCGCAACGTCCATCTCACCGAGGAGGGCGCGCACAAAGTCGAAAAGGAGCTCGGTGGAATCGATTTGTACTCCGAAGAGCACGTGGGCACCACGCTCACCGAGGTCAACGTCGCGCTGCACGCGCACGTCCTGCTGCACCGCGACGTGCACTACATCGTGCGCGACGACGCGGTGCACCTGATCAACGCATCCCGGGGCCGGATCGCCCAGCTGCAGCGCTGGCCGGACGGTCTGCAAGCAGCGGTCGAGGCAAAAGAAGGCATCGAGACCACCGAGACCGGCGAGGTGCTCGACACCATCACGGTGCAGGCATTGATCAACCGGTATCCGACCGTCTGCGGTATGACCGGCACCGCGCTGGCCGCCGGCGAGCAGCTGCGTCAGTTCTACAAACTCGGTGTTTCACCGATACCGCCGAACACGCCGAACATCCGCGAGGACGAGACTGACCGGGTCTACATCACCGCCGCAGCGAAAATCGATGCGATCATCGCCCACATCATCGAGGTGCACGAGACCGGACAACCGGTGCTGGTTGGCACCCACGACGTGGCCGAGTCCGAAGAGCTGCATGAGCGACTGCAGCGTCGCGGCGTGCCGGCGGCGGTGCTCAACGCCAAAAACGACGCCGAAGAGGCCGCGGTGATCGCCGAGGCCGGCAAGCTCGGAGCGGTCACCGTGTCCACCCAGATGGCCGGCCGTGGCACCGACATCCGGCTCGGTGGCTCGGACGTAAGCGACCACGACCCTGAGAAAAAAGAGGTGGTCGAGCTCGGTGGATTGCATGTCATCGGTACCGGGAGGCATAACACCGAGCGGCTGGACAACCAGCTGCGCGGACGCGCCGGCCGCCAGGGCGATCCGGGTTCGTCGGTGTTCTTCTCCAGTTGGGAAGACGATGTCGTCGCGGCCAACCTCGAGCCCAACAAACTGCCAATGCAGACCGACGAGGACGGCCGCATCGTCAGCTCCAAGGTGGCCGGGCTGCTGGAACACGCTCAGCGGGTCGCCGAGGGCCGGCTGCTCGACGTGCACGCCAACACCTGGCGCTACAACCAATTGATCGCCCAGCAGCGCGCCATCATCGTCGAGCGGCGCAACACACTGCTGAGCACGGCCGCCGCCCGCGAAGAACTGGCCGACCTGGCGCCCGAAAGGTACGCGGAGCTCGCTGAAGGTCCAGCGCACCTGTCGGAAGACCGCCTGGAGACGATCTGCCGGCTGATCATGCTGTATCACCTCGACCGCGGCTGGGCCGACCACCTGGCCTACCTGGCCGACATCCGGGAAAGCATCCATCTGCGCGCCCTGGGTCGGCAAAACCCGCTGGACGAGTTTCACCGGATGGCCGTGGACGCGTTCGCGTCGCTGGCCGCCGACGCGATCGAAGCGGCCCAGCAGACCTTCGAAACCTCGCCGGCGATCGAGGAGGAGCCGGGTCTGGACCTGTCCAAGCTGGCGCGCCCGACGTCGACTTGGACCTACATGGTGCACGACAACCCGTTGAACGACGATTCGCTGTCCGCGCTGAGTCTGCCCGGCATCTTCCGCTGAGGCTGAAGCCCGCTAAGGTCACGCGTCATGGAGCACCGGCCCGCACACGACCGGCTGCTGACGGTGCCGAACCTGCTGAGCGGGCTTCGGCTGGTGCTGATCCCGGTCTTCATCTACCTGCTGCTGGGCGCTCATTCCGACGGTTGGGCGGTGGGCGTGCTGATGTTCAGCGGCGCATCGGACTGGGCCGACGGGAAGATCGCCCGGCTGCTGAACCAGTCGTCGAAGCTTGGCGAGTATCTGGATCCAGCCGTCGACCGGCTCTACATGGTGACCGTTCCCATCGCGCTCGGGCTGCGGGGCATCGTGCCGTGGTGGATCATCGCTGTTTTGCTGGCCCGCGACGTGCTGCTGGCCGCGGAGCTGCCGCTGCTGCGCACCCGGGGGTTCACCGCACTGCCCGTGATCTATATCGGCAAAGCCGCGACTTTCGCTCTGATGTCGGCGTTTCCGCTGATCTTGCTTGGCCATTACGACGCCACGTGGAGTCGTGTCATCTTGGCCTGCGGCTGGGCCTTTCTGATCTGGGGCATCTACTTCTACCTGTGGTCGTTCGTGTTGTATGCGGTGCAGGTGGTGTTGGTGATGCGTCGGCTGCCCCCGGTGCGGGCTGGCCGTGAAAAACCGTTGACGAGTACGGCAGAAGCCGATGGCTGACCAGGCGCTCGGCGGCTACGATCCCTACGCGGGCCTGTCCGCCCACGAAGCGGGACGACCGCAGTTCATCCCGGTGCCGTCGTTGCTGCGGGCCCTGCTTTCCGAGCACTTAGATCCCGGTTACGCGGCGGCGGCCGCCAAGCGGGACCGCGCCGGCGGGCCGCAGACCGGTCGGGCCCGCGTTGCGACCTGGATCTGGCAGGCGTTGGCGGCGTTGCTGGTGGCCACCGTGTTCGCCGCGGCTGTTGCCCAGGCCCGGCTGGTTGCGCCGGGGGTCAGCGCGGCCCAGCGGGTGCTGGCGGGCAGCGTGCGCTCGGAGGAGACGACAACAAGCGACTTAACCGCACGCCGGAATGCGCTTACGGCACAACGTGATGACGTCCAGCGGCGAGCATTGGCCGACAACGCCCAGGGCCGACGGTTGCTCGCCAACCTCGACAGACTCAGCCTGGCCGCGGCAAGCACGCCCGTCACCGGCCCGGGTCTGAGCGTGAAGGTGACCGACCCCGGCCTGGGCCCCAATCTTTCCGACGTGTCAAAGCAGCGGGTGGCCGGTAGCCGGCAGATCATCCTGGACCGCGATCTGCAACTGGTGGTCAATTCGTTGTGGGCCAGCGGCGCCGAGGCGATCGCTGTCGGCGGTGTCCGGGTCGGGCCGAATGTGACCATCCGGCAGGCAGGCGGGGCGATCCTGGTCGACAATAATCCGATCAGCAGCCCATATGCGGTCCTTGCGGTGGGACCCCCGCATTCGATGCAGGACGTATTCGACAGCAGCCCGGGCCTGCGCCGGTTACGGCTCCTGGAGGCGTCCTACGGCGTCGGTGTCGACGTCAGCGCCCGTGACAATCTCACGTTGCCGGCCGGAGCAGTCCGAGATGTCAAGTTCGCCAAGAGAATTGGTCCCTAGGGTCTGAAGGATAAGGAGAGCGGAGCACCGATGATCGGTATTGCGGCGCTGGCCGTCGGGATCATGCTGGGCCTGGTGTTTCATCCCAGCGTGCCGGAGGTCATCCAGCCGTACCTGCCGATCGCGGTAGTTGCCGCGCTCGACGCGGTGTTCGGCGGGCTACGGGCTTATCTGGAGCGAATTTTCGACCCAAAGGTTTTCGTGGTGTCCTTCGTCTTCAACGTTCTGGTCGCCGCGCTGATCGTCTACGTCGGCGACCAGTTGGGCGTGGGCACACAACTGTCGACGGCGATCATCGTCGTGCTGGGCATCCGCATCTTCGGCAACGCCGCTGCCCTACGACGTCGGCTATTCGGGGCGTAACAGGCATGAGGCCGACATGAGCGATGACCCCAAAGTCGAAGGCGCACAGCCGGACAGTGAAACCGAGCCCAACGCCGAGGACACCGCGGCGCCGCAGTCCGAACACAGCGCCGACGATGCTGCGCCGCACGGCCGCCATGAATTGCCACCGCACCAGCCACGCCCCGGAATCGGGGAGGTGCACTCACGCGGGTTTCCCGGCATGCTGCGACGCGGCCGCACGGTCTTTGGCACACTGGCGGTTTTGCTGTGCTTGTTGCTTGGTGTCGCCATCGCGACCCAGGTCCGGCAAAACAATTCCGGCGACTCGCTGGACACCGCCCGTCCGGCGGATCTGCTGGTGCTGCTGGACTCGCTGCATCAGCGCGAGGCGACGCTGAGCACCGAAGTCGCTGAGCTGCAGCGCACGTTGTCCGCGTTGCAGACTTCCGGCAGCAATGATCAGGCCGCCATCCAAAATGCCCAGGCCCGGCTGGCCGCGCTGTCGATCTTGATCGGCGCCGTCGGGGCCACTGGTCCAGGCGTCACGGTCCGGATCGAGGACCCCGGACCAGGGGTGGCCCCCGAGGTGATGCTCGACGTGATCAACGAACTGCGGGCGGCCGGGGCGGAAGCCATCCAGATCGGCGACGGCCACCAGGTGGTGCGAGTTGTTGTCGACACCTGGATCGTCGGAGCCCCCGGTGCGCTGACCGTTGACGGCAAAACGCTGATGCCACCGTATTCGGTTCTGGCCATTGGTGATCCACCGACACTCGCGGCGGCGATGAACATTCCTGGCGGCGCGGAGGACAGCGTCAAACGCGTCGGTGGCACGATGTCAGTCCAGCAGGGCGACAAAGTGGACGTCACCGCCTTGCGACAACCAAAACCGCGCCAATACGCTCAGCCAGGAAAATGATCTACCCCTGATTGATCGAGCAGAACAGGAACACTGTGAGCGAAATTCCGCCTGACTTGCACTACACCGCCGAGCACGAGTGGATTCGCCGTACCGGGGACAACACCGTTCGGGTAGGGATCACGGACTTCGCACAGTCGGCGCTTGGCGATGTCGTGTTTGTCCAGCTGCCCGATCTGGGTACCGAGGTAACTGCGGGCGAGTCCTTCGGCGAGGTGGAGTCGACCAAGTCGGTGTCGGATCTGTTCGCACCCGTCTCGGCGAAAGTCGTTGCCGTGAACAGCGATCTGGACGGCAACTCGCAACTGGTCAACTCCGATCCCTACGGCGCCGGGTGGCTGCTAGACCTCGAGGTCGACTCTGAGTCCTACGAGCAGGACTTCGCGGCGCTGCTCGACGCCGAGGCCTACCGCGCCACGCTGGCCGAATGACCCTTGCTATCGTTCCTTCGCTCGGCGACGAGGGAGATGCATGCGCCGATCCGGCGGGGGAGGGCCCATTGGGGTCCCCTGCACGGTACGGTCGACACATCGACGGTCAAAGCGGGTGGGAAACCGGTCGAACGGGCCCAACCAGACAACACAGCAGCGGCCAGTGAGGAGCAACGGGTGACGGAGAAGGAAAACGACCAGACCTCTGACGAAGTCACCGTGGAGACGACATCGGTCTTCCGCGCCGACTTCCTCAATGAACTGGACGCTCCCGCGCAAGCTGGTTCCGAGACCGCGGTCTCGGGCGTCGAGGGCCTGCCGGCCGGTTCGGCGTTGCTGGTCGTCAAACGGGGACCCAACGCCGGGTCCCGCTTCCTGCTCGACCAGCCGACCACGTCGGCCGGTCGCCATCCCGACAGCGACATCTTCCTCGACGACGTCACCGTCAGTCGGCGGCACGCCGAATTCCGAGTGGAATCCGACGAGTTTCAAGTCGTGGACGTCGGCAGCCTCAACGGCACCTACGTCAATCGGGAGCCGGTCGACTCGGCCGTGCTGGCGAACGGCGACGAGGTCCAGATCGGCAAGTTCCGCCTGGTGTTCTTGACCGGACCCAAGGGCGGCGACGACAACGGAGGGCCCGGAAGCTAGTGACCGCGCCCGAGACCCCCGGGCTGGCCGGGATGTCGATCGGAGCGGTCCTCGACCTGCTACGGCCAGACTTCCCTGATGTGACGATCTCCAAGATCCGTTTCTTAGAGGCTGAGGGTCTCGTCACGCCACAGCGTGCGGCATCGGGCTACCGCCGGTTCACGGCCTACGACTGCGCACGATTGCGCTTCATTCTGACGGCTCAGCGCGACCAGTACCTACCGCTGAAGGTGATCAAAGCGCAGCTCGACGCGCAGCCCGACGGCGAATTGCCGCTGGCCGGATCGCCTTACGGGGTACCGCGATTGGTGTCTGTCGGCAACGGGGAATCTGCTCAATCGGGCTCCGATCCCGCAGCGGTGGCACCAACCCGCGTCCGGCTGAGCCGCGAGGATCTGCTCGAGCGCTCGGGGGTGGACGCCGAGCTGTTAACCGCGCTGCTCAAAGCGGGGGTGATCACCACCGGGCCGGGGGGTTTCTTCGACGAACATGCGGTGGTGATCCTGCAGTGCGCCCGAGCGCTCGCCGATTACGGAGTCGAGCCGCGTCACCTGAGGGCATTCCGTTCAGCCGCCGACCGGCAGTCCGACCTGATCGCGCAAATTGCCGGCCCGCTTGGCAAGGCCGCGAAGACCGGCGCCCGCGACCGCGCCGATGACCTGGCACGGGAAGTCGCCGCGCTGGCAATCACGTTGCATACGTCGTTGATCAAGTCGGCAGTGCGCGACGTTCTGCACCGTTGAAGGACTAGACTTCGGACGACAGCTTGTGTTCGGCGGCTTGGTCTTCCACCGCGGCGTCGAGGCAGGTCTGGCATGGACACGGCAGTAGGTGCGGAGGGCAGACACAGATGGGTGAAGTTCGCGTCGTCGGCATTCGCGTCGAGCAGCCGCAGAACCAGCCGGTCCTGTTGCTGCGCGAAGCCAACGGTGACCGTTACCTGCCGATCTGGATCGGCCAATCCGAGGCTGCCGCGATCGCCCTTGAACAGCAAGGAGTCGAGCCGCCGCGGCCACTGACTCATGACCTCATCCGGGATCTTATTGCTGCGCTTGGTCATTCGCTGAAGGAAGTGCGGATCGTCGACTTGCAAGAAGGGACGTTCTACGCGGATCTGATCTTCGACCGCAACATCACCGTATCGGCGCGGCCATCGGACTCGGTGGCCATTGCTTTGCGGGTGGGCGTACCGATCTACGTCGAGGAAGCGGTTCTCGCGGAGGCCGGCCTGCTGATTCCCGACGAAAGCGACGAGGAGCCCTCGACCACGGTCCGGGAGGACGAGGTGGAGAAGTTCAAAGAATTTTTGGACAGCGTTTCCCCCGACGATTTCAAGGCCACCTGACGCGCTGACAAAGCCGCCCGAGGCGGCTCCGTCGATGCACGTCAGCAAGCTGATCGGCCCCGTGTCGAGGGGCGTCCTGACGACGCCAGCAACATCACGGATCCGTCTCATCTGCGCGTTCGACCTCGACACGCCCGTTGGATAGCGTGGAGTCATCGCTGCGACCGCCATACTTTGATCTCGACTGATTAGTACTCGATTAGTTGCAAGAACACCACAGCGTGTCGAAAAGCGTATGCTCACAAGCACTCGACTGAGCAATCGCGGCTACCGGCAGGCCGTAACAAGCGTGATCGGCGAGAGGAAGCATCGTGGGAGACCAACCACGTCACGACCAATTGGACCTCGAGTCCGTCACGGCGATCGACGAGACCCCAGCAACGCGCCCCGAGCTACCCGTGCAAGCCGGTTTGTTCCCCGACGATTCGGTGCCCGACGAACTGGTCGGCTACCGGGGTCCGAGCGCGTGCCAAATCGCCGGCATCACCTACCGCCAGCTGGACTACTGGGCACGTACATCGCTTGTGGTGCCGTCGATTCGCAGCGCGGCCGGATCCGGCAGCCAGCGGCTGTATTCGTTCAAGGACATCCTGGTCCTCAAGATCGTCAAACGGCTGCTTGACACAGGTATCTCGTTGCACAACATCCGCGTCGCGGTCGACCATCTGCGTCAGCGCGGTGTACAGGACCTGGCCAACATCACGCTGTTCTCCGACGGCACCACGGTCTACGAGTGCACCTCGGCCGAA
>DATJOR010000106.1:0-4891 GCA_035506875.1 Mycobacterium sp.
GCGCGAACGCGGTGCCGTCGAGACCGCGGGCCGACGCGGCACTCGGGTGCGGGACCGGCCGGCGACCACGCCGCGGTCGCTGCGTGGCATCGTCGTCCCGCCGGGAGTGCGAGACCTTTCCACGGGTAATCCGGATCCGGCGATGCTGCCCATCGCGGCTGTGCCTGCGGGCTCGCAACGGCGGACGCCGGTGCTGTACGGGGAGCCGGCGGTATCGCCCGCGCTGGCCGAGCACGCCCGGGCCTCGCTGACCGCCGACGGCGTTTCGGCCGAGCACCTCGCGGTGACCGCCGGGGCCCTCGACGGCATCGAACGCGTCCTCACCGCCCACCTACGCACCGGCGACCGGGTCGCGGTCGAGGACCCAGGATGGGCCAATCTTCTGGATCTGCTTGCCGCGCTGGGCTTTTCAGTGGAGCCGGTGCGGGTGGACGACGATGGGCCGCTGGCCGCCGATGTGGCCCGAGCACTGCGTCGAGGCGCGCGGGCCGTCGTGGTGACCACCCGTGCGCAGAACCCCACCGGCGCCGCGGTCTCCGCCGCGCGGGCGACCGAGCTGCGTCAGGTGCTGACTGATCACGCCGACGTGCTGCTCATCGAAGACGACCACTGCGCGGGGATCGCCGGCGCACCGCTGCACGCCTTGGCGGGGACGACGCAGCACTGGGCGTTCGTGCGGTCGGCGGCCAAAGCGTACGGTCCCGATCTCAGGCTCGCGCTGCTGGCCGGTGACCGCCGCACGGTTGAGCGGGTGCACGGGCGACTACGTCTCGGACCGGGCTGGGTGAGCCACCTGCTGCAGGATCTCGCCGTCGGCTTGTGGCGCGACACCGCGGCAACACGCCTGGTGCACACGGCCGAAGCCGGCTACACCCGCAACCGCAACATGCTGCACGCGGCGCTGGCCGACCGCGGCGTGACGTCTCACGGCCGTTCCGGCCTCAACGTCTGGATTCCGGTGCCGGACGAAACCGTGGCGATCACCCGGCTACTCAGCGCGGGCTGGGCAGCGGCGCCGGGCACCCGATTCCGGATCGGCACGCCGCCGGGAATGAGGATCACCGTCGCCAACCTCGATGCAGGCGAAGTCGACCCGCTCGCCGACGCGGTCGCGGACGCCGTGCACGCCCTCGGCCGCGCCAGCGTGTGAGTTATCCACAGTCGGCACTTGATCCACAGGCCGGGCCCCGTGTCGTTTGTTGATGACGGATTTGTCGGGTTCGTTCATAGCGTCGAGGTATGGGTTCAGCGATCAGTGCCGAGCATGCACGGGAACGGATAAGCGCCGCTCTCGATGCGGTCGACGCTGCCCACGACGTGCTGCGTGAGACAGCTTCGGACCTCGTGGGCAACGCGTTTCGCGTCGACGCCGCCGAGCGATTGGAGACCCAAGAGCGCACCAACCGCGGGCTGATGTACCGATACTTCGCCGAGATCGCCGACCCGCCCGACGAGTCGGTATCCATAGCCGCGGTGCGCGCCGCGCTGTGGAAGCGCCTGCGCATCACTCCCCACGAAATCACCCGTCGGTGCAAGCTCGCGGCCCGGATTCGGCCGCGTAGATCGCTGACCGGCCCGCCGGTACCGCCGGAGCTGCCTGAGTTGGCGACCGCCGTACAGGCCGGTGCTGTCGGCGAGGACCACATCCGGGCGGTGTGCCGATCAGTCGACGTGCTGCCCGCATGCGTCGCACCGGCCGACGCCGCCACGGCCGAACGCAAGCTGGTCGAGCAGGCCACCAAAGTCGATGCCGGCGTTGTGGTCAAGCTGGGTGAGCGCATCGCCGATTACCTCAACCCCGACGGCCTATTCAGCGACCAGGACCGGGCACGGCGGCGCGGGCTGCATCTCGGCCCGCAGGGCCCTGACGGGATGTCCCGGCTGTCGGGCCTGCTTGATCCGCAGGCGCGCGCGTATTTCGAGGCCGTCGAAGCGGCGGTGCGGCCCGGCCGCCACCGTCCCGCTGGCACAGGCGAAGAGCCCGAGGCGCGCGATGACCGCACCCCCGCGCAGCGTTGCCACGACGCGTTGAAACTCGGCCTGGAAACCGCCATCGCGTGCGGTGGGCTCGGGGTGCACCGCGGCCACCCGGTCACCGTGGTCGTCACCACCACACTGGCCGAACTGGACCGCGCCGCGCACGCCGTCGTTGACTCGTCGGTCCCGATGCCGGCCGCTGCGAGAACGGGCGGCGGCTCCCGATTGCCGATGCGGGATCTGATCGGCATGGCCGCCAACGCCATTCACTACCTTGCGGTATTCGACGACCACACCGAACGGCCGCTGTACCTGGGTCGCCAGAAACGCGTCGCCACCGCCGACCAGCGGCTGATCTGCCATGCCCGCGACCGCGGCTGCACCCGCCCCAACTGTCTCGAATCAGGCTATCGCTGCGAAGTCCACCACCACCGGACTGGGCCCGCGGCGGCCACACCGACGCCGATAAACTGTTCTTCGCGTGCGGCGCAGACCACGGCATGGCAAGTCGGGGTGAACTGCTCACCCAGGTCACCGACAACGGGCGACTGGGCTGGACCGACAGCACCGGCCCACCTGAAATCAACCACGCCCACCACCCCGACGAACTCCTCCGCCAAGACCCCGACCCACCCGGTTGATCGGTGGCACACTGGGCCTGTGCCGCCGTATCGGGACGTCGCCGAGTTCAACGATCGGGCCGCGAACTACGACCACGGCTGGCGGGGTCGTCTGCATCACGAGATCTCCGAGCGCACCGGCAGTCTCGCGGTGGCGACCGTCGCGGCTCCCAGTCGCGTGCTCGACTTGGGCTGCGGCACGGGTTATCTACTGCGAACATTGGCACGCAGCTACGGCGGCGCCGAACAACTTGTCGGCATCGATGCCGCCCCCGAAATGGTGAAGACGGCTACCGCCGTTACCGACGACGACCGGTTGACGTTCGCCCTCGGCGTTGCCGAAAAGATCGACTACCCCGACGAGACGTTCGACTTGATCGTCAGCACAACCTCATTCGATCACTGGACCGACCAGCAGGCGGGGCTGCGCGAGTGCGCCCGGGTGCTGCGTCGCGGTGGCCGGCTGGTGCTCGTCGACCAGTTCTCCTGGATGCTGTTGCCGACGATGCTCACCAGCCGTCGCGGTAAAGCCCGCACCCGACCCCGCGCTACCCGGCTGCTGCTGCGTGCGGGATTTTCCTCGCCGGAGTGGCACCGGCTGCACATGGTGATCATCAACGCGGTGACCGCGACGAAGCCGGCCTAACCTTCGTTGCGCTGAAACGAGGCAAAGCTGCCGTCGAGCACCTGCAGATGACCGATGGTCCGCCCCGTCACGACCTGCGGGTCCACTAGCGCCAGCTCCGCCGCCGCCCGCGCGAACTCCTCCGGCTGCGCCACGTCGTCAAATCCGGGGGCATAATACGAAAGTCCCGGCGTCATAATCGGTTTGGATGGCGACAGCGCATTGACCGCGATGTTGTGGCCCTGCAGATCAAAGGCCGCGCACCAGGTCAGGTGTTCCAGCGCGGCCTTGGAACCACCGTAGCCGGGCAGCACGCCGCCACTGCGGTCACGGTAGGGCCCGTCGCCCGGCAGCCGCGACGCGACCGAGGTCACGTTGATGATCGAGCCGTTCTTCGCGGCGATCATGTCGGGGCAGACCAGCTGGATCAACTCGTAAGCGGCGAACACCGAGATCTCGAAATGTCGCCGGTAGGCGCTCAGCGGCGTCCCCAGCAGCGGCGGCCAATCGGGTTTGGCCGCTGCCGGCGGCTTGGCCGACGTGGCGCGGGTCTTAGAGTCGCCCGGCTTCGGCGGGCGTCCGGGCGCGGTGAACGCCGCATTGTTGACCAGAATCGTGATCGGCCCCAACGCATCTCGGGCCTGAGCGACGAGCGCTGCAATGTCGTCGCGGTCGAGCAGGTCGGCCCGGATGGCGACCGCGCGGCCGCCGGCCGATTCGATGTCGGCGACGGTCTCACCGATGGTCCCGGGAAGCCGCTCGTCCCAGACACTTTCGGTGCGTCCAATCACGGCGACCGCCGCACCGCGCGATGCCAGCGCTACGGCGATCGCGCGCCCCAACCCGCGGCTGGCGCCAGTGACGATCGCGGCCCGGCCGTCCAGTCGTCCGGTCACCGGCCCGACCCTACATCCCGGGTGACGCCGTGCACGAGGATGGCGGTCGTCTGATCGACCCAGGCTTCGTCGAGTTGTTCGTCCGGCCGCAGCAGCAGCCGCAACAATGTCGCTCCCCCGATCAACTCGATCAGCCGGTCCGGGTCGACGTCGCGATGCACGTCGCCGCGGTCGACGCCCTCGCGCAGCCGCACCCGCACGGCGGTGAAAAGGCCCACGAAGCGCGACATCACCCGGGCGTTCAGCGCCGAGTCGGCGCTCATGTCGGCGACCAGCCCGGGCAACGCGGCCCGCACCACCGGCGTGGTGAACACGTCACGCGTGGCGGCGATCATCGCCCGCACATCGGCCGCCGTATCGCCCGCCGGACCGACCAGGGCGGTGGGCGTCACCGGAAACGCGGCCTCGTGCACCAATTCGGCCTTGCTCGACCACCGGCGATACAACGCGGTCTTGGTGGTTCCGGCACGTTCGGCAACCGCGGCCAATGTGAGGTTCGAATAGCCGATTTGGACAAGCAGATCCGCGGTCGCGGTCAGTATGGCAGCGTCGATACGCGGGTCACGGGGCCGTCCGGCGCCCGGGGCCTTGTCAACCGAGGACGGGTCTGCTTTCATAACGCTACCTACCGTATCGTAATTGCCTCATGAAGGAGGCATCAGTGCCTAATGAACCCGCGATCGAAGCCGTCGGCCCCATGCAACGGTCGAGCCGGGACAAAACCGCCGTCCCGAGCCTGATGTCGCGATGGCTATCGACCCAGCTGCCCGGCG
>DATJOR010000107.1:0-22033 GCA_035506875.1 Mycobacterium sp.
GATCCGGATGCGGGCCGACCGGACCGGTTGCAGCCATCACGAGCTGTACCTGGCCGCCGAGTCCGACCTGCAGGCAGTGCTCAGCCACATCGAGGCGGTGCAGCCCACGCTCGTCGTCGTCGACTCGGTGCAGACCATGTCTAGCGCTGATACCGACGGCGTTGCCGGTGGGGTCACCCAGGTGCGGGCGGTGACCAGCACCCTGACCGCCGCGGCGAAAACCACCGGTGTTCCGCTGATCCTCGTCGGCCACGTCACCAAGGACGGCGCCATCGCCGGGCCCCGCTCGCTTGAACACCTGGTCGACGTCGTGCTGCATTTCGAAGGCGACCGCAACTCGCTGCTGCGCATGGTCCGCGGCGTGAAGAACCGATTCGGCGCCGCCGATGAAGTTGGCTGTTTTCTCCTGCAGGACAGCGGGATTGAGGGTGTGGCTGATCCGTCTGGGTTATTTCTTGATCAGCGGCCACAGCCCGTCGCGGGCACCGCGATCACGGTGACTCTCGACGGCAAACGCCCCTTGATCGGCGAAGTCCAGGCGTTGCTGGCAACACCCTCGAATAGCTCACCGCGACGCGCCGTGAGCGGGATCGACCATGCCCGCGCGGCGATGATCGCTGCGGTGCTGGAAAAGCACGCCCGCCTCAAGATCGCGGTCAACGACGTCTACCTGTCCACCGTGGGCGGAATGCGGCTGACCGATCCGTCGTCGGACCTGGCGGTTGCGATCGCGCTGGCGTCGGCCTATGTGGACCTGCCGTTGCCGGCCACCGCGGTGATGATCGGAGAAGTTGGCTTGGCCGGCGACCTGCGGCGGGTCAGCGGCATGGAGCGCCGGCTCGCCGAAGCCGCGCGGCAGGGGTTCACCACGGCGCTGATCCCGCCAGGCTGTGATGCGGTACCGACGGGTGTGCGGGCATTGGAGGCGGCGACCATCGTCGTAGCGCTGGAACATATGCTCGACATTGCCGAGCACCGGGCCCAGCCAACGCCACCACGTCGGCTGGTTGTAGCGCAGAATGACTAGCGATGAGTGTCAGCAAAGCAAGCACAAACGGCGCCGCGCCGGCGCCGCGGCCCACCCTGCGTGAGGCCGTCGCACGGCTGGCGCCCGGAACCCCCCTACGCGACGGCCTGGAACGCATCCTGCGCGGCCGGACCGGTGCGCTGGTAGTCCTGGGCTACGACGACAGCGTCGAGGCGATCTGCGACGGTGGCTTCTCGCTCGACGTGCGGTATGCGCCGACCAGATTGCGGGAGCTGTGCAAGATGGACGGCGCGGTGGTGCTGTCCACCGATGGCAGCCGGATCCTGCGGGCCAACGTGCAGCTGGTGCCCGACCCGTCGATTCCCACCGACGAGTCCGGCACCCGGCACCGCTCGGCCGAGCGCTCCGCCATCCAGACCGGCTACCCGGTGATCTCGGTCAGCCATTCGATGAGCATCGTGACCGTCTACCTCGGCGGCGATCGTCATATGCTGGCCGACTCAGCCACCATTTTGTCGCGGGCGAACCAGGCCCTCGCGACGCTCGAGCGGTACAAGATGCGACTCGACGAGGTCAGCGGGCAGCTGGCGCGAGCCGAGATCGAGGACTTCGTCACCCTGCGCGATGTGATGACGGTGGTGCAGCGGCTCGAGTTGGTCCGCCGGATCGGTCTGGCGATTGACTACGACGCCGTCGAGCTGGGGACCGACGGACGCCAGTTGCGGCTTCAGCTGGAGGAGTTGCTCGGCGGCAACGACACCGCGCGGGAGCTGATCGTGCGCGACTACCACGCCAACCCCGAACCCTTGTCCAAGGAGGAAGTCGGCGCGATTCTCGACGAACTGGACGAGCTGTCCGACACCGAACTGCTCGACTTCACTTCCCTGGCAAAGGTTTTCGGATTCCCACCGACGGACGAGGCTCAGGATTCGGCGATGAGCTCACGCGGCTATCGGGCAATGGCCGGTATCCCCCGGCTGCAGTTCGCGCACGCCGACCGGCTGGTCCGTGAGTTCGGCTCGCTGCAGGGTCTGCTGGCGGCCAGCGCCAGCGATCTGGAGGCGGTCGAGGGGATCGGCGCGATCTGGGCACGGCAGGTGCGCGAGGGACTCTCGCACCTGGCCGAGTCGACGATCGCCGACCCGCTTGGCTGATTAGCCTGTGGCGATTAGCCGCCGGGAGCGGGCGGCGGACCAGGCGCCGGCCCAACGACCGGCGGCGGGCCGGGCATGCCGGGCGGTACGGGTGGAGGCGCGGCGCCGGGTGGAGGCGGCGGCGCCATGATGAACGGGACAGCGGCCGAGCGCAGATTTCCCAGCTGCACGACAAGGTTGTAGGTGCCGGGTCCGATCGCCGGCCGCGGCAACGGGCAGTGCGGCGCCGACCCCATACCGGTCCAGGTCACGGCCGTGGTCACCTGCTCGCCCGGCGCGAACGTCTTGACCAGTGTCTCGTTGGAAGGCGCGCAGTCCAGGTTGGACCACAGCCGCTTGTTGTCCAGCGAGTAGACGTAAGCCGCCAACACGGCTGCCCCCACGTCGCGCTTGCAAGCCACCAGACCGATGTTGGTTACGACCATGGTGAACTTCGGTTGGTCACCGATGACGAATTGGGGCGCGTTGGTCAGCCCCAGCACGGCCAGCGTGGAGTCGGGGCAGTCGTCGCCCGCCTTGAGCACGGGCGGCGGCGCAACGGCTGCCGTCGGCGTCTCGGCCGGCTGTTGCGGGTTCTGTCCCGCCGGCGGTACCACCGGCGACTTGACCTCCGGGGCCGCCCCGGGTGCCTGTGCGGCCGCACTCCCCGCCTTGCCGCCGGTGGTGTTCGCCCCCGCGGTGCTGCTCACGACAGCGACGATGATGGCGATGACGATGCCGATCGCAACTACCGCGATACCCAACGCCAATCCCCGGCGTCGCCAGTAGATCTCCGGCGGTAGCGGGCCATGCGGTTCCAGATCCAGCACATTCACACGGTAAGCCCAGGTCACGTCGACAGGTTCGACCCGACGCGGCGTGTCGCCCAGTTAGGTGGGTCGTCGTGCTGTACTTGCGCCGCGCTGAACCGCTTGCCGGGCAGACGATGGGGCAGGCACGGCCACCAGAACCAGCGTCCCAGCAGCGCCACCGGCGACGGCATCAGGAAAGTCCGAACGATCAGCGTGTCCAGCAGCAGCTAGGAGCTGTGCATTTCCGAGCTGACCGTGAAAAGCGATATCGGCCGCATCTTGGTCAAGCTGGACCTGCGCGACCGTGCCGCCGCCATCGTCTACGCCCACGACCACGGCGTCGCCACACCGCGGTATCCGGCTTAGGGCGCCTCGCCGACATCACCGATTGCGTTGCGCAGCTGGACTCGCCCATCGGCGAGGTGGTAGGTGGCGCCCACAATCGCCAGCGTGCCCGCATTCACGCCTTCGGCAATCGTCGTCGAGCGGGCCCGTAGCTGCGAGGCCGTCTCGACCACATGCCGCGCCTCGAACTCGTCGGGCCGGGTCAAGCCCTCGCGGCGGCCGAGCAGGATCGACGGCGCCACCCGCTCGACCACGTCGCGCACATAGCCGCCGGGCAGCTCGCCGTCGTCAAGCGCGGCCAGCGTTGCCTTGACAGCACCGCAACTGTCATGCCCGAGAACCACGATGAGCGGCACGCCGAGCACCGCTACCGCAAACTCGATCGAGCCCAACACCGCAGAGTCGATCACGTGCCCGGCCGTCCGCACCACGAACATGTCGCCCAAGCCTTGGTCGAAGATGAGCTCGGCGGCCACTCGGCTGTCGCCGCAACCGAACAACGCCACGGTCGGTTTTTGACCTTTAGCGAGGCTGGCCCGATGCTCAACACTTTGGCTCGGGTGTTCGGGCTGGCCGGCGACGAACCGCTCGTTACCCTCTTTGAGTGACTTCCATGCGGATACCGGATTCGTATTAGGCATGGCGCATATTGTGCCGCAGGGGGCTATGAAGGGCCTCCTAACGTCGAGTGAACTTCTCGCCTGGTACGACCGGAACCGACGTGACCTGCCATGGCGAGAACCCGGTGTCACCCCGTGGCAGATCTTGGTCAGCGAATTCATGCTGCAGCAAACGCCGGTGTCGCGAGTGGAGCCGATCTGGCGCGACTGGGTTGCGCGCTGGCCGACGGCATCGACAACGGCGGCGGCCAGCCCGGCGGACGTGGTGCGCGCATGGGGAAAGCTGGGCTATCCACGGCGGGCCAAACGACTGCACGAGTGCGCGACGGTGATCGCCCGCGATCACGGTGACGAGGTTCCCGACGACGTCGACATCCTGCTGACGCTGCCCGGGGTGGGCAGCTACACCGCCCGGGCAATCGCGTGCTTCGCCTACCATCACCCGGTGCCGGTGGTGGATACCAATGTTCGACGGGTGGTAGCCCGCGTGGTGCATGGCCGTGCCGACGCCGCCGCGCCGTCGGCAGTTCGCGACCACGCCGACGTGTCCGCGCTGCTACCCGATGCTGGTTCAGCGCACCGGTTTTCGGCGGCACTGATGGAGCTCGGCGCCGTTGTGTGCACCGCGCGTACGCCGCGATGTGGGCTGTGCCCGGTCAGCAAGTGCCAGTGGCGGCAGGCCGGCTACCCTGCCGCCGACGGTCCGGCACGGCGCCCGCAGGCCTACGCCGGAACAGACCGGCAGGTTCGCGGCCGACTGTTGGATGTGCTGCGCGACAGCCAATTCCCGGTCACCCGTGCCGAGCTGGATGTCGCCTGGGTGACGGATACCGAGCAGCGCGACCGAGCGCTCAATTCGCTGCTTGCCGACGGCCTGGTGGTCCAGACGACTGACGGGCGGTTCGCTCTGGTCGGCGAAGGGACCTAGGGCGCAACCAAAAACGACTCCACCGCGTGCCGGTAAACCTGCGGTGCCTCGTCGTGCACCAGATGACCGGCATCGGGCACGTGTAAATACTCTGCACGGTAAGCGCTTTCGCTCATGGAGCGCATCTGGCCTGCCGGAGTGACCGAATTGCCGGCCTCGATCAGCAGCACGGGTGCTCGCACCGCGCGCCACTGCGCCCAGTAGTCGCGGGTGCCCCATTCGGCAGCGATCTCGATCCATCGCGAGGTGTGGCCGTGCAGGCGCCAACCGGTCGCGGTCCGATCGAACGCCTCCAGGAAGTACTGGCCTGCGACCGGTCCGAATTCGGCGAATATCTTTTCGGCAGAGTCGAATTCGATTGGCAGGTTGTGCAACCAGGGCTCCCACGGTCCGGTGGTGCGGCCCCGGAAGTCCGGTGCCATATCTTCGACCACCAACACCGACACAAGGTCGGGATGCTCGGCGGCCAAGCACCAGGAATGCAGCGCGCCCATGGAATGCCCGACCAGCCGCGCCGGCGTGTCTAGTGCGGTCACCGCATCACCGAGGTCGGCCACGAAGCGCTCGGTGCTGATCGGGTACGGGTCGTCGACGTCTCGACCGCGATGCCAGGGTGCGTCATAGGTGTAGACAGCGCCCAGTCGGGTCAGCCACGGCAGCTGACGCGACCAGGTGCTGCCTCGGCCCATCAGGCCGTGTACCAAGACCACCGGGTCACCCCGTCCACCGCGATGGATGAGCAGATCGGCCGCCATGGGCGGCACGGTAGCCTAACGGCATGCCAGTGGTGAAGATCAACGCAATCGAGGTGCCAGCAGACGCGGGTCCCGAACTGGAGAAGCGGTTTGCTCATCGGGCGCACGCGGTCGAGAACTCGCCGGGTTTCCTCGGCTTTCAGCTGCTCCGCCCGGTCAAGGGCGAAGACCGGTACTTCGTGGTGACGCAGTGGGAGTCCGAAGAGGCGTTCCAGGCGTGGGCGACCGGGCCGGCGATCGAGGCTCACGCAGGCCACCGCGCCAACCCTGTAGCGACCGGCGCGTCTCTGCTGGAATTCGAGGTTGTGTTGGACGTTGCCGGATCCGGCAAATAGGCGTAACCGGCGCCAGGTCTGGCACCGCGCCGCGGCACTGACGGCCGCAGCGTTGCTTGTCGCCCTGGCCCCCGGCTGCGCCCCGCCGCCCACTCCGTCCGCCAACGCGGCCGCCGGCGGGCGTCGGATCGACATGAGGACTCCGGCCGGTCTGCGGGCCCAGCAGACCCTGGACATGCTCAACTCCGATTGGCCCATCGGCCCGATCGGAGTCGCCACCCTCGCCACGGCTCACATGGTCAAGCCGATCGAGGCCAGCATGGAAGCACTCTGGTGGGACCGCCCGTTCACGCTGAGCGGGGTCGACATCAAAGCGGGCACCGCGACACTGCAGCTGGTCACGTCCTACGGCGGACGACAGGACATCCGCATACACACCAGCGATGACACGCTGGTCGACGGGTTCGACGTCAGCACCCAAGCGCCGACGATCTCGTCGTGGCAGGACGTCGACACCACATTGGGCAAAACCGATGCTCGTTACTCGTGGCAGGTCGCCAAGGTCAACGGCGGGCAATGCGATCGGGTGGCCGGCACCAACACCGCGCAGTCGCTGCCGTTGGCGTCGATCTTCAAGTTGTATGTGCTTTACGCCGTGGCGGATGCGATCAAGGCCGGCACGGTCTCCTGGGACGATCAGCTGACCGTCACCGACAAGGGTAAGGCGGTCGGGTCGGGGATGGATTTGCCCGTGGGTGCACACATTTCGGTGCGGACCGCCGCCGAGAAGATGATCGCCACCAGCGACAACATGGCCACCGACATGCTGATCGGCCGGGTCGGCGCCCAGGCCGTCGAGACCGCGTTGGTCGAGACGGGCCATCACGACCCGGCCGCCATGACACCGTTCCCGACCATGTACGAGTTGTTCTCGGTGGCTTGGGGGCTGCCGGATCTGCGCGAGCAATGGAAGATGGCCACGCAGGAGGCCCGGGAGCAATTGCTACAGCAGGCTAATTCTCATGCCTACCAACCGGATCCGATGCGCGCCCATGTGCCTGCCTCAGGGTACGGCGCGGAATGGTATGGCAGCGCCGAGGACATCTGTCGAGTCCATGCGGCGTTGCAGGCCGGTGCGGTGGGCAAAGCCGCCCCCGTCAAGCAGATTTTGGCGGCCGCTCCGGGAATCAAATTGGATTACCACGATTGGCCCTACGTGGGTGCCAAAGCCGGTGGCCTGCCCGGCGACCTCACGTTCAGTTGGTACGCCGTTGACCGGACAGGACAGCCCTGGGTGGTGAGCTTCCAGCTGAACTGGCCGCGCGACCACGGGCCGAGCGTGACCGGTTGGATGCTGCAGGTCGCCAAACAGGTTTTCGCGCTGCTGCCGACCGGTTAAAGCACGAGTGGCCAGTTACGTGCGTAACTGGCCACTCGGCAGGGCGGACTATTGCGGGGTCGTGCCCGGGCCGCCGGCAGCGTGTGCCCCGGCCTGAGCAAGATCCGGCTCGGTGGGCTCGGCCGGCTTGCGGGCACCGGTGAAGGTGAACTTCGCGTCCTCTCCGGCGCCCTCACCGTCCCAGTCGTCGACGTCCACGGTGACGATTTGGCCCGGCCCGACCTCCTCGAACAGGATCTTCTCGGAGAGCTGGTCCTCGATCTCCCGCTGGATGGTGCGCCGCAACGGGCGAGCGCCCAGCACCGGGTCGAAGCCGCGCTTGGCCAGCAATGACTTGGCTTTGTCGGTGAGCTTCAAAGCCATGTCTTTGCTCTTCAGCTGCTTTTCGACCCGGCCGATCATCAGGTCGACCATCCGGATGATCTCGTCGCGAGTCAGCTGGTGGAAGACGATGATGTCGTCGATGCGGTTGAGGAACTCTGGGCGGAAGTGCTTCTTCAGCTCGTCGTTGACCTTCTGCTTCATCCGCTCGTAGTCGTTCTCGCCGCCACCCTGGGTGAAGCCCAGGCCGACCGCCTTGGAGATGTCGGCGGTACCCAGGTTCGACGTGAAGATCAGCACGGTGTTCTTGAAGTCCACCGTGCGGCCCTGCCCGTCGGTCAGTCGGCCGTCCTCGAGGACCTGCAACAGGCTGTTGTAGATCTCCTGGTGTGCCTTCTCGATCTCGTCGAACAGCACCACGCTGAACGGCTTGCGCCGCACCTTCTCGGTGAGCTGGCCGCCCTCCTCGTAGCCGACGTATCCCGGCGGGGCGCCGAACAACCGCGACGCGGTGAACCGGTCGTGGAACTCGCCCATGTCGATTTGGATGAGCGCGTCGTCGTCGCCGAACAAGAAGTTGGCCAGCGCCTTGGACAGCTCGGTCTTACCCACACCGGACGGGCCGGCGAAGATGAACGAGCCAGACGGGCGCTTCGGGTCCTTCAGCCCCGCACGGGTGCGGCGGATCGCCTTGGAGACGGCCTTGACCGCGTCCTCCTGGCCGATGATCCGCTTGTGCAGCTCGTCTTCCATACGCAGCAACCGGGTGGTCTCGGCCTCGGTGAGCTTGAACACAGGGATGCCGGTCCAGTTGCCGAGCACCTCGGCGATCTGCTCTTCGTCGACCTCCGCGACAACGTCGAGATCGCCTGAGCGCCACTGCTTTTCACGCTCAGCACGCTGGGCCACGAGTTGCTTCTCGCGGTCGCGCAGGCTGGCCGCCTTCTCGAAGTCCTGCGCGTCGATCGCGGACTCCTTCTCGCGGCGGGCCTCGGCGATCTTCTCGTCGAACTCACGCAGGTCTGGCGGAGCGGTCATCCGGCGAATCCGCATCCGCGCACCGGCCTCGTCGATCAGGTCGATCGCCTTGTCGGGCAGGAACCGGTCGTTGATGTAGCGGTCGGCCAGGGTGGCGGCCGCCGTCACCGCGCCGTCGGTGATGGACACCCGGTGGTGCGCCTCGTAGCGGTCGCGCAGGCCCTTGAGGATCTCGATGGTGTGCTCCACCGTCGGCTCGCCGACCTGAACCGGCTGGAAGCGGCGCTCCAGCGCGGCGTCCTTCTCGATGTACTTGCGGTACTCGTCGAGCGTGGTGGCGCCGATCGTTTGCAGTTCGCCACGGGCCAGCTTGGGCTTCAGGATCGACGCAGCGTCGATCGCGCCCTCCGCGGCACCCGCGCCCACCAACGTATGCAACTCGTCGATGAACAGGATGATGTCGCCGCGGGTGTTGATCTCTTTGAGCACCTTCTTCAGGCGCTCCTCGAAGTCACCGCGGTAGCGGCTGCCGGCGACCAGCGATCCCAAGTCCAGCGTGTAGAGCTGCTTGTCTTTCAGCGTCTCGGGGACCTCGCCGTGCACGATGGCCTGCGCCAGACCCTCGACCACGGCGGTCTTGCCAACGCCGGGCTCGCCGATCAGCACCGGGTTGTTCTTGGTGCGCCGGCTCAGCACCTGCATCACCCGCTCGATTTCCTTCTCGCGGCCGATGACGGGGTCGAGCTTGCCTTCCATCGCGGCGGCGGTCAGGTTGCGACCGAACTGGTCCAGGACAAGCGACGTGGACGGGCTGCCGGACTCGCCACCGCGGCCTCCGGTGCCGGCCTCGGCCGTTTCCTTGCCCTGGTAGCCGGACAGCAGCTGGATCACCTGCTGACGCACCCGGGTCAGCTCAGCGCCCAGCTTCACCAGCACCTGGGCGGCAACGCCTTCGCCCTCACGGATCAAACCGAGCAGAATGTGCTCAGTGCCGATGTAGTTGTGGCCCAGCTGCAACGCCTCACGCAGAGACAGCTCAAGCACTTTCTTGGCACGCGGAGTAAACGGGATGTGCCCTGACGGGGCCTGCTGGCCCTGGCCGATGATCTCCTCGACCTGGCTGCGGACACCCTCCAGCGAGATGCCCAGCGACTCCAGCGACTTGGCGGCTACGCCTTCGCCCTCGTGAATAAGACCCAACAGGATGTGCTCAGTGCCGATGTAGTTGTGGTTGAGCATCCGGGCCTCTTCTTGCGCCAGGACGACGACCCTGCGGGCACGGTCGGTAAATCTCTCGAACATCGGTGGTTACCTGCTCTCCCTCACCATCGGTAAAAGGACGACATCCCGCATCAAAATCGGGCGGTGCCCTGTCATCCACTGTAATGGGCGGCCCGCCGGGCTTCTCACCTTGCGGTGATTAAGCCACAGGCATAATTCCCGGCCACTTGACAGCCGTAACAAAGTCAACGCGGTGAACCGGCAAAACGTTTCCGCGCTTGACGCGGATCACTTCGCCATCAGCGAAAGCCGGACCAGCCCTCACTAGGGTGCTGGTCCGGCTTTCGAAGGGTCAGGCGGGCTGGTCAGGTGGCGGCGTGGAACGCGTCGATCACATCGGCGGGGATACGGCCTCGCGTCGAGACGTTGTGGCCGTTACGACGGGCCCATTCCCGGATCGCGGCGCTCTGCTCGCGGTCGATGGCTCCGCGGCCACGGCCGGAGCTGGCACGTCCACGCCGACGACCGCCGACCCGGCGGCCGGCTTCAACCCACTGCTTCAGATCGTGACGCAGTTTCGTGGCATTCTTGGAGGAAAGATCGATCTCATACGTCACCCCGTCGAGGCCGAATTCGACCGTTTCATCGGCGGCGCCCTCACCGTCGAAATCGTCGACCAGGGTGACGGTCACTTTCTTCGCCATTGGCTGAGCCTCACGCTTCTTCCTGAGCACTTAGTGTGCAAGTTGTTGGACCGCCCCCTACCGCAACAATCTGCCATAAGGGGGCGCGGTATTCAATACAACACTACAAGAGACGTTCAACTACTATGCGGACGAACAATCGGGAACAATACTGTCTCTCTAATTGACAGACCAGTCAAGGCCATCAACAACCGATCGATACCCATTCCGGTTCCGGTACAAGGCGGCATGGCGTGCTCCAAGGCAGCGAGAAAATCCTCATCGAGCAACATCGCTTCGTCATCACCGGCCGCTGCGGCTCGCGCCTGTTCGGCGAACCTCTCACGTTGCACCACTGGGTCGATTAATTCGGAATATCCGGTGGCCAGCTCAACCCCCCGGATATAAAGGTCCCACTTCTCAGTTACGCCCGGAATGCTGCGGTGCTGGCGCGTCAAAGGCGTTGTCTCCACTGGGAAATCCCGGACGAAGGTGGGCGCGCTCAGGCCGGCACCCACAGTATGTTCCCATAATTCTTCGACCAGCTTGCCGTGTCCATACCCGCGACCTAGCGGCACCTCGACATTGAGCGACTCGGCGATAGCACGCAAGCGGTCAACTGTCGTGTTTGGGGTGATCTCCTCACCGAGTGCCTCTGATAGTGACGGATACATTTGTATCGACGTCCATTCTCCGTCGACGTCATAGACGCTGCCGTCGGGCAACGGCAGTTGTCGAGTACCGATCGCCTCGTCCGCGACGTGTTGAATAAGCTCGCGCGTGACGACCGCCGAATCGTCGTACGTGCCATACGCCTGGTAGGTCTCCAACATGGAAAATTCGGGGGAATGGGTGGAATCTGCCCCTTCGTTTCGGAACACCCGATTTAGTTCGAAGACCTTGTCGAAGCCACCGACGACGCATCGCTTCAGGAACAGTTCCGGTGCGATCCGAAGGTACAGATCGATGTCGAGAGCATTGGAATGTGTGACGAACGGCCGCGCCGCCGCACCGCCCGCCAAAGTCTGCAACATCGGCGTCTCGACTTCGAGAAAGCCGCGTTGCTCCAGAGCGGTGCGTATGGCGCGTACGACGGCGATCCGTTGCCGGGCGACCGCGCGTGCCTGCGGACGAACGATCAGGTCGACGTAGCGCTGCCGCACCCGGGACTCTTCGCTCATCTCTTTATGGGCTACCGGCAGCGGGCGCAGCGCCTTGGACGCCATCTGCCAGCTGTCGCCGAGAACGGACAGCTCGCCGCGCTTTGAGCTGATCACCTCTCCGTGCACGGAGACGATGTCGCCGATATCCACGTCGGCTTTCCACTCGTCGAGCGCTTGGGCGCCGACGCTAGCCAGGCTGAGCATCACTTGCAGTTGGGTGCCGTCGCCCTCTTGAAGTGTCGCAAAACACAGCTTGCCCGAGTTGCGGGCAAACACCACCCGGCCCGCAACGCCGACGATGTCACCGGTTGTCGAGTCGGGAGCCAGCTCTGGGTAGGCCGCACGGATCTGCGCCAGCGTGTGGGTCCGGCCGACTTCGACGGGGTAGGGGTCGCGGCCCTCTGCCCACAGGCGAGCCCGCTTGTCCCGGCGGATCCGGAACTGCTCGGGGAGGTCCTCGGGAAGGTCGTGAGGACGTTCTTCGTCGCCGGCGTTCACGACGTGCCAGCTTAAAGGACCGGATGCATGCGGCGAATGCGCGGCTACAAGCCGTGAACCAGAAGGCTGGGTCGCTATCCCGGCGCGATCGTAACCGTGGCTTCTATTTCGCGAGACTCCCGTTCAGCGCGCCGTCTTGAGCCGTCCGCGCTGACTGTCGCGGTTGCGCTCGAACACCAGCCGCAGCCCGTTGAGGGTCAGATGCTGGTCGTAGTGATCGACAGAGTCCAATTCGGCCAGCAGCAGCGGGGCGGTGTGGCCGGTGGCCACCACGGTGACGTTCTCGCCGGCGAAACCGTCCACGTCGTCGCGGATGCGTTGCACCAGACCATCGACCAGCCCGGCGAAACCGAAAACAGCGCCGGCCTGCATGCATTCGACGGTGTTCTTACCGACCACCGAACGAGGCCGGGCCAGCTCGACCCGGCGCAACGCGGCAGAGCGCGCGGCGGCGGCGTCAGAGGAGACCTGTATCCCCGGCGCGATAGCGCCGCCGAGGAACTCGCCTTTGGCGGACACCACGTCCACGCAAATCGATGAGCCGAAGTCGATCACGATGGCCGCGGTTCCATACTTCTGAAAAGCAGCGAGGCAGTTGACGATTCGATCGGCGCCGACCTCTTTCGGATTGTCGACAAGCAGCGGGATGCCGGTGCGGACCCCCGGCTCGATCAGCACGTGCGGCAGCGACGGCCAGTACTGATCGAGCATCACCCGCACCTCGTGCAGCACCGATGGCACCGTGGACAGCGCCGCGGCGCCGGTGAGCTGATCGGCATCGTCACCGATCAGACCGTCGATGGTCAACGCCAGCTCATCCGCGGTAACTTCGGCTTCGGTGCGAATCCGCCACTGCTGCACCACCTTCGCGTGTTCCCCCGAACCGGAGAGCAGTCCGACGACGGTGTGGGTGTTGCGGACGTCGATTGCCAATAGCACGATTAGGAGACCTTCATCGCGGTGAGACCAGCTCGCCCGCATCGGCAGGCACATACGCCGGATCGTTGCCGAGATCGACGGCCCGGTTGTCGGCGTCGACGAAGACGATCTTCGGCTGGTAGCTGCGCGCCTCGGCGTCCTCCATCGAGGCGTAGGCGATCAGGATCACCAAGTCGCCGGGATGTACGAGATGCGCCGCCGCACCATTG
This sequence comes from Mycobacterium sp., assembly GCA_035506875.1. GTDB lineage: Bacteria > Actinomycetota > Actinomycetes > Mycobacteriales > Mycobacteriaceae > Mycobacterium. The sequence continues at coordinate 13,268 of DATJOR010000107.1, forward strand.
ATTCCGATCACTCCGCTGCCGCGCTCACCGGTGATCGCGTACGTGACCAGCCGGGCTCCGTTGTCGATGTCGACGATGGTCACCTGCTCGCCCTCGAGCAGGTCGGCGGCATCCATCAAGTCTGCGTCGATCGTCACCGAGCCGACGTAGTGCAGGTCTGCCTGCGTGACGGTCGCCCGGTGGATCTTCGATTTGAGCATTGTCCGTAACATCAATTCCTCCAGGGTGATTCAGAATTTCCGCCCGGAACCGAGGGCTGCAGCCCGTCGGCGCCGACGGTAGTACTGATTTCGATCGCGACGTTGTCGAGAAGTCTGGTGGTGCCCAGCCGGGCCGCAACGAGCAGGCGGGCCGGGCCGTGCACTGGCGCGGGCCCGAGTTCAGGATCGCGCACCTGCAGGTAATCCACATCGATCGCGGGTATCTCCGACAGCACGGCGCGGGCTGCGTGCAGCGCCGCCTCCGCGCCGCCCGATGCGGCGTGTGTCCCGGCCAGCAGCGCCGCTGACAACACGCCGGCCAGTTCGCGCTGTGCGGGATCGAGGTAGCGGTTGCGCGACGACATCGCCAGGCCGTCGGTTTCGCGCACGATCGGAACGCCGATGACGCGGGTATCGACGTTGAGGTCGGCCACCATCTGCCGTACCAACACCAGCTGCTGATAGTCCTTCTCTCCGAAGAAAACTCGGTCCGGGCGGACAATCTGCAGCAGCTTGAGCACCACGGTCAGCATGCCGGCGAAATGGGTGGGCCGCGCAGCGCCTTCGAGCTCGGATCCCAGCGGGCCCGGATGCACAGAGGTCCGCGGGCCATCGGGGTACATCGCGGCAACGCTTGGGGTGAAAGCTATTTCAACCCCTTCGCCGCGCAACAGCGCCAAGTCGGCGTCGACGACCCGCGGGTAGGCGTCGAGATCCTCGTCGGCTCCGAACTGCAGCGGGTTGATGAAGATCGACACCACCACCACCGAACCGGGCACCCGTTTGGCCGCGCGCACCAGGGACAGGTGTCCGTCGTGCAGGGCGCCCATCGTCGGCACCAACATCACCCGACGACCGGTATGGCGCAGCGCACGACTGACTTCACTGACATCGCTGGGGCTTGGGTACACGTTGAGTCCGCCGGCATTGAACTTCGGCGTCCTGTTGAGCGTCACGGCGCCGAGCCCTCAAGCACCTGGAAGACTTCGTTGGGCGCATGCGCGCGTTCCGCGGTGCGCAGCGCGTTCACCCGGTAGGCCTGAGCCAGTTGCCGGTCGACCGCCGCCAGCGCGTTCAGGTGACCGGCGACGGCATCCGCATCGCCGCGCGCGACCGGGCCGGTGAGCGCCGCCTGCCCACGTCGCAGGGTGTTCTCCAGTGCCGCGCGGGCCAGCGGTCCGAGTATCCGTTCGGCGATGCCGCCGGGTTGATCGTCGACCAGCTGTTGACCGAGGAGTTCGGTGCCTGACAGCGCGGCCCGAAGCGCGTCCAGCGCGTCGGCGAGCACGGTGACGATGTGGTTGCCGGCATGTGCCAGCGCGGCGTGATACAGCATCCGCGCGTCCTCGCGGACCCGGAACGGCTCACCGCCGATCTCCAACACAAGCGACTGCGCGATCGCGTAACCGACCTCGTCGGCCGCGGTGATCCCGAAGCAGGTGTCCGGCAGCCGAGAGATGTCTTCGTCGGAGCCGGTGAACGTCATCGCCGGATGAATGGCGAGCGGTATGCAGTCCTGCTCGCTCAGCGGCGCGAGCACACCAACGCCGTTGACTCCCGAGGTGTGCACGACGATGGTGCCCGGCCGCACCGCCGATATGGCGGCCAACCCCGAGACCAGGCCTGGCAGCTCGGTGTCCGGGACGGCCAGCAACAGCAGCTCCGCGTTGCCGGCAACGTCGGGTACCGGCGACACCGGGGTATCGGGCAGCCGGCGCTCGGCACGCTGCCGCGACGCCCGGGAAACGGCGCTGCATGCCACTACGACGTGGTCGACGCGTTCCAGCGCGACACCCAATGCCGTGCCCACCCGACCGGCGGAGATGATCCCCACCTTGAGCCGGGCGGGGCGCAATCCGTCGAACTGCACCATCGCAGACGACCCTCACAACTCTGTTGGTTCGTTCCAGTCCCGCGTTGCGGGTACCGGACGGTCGCTAAGACTCTACCGCGACAACGTTGTGCATGGCCTGTGGCGTTCGCCTCAGTCCTCGCGGCGACGCCGCCGGCCGCCCCCGGACGGACTGGTTTGCAGCCGCGCCAGCAATTCGGCGACCGACTGTCCCCCGGACGGCGGGGCATCGGCGTCCAACGGATCGCTGGTGCGATGCCGGGCCGCCGGTGGCGGGGCCGAAGGGGGCGGCGACATCACCGGCTCCCGATCCGGTGTTGACGGTGGCGAGGGAGGCACCGGCGGCGGGGGCGGCGACATTGCCGGCGCCGGGGTTGCGGGCTCGCCGATGCCGGAGTCGGGATAAGCCAAGTCGTCGGAGGAGTGGCGGGACGTTGCCCGAAGATCCAGCTCGCGCTCGGCTGCGGATTCGCTGATTTGCCCTGCCGGCTCGGCGGGGCTGGAATGGCGACCCCGCCGCGCAGCGGCCGGCGCCGGTGGGGGTGTCCGTTCGCGGGACGGCGCGTTGTCGTACTTCCACGTGCCGCTGGCGTTGCCGCTCGATTCGGCATTCCAATGGCTGCCCGGTGTTCCGGCGGGCAGCCACTGTCCTTCGGAGCTCGCCGGCTGCCACTCGGGACGCCGCGGCTCGGGCGGCGGCTCGGCTGGCGGCATAGGTGCTGGTGCAAACCGAGGCTCGGGCTGCGCCGGCACCTCCTGGCGCCGATGTGAACGGCGTGGCGGGGGGGCCGGCGCGCCCCAACCGTTGGCCTCCGCCGGTTGCTCCCGCAGCGTCCAGCGGCCCTCCGGCTGACGCTCTGCGCCGCTCGGTGGCGATGACGACGGTGCGGCCCAACCGGTGGGCGGCGTCGACTCGTCCTGCTCGGCTTGAGCGGCGCGCTCACGTCGGCGCCGACGCCCGGAAGTCTCGTCAGCGCCGGCGGGCTGGTAGGTGTAGGCCGCCGCCTGATAGTCATCCGCGACCGGCTGCCGCGGCGGTGGCGCCAGCGGTTCTTCGGGCACGTCGATGATCGTGCTGTCGTCGGCGCGCTGGACAGGCTCTTCGGCCCGCACCGACGTGACGCGATTCACCCGTTCGCGTGCGCTTTCGTGTTCGTGCTCCCAGTCGCTGTGGGCGCGCACGGCTTTACGCTCGGTCTCCAGTGCAGGGCGCTCGCTGAGTTCGGCATCGAACAAAATCTCCAGATTGGTGCGCAGCGCGGCCAACTCGGCCCGCAACGCCGAGACCTCGTCCGCGGCGTGCGTTCGCAGCTCGCTGGCCAGCTCGCGACGCAGCTGAGACTCCACGGTGAGCTCATACTCGCGGCGGGCCGAGATCTCCCGGTCCAGTTGCAGGTCGTACACCAACTTCAGGTCGCGCGCCCGGGCCTGATCCACGTCGCTCTGCCGACGGTAGATCACCGACACGAACGCAGCGACGACGGCGGCCCACAGAGCCAGGATCACGGCGAGCTTGAGGAGCTCGACCCGGTTGGTGAAAACCAGCGCCGAACTGGCGCCGATTGCGAGCACCAGCAACGCCGTCAGCAGCACCCATCCCGGTCTGCGGCCGCCGCGCCGGACCCGGGCGCCGCGGGACAGATCGGTCATGGCCCGACTGTACCGGCCCGAGGTCACAACGCGTGTCGCCGTGCTCCGGCGATTCTCACCTGGACTAATCGGGCGCCGCCGCCTGGTTGAGCCGAGCTAATTTTCCGCGCCTTCGCCGTGCTCGGTCGGGTCCGGCGGGGACTTGCAGCAATGTTGCAGCCACAGCGCGGCAACCACCAAAACCAACGCGCTGAAGGCCGCCACCGCCGTACCGGCGGTGTCTTCGCCGGCCACCCGGAGCCACGATCGCCGCGGCAGCAGGTACACCAGAACCCCGACCCACCAGCCCAGCGCCAATGCACCCACCCAGGCCGATGCTTTGGCGATGACCAGGCTGCGGGCCACCGACAGCGGATGGAGCCAGCCGGGTCCGTCGCCGATCTCACCGTCGCTGATCTTGACCCGGACATAACGCGCCCAACCGGCCTCGACGACGCCGACCGCGAGCAGCGACAGACCAGTCCAGATCGTGATCGGCGGAAACCACCGGTAGAGCAACACGACCAGCAGATAACCGACCACCGCAGTGCCGATCACCGCGGCCGTCAGGTCACGTTTGCGGGTCGGACCCATCAAGTCCCCGACGTTGAGCCGGACTGCGAACTCTCGCCGTGCGGTTCGAGTCGAAGCTCGGTCAGCTGCACACTGGCGCGGTCTGCTCGGTCCAGCTCGGCGAGTAGCTTTGCGACCGACTGCTTTCCGCCGGCCACCGTCAGCTCCGCGGCCGGGTCGATGGCCAGCCACGGAATCATCACGAAGGCCCGCAGGTGAGCCAGCGGATGCGGCAGCGTCAGACCATCGTCCAGCGAGATCACTTCGGTGTCGCCGGCCGGCGAGGTCTGGTGGCAGGTGACCAAATCCACATCGAGAGTGCGCGGGCCCCAACGCTGTCCGCGAACTCGGTCCGCCGCCTGCTCCAACTCCTGGGCGCGGCGCAACCAGCCATGTCCGTCGAGCTTCCCGTCGTCGGCGATCAACACGGCGTTGAGGAACGGACCCTGCTCGACGCCGCCCCAGGCAGCCGTCTCATAGACCGGCGAGACCGCTTGCACCGCGTCGCCCAGCCCGTCCAGCACCGATTGCAGCCGGGCCAGCCGGTCGCCGATGTTGGATCCGATCGACAACACGACCCGACTCATGCGCCTACGCCCCCTCCCGCCGGAACTATCGAGCCTCGTCCGCCGCGCCGCGACCGCCGTGCCACCACCGCGATGTCAGCGAACTTCTGCGGAATCGGCGCCTGCGGCTTGTGCACCGTCACTTCGACGGCGTGCACCCGCTGGTCTTTCATCACATCCTCGGCGATCTCCGCGGCCACCGTCTCGATCAGATTGCGCGCGGGCCCGGCGACGATAGCGGCCGCGCGCTGCGCCAGCACACCATAATCATAAGTGTCTGTCAGGTCGTCACTGGCCGCGGCGTCCACCAGGTCGATCCAGACCGTGATATCGACGACGAAATCCTGACCGTCGGCGCGCTCATGGTCGAAGACCCCGTGTCGACCACGAACTGTCAAACCACGCAACTCAATTCGGTCAGCCATCGGATTCAGTCGCCTCGCCTTGTGTCCATGCGTCGACGACCCGCAGCGCGTCGACCGACGCCCGTACGTCGTGCACCCGCACACCCCAGGCGCCATGCACTGCAGCCAATGCTGAAATCACCGCGGTCGCCGTCTCGCGCCCATCAGGTGGCCGTATCGCGCCGTCGGACCCGGCCAACAAGCTGCCGAGGAACCGTTTGCGTGACGCCCCGACCAGAACCGGGACACCGGTTGCCACCAGCTCCGGCAGGGCATGCAACAAAGCCCAGTTGTGTTGGCCGGTCTTGGCAAATCCCAGGCCGGGGTCGATGATCAGCTTCGCCGGATTCACGCCCGCGGCAACCGCATCGTCGACGCCGGCCAGCAGCTCGGTGCGCACTTCGGCTACCACGTCGCGGTAGCTCGGAGCTCGGTGCGGATGGTCGGACGACACCGATCGCCAGTGCATCAGCACCCAAGGCACATCGGCCTCGGCGAGCAGAGGGGCCATATCCGCGTCGGCGCGTCCGCCCGACACGTCGTTGACCATCCGGGCGCCACTTTCCAGCGCCGCCCTCGCCACCCCGGCGTGCATAGTGTCGATACTGACCGTAATACCCTGCGATGCAAGATCTTTGACGACAGGAACCACACGAGCAGTTTCCAGTCGCGCATCTATCCGGACCGCACCGGGCCGCGTCGATTCTCCCCCGACGTCGACGATCGCCGCCCCTTCGGCGGCCAACGCCAAACCGTGTTCGACAGCTCGGTCGGCATCCAAGTACTGCCCGCCATCCGAAAACGAGTCATCGGTGACGTTCACCACCCCCATGACCTGGACGCGCTTCGTGCTCACTTGCGCAAGATCAGTTCGAGCGCCTCAGCTCGAGATGCATTGTTGGACTTGAACTGTCCGCGCACTGCCGATGTCGTGGTAACAGCTCCGGGCTTGCGGACACCGCGCATGGACATACATAGATGCTCGGCCTCGATCACGACGATGACCCCGCGCGGGTTGAGTTTGCGCATCAGGGCGTCGGCGATCTGGGCGGTGAGCCGCTCCTGCAGCTGTGGACGTTTCGCGTACAGGTCGACCAGCCGCGCGATCTTCGACAATCCGGTCACCCGGCCGTCGTGGCCGGGGATGTATCCCACATGCGCCACACCGTGGAACGCCACCAGATGGTGCTCGCAGGTGGAGTACAGCGGGATCTCCTTGATCATCACCAACTCGTCGTGCTGTTCGTCAAACGTGGTGTCCAGCACGTCGTCCGGATCGGTGTATAGCCCCGCGAACATCTCCCGGTAACTCCGCGCGACACGCGCCGGCGTGTCCAGCAGACCGTGCCGCTCCGGGTCTTCTCCGATCGCGTACAGCAGCTCGCGGATCGCGGCCTCGGCACGTGGCTGGTCGAAGACCGGCGGACTGCTCAGGGTCGCGGTTCGGGAATTCTGCTGCGGCATCGAAGCTTCCGTTCGTTTCAGCCGTGCACGGGCGGGTTAGACGGGTTGGACGGGCTCGGATCGCCGCCGCCCGGAGCCGGAGCGTCAGCGGCCTTGCCTGCCTCCGGTGCGGGTGCACCCGGCGGCGGATAGGGCGGATAAGGGGGATAGGGCTGCCCGCCGTAGTCGTGTGGTGGTGGCGGCGCCCAGTGCGGGGGTGGCGGCGGCGGCGATGCCGGCGGATACCAGTAGCCCGGTGGTTGTTGCGGGTGCTGCGGCGGCGGCCATCCCGGAGCGTGCCAGCCTGCCGGCGCACCGTAGTCGGGTTGCGTCGTGTGGTTCGGTGGCGCACCGGGAGTCACGCCAGCACCGGGCGCGCCGTGAGACCCGTTGGCGCCGTTGGTGGCTCGATCCGCTTCGGCCTCTGCGTCGCGTGTCGCCGCCGCGATGGCGGCCTTGAACGCGGGTTCGGGCGCGGGTTTCGGCCACGGCTCGCCGCGCTCGATAGCCAGCTCCCCGGGCGTCTTGATCGGCGGCTTGTCGGACGGAATGCGACCGCCGAAGTCGTCGAACAGGGTTAGCCGTGGCCGCTTTTCGACATCGGCGAAGATCGCCTCCAACTCGGCACGATGCAGGGTTTCTTTCTCCAGCAGCTCGCCGGCCACGATGTCCAGCACGTCGCGGTATTCGGTGAGAATCGCCCAGGCCTCGGTGTGCGCGGTCTCGATGAGCTTGCGCACCTCATCGTCGATGTCGCGGGCCACCTCATGGGAGTAGTCGGCCTGGTTGCCCATGGTCCGGCCGAGGAAGGGGTCACCATGTTCGGTGCCGTACTTGACCGCGCCGAGCTTGGAGCTCATGCCGAATTCGGTGACCATGGCACGCGCGATTTTGGTGGCCTGCTCGATGTCGGACACCGCACCCGTGGTGGGCTCGTGGAACACCAATTCCTCGGCGGCGCGCCCGCCCAGGGCCATGACCAGCCTGGCGATCAGTTCGGAACGGGTGTGCATTCCCTTGTCGTCCTCGGGCACCGCCAGCGCGTGGCCGCCGGTGCTGCCGCGGGCCAGGATCGTGACCTTGTAGACCGGATCCACGCCGGGCATCGCCCAGCCCGCCAGCGTGTGGCCGGATTCGTGGTAGGCGGTGATCTTCTTTTCCTGCTCGCTGATGATCCGGCTCTTGCGGCGCGGCCCACCGACCACCCGGTCTACCGCCTCTTCCAGTGCGGCGCCGGTAATCACCGTGCCGTTCTCGCGGGCGGTCAGTAGCGCCGCCTCGTTGATGACGTTGGCCAGGTCGGCGCCGGTCATCCCGACGGTCCGCTTGGCCAGCCCGTCGAACTCGACGTCGGGGCCGAACGGCTTGCCCTTGGAGTGCACGCGCAGCACCGCGCGGCGGCCGGCCAGGTCGGGGCTGGACACCGGGATCTGGCGGTCGAAGCGTCCGGGCCGAAGCAGTGCCGGGTCGAGGATGTCGGGCCGGTTGGTGGCCGCGATCAGGATGACGCCGGTGCGATCGCCGAAGCCGTCCATCTCGACCAGCAACTGGTTGAGCGTCTGCTCGCGCTCGTCGTGGCCGCCGCCCAGCCCGGCGCCGCGCTGGCGGCCGACCGCGTCGATCTCGTCGACGAAGATGATGCACGGGCTGTTCTGCTTGGCCTGCTCGAACAGGTCACGGACGCGCGAAGCGCCGACGCCGACGAACATCTCGACGAAGTCAGACCCGGAGATGGTGAAGAACGGAACGCCGGCCTCACCCGCGACCGCGCGGGCCAGCAGCGTCTTACCGGTTCCCGGCGGCCCGTACAGCAGCACCCCTTTGGGGATCTTGGCGCCAAGCGCCTGGTACCGCGACGGGTTCTGCAGGAAGTCTTTGATTTCGTAGAGCTCCTCGACCGCCTCGTCGGCGCCGGCGACGTCGGCGAAGGTGGTCTTGGGCATGTCTTTGGACAGCTGCTTGGCCCGCGATTTGCCGAAGCCGAAGCCCATCCGGGCACCGCCCTGCATGCGGGAAAACATCATGAACAGGCCGACCAGAAGCAGTAACGGCAGCACGTAGATCACCAGCGAACCCAGGATGCTGCCCTGGTTGACGAC
>DATJOR010000108.1:0-3724 GCA_035506875.1 Mycobacterium sp.
TAACATCAGCACCACCGCGCCGCATCAGCAGCGCCGTGCAGTCTCCCCAGAGGTCGCAGCTAAGCTAACGGAGTTGATGGTCGGCGCCGAGAATGTCACACAGCAGAAAGGGGCCATCCCCGGCGTGCAGATCGCATCCAAGACAGGTACCGCAGAACACGGCACCGACCCGCGCAACACGCCACCCCACGCGTGGTACATCGCCTTTGCGCCCGCACAGACCCCGAAGGTGGCCGTTGCGGTGGTCGTGGAGGACGGCGCCGACCGGTTGTCGGCGACCGGCGGTGCGCTGGCCGCACCGATCGGGCGGGCCGTCATCGAGGCCGCGCTGCAGGGAGGACCATGAGCCCGCGAGTAGGTGTGACGCTCTCAGGCCGCTACCGCCTGCAGCGCCTCATCGCCACCGGCGGCATGGGCCAGGTGTGGGAGGCGGTGGACAGCCGGCTGGGGCGGCGTGTCGCGGTCAAGGTGCTCAAAAGCGAATTCTCCTCTGACCCTGAGTTCATCGAGCGTTTTCGGGTCGAGGCGCGCACGACTGCGATGCTCAATCATCCCGGGATCGCCAGCGTCCACGACTACGGCGAGACCAACATGGACGGCGAGGGCCGCACCGCATACCTGGTGATGGAGCTGGTCAACGGTGAGCCGCTCAACTCGGTACTCAAGCGCACTGGCCGGCTCTCGCTGCGGCACGTGCTGGACATGCTCGAGCAGACCGGGCGGGCGTTGCAGGTTGCACACGCGGCCGGTCTTGTGCATCGCGACGTCAAGCCCGGCAACATTCTGATCACTCCCACCGGTCAGGTGAAGATCACCGACTTCGGAATCGCGAAGGCCGTCGACGCCGCTCCGGTGACGCAGACCGGCATGGTGATGGGGACCGCGCAGTACATTGCACCCGAGCAGGCCCTCGGCCACGACGCGTCACCGGCCAGTGACGTCTATTCGCTGGGAGTGGTTGGCTACGAAGCGATTTCGGGCAAGCGCCCGTTCACCGGCGACGGCGCGTTGACGGTGGCGATGAAGCACATCAAAGAGCCGCCCCCGCCGCTGCCGTCCGATTTACCGCCCAACGTGCGCGAGCTCATCGAGATCACCCTGGTCAAAAACCCCGGCATGCGCTACCGCAGCGGGGGACCGTTCGCCGACGCTGTCGCCGCCGTCCGCGCCGGCCGCCGACCGCCGCGGCCCAATCAGGGCGCACCCGCCGGTCGCGCCACGCCGGCCGCCATCCCATCGGGCACGCAGGCACGCGCCGCGGCCAGTCCCACCGGCCGTGCTCCCGCCACCCGTCGCGCCACCGGCGGCCACCGCACGCCGCCGCCGCGGCGCACGTTCTCGTCCGGTCAGCGTGCCCTGCTGTGGGCCGCCGGCGTACTCGGCGCTTTGGCGATCATCATCGCGGTCCTGATCGTCATCAATTCGCACGACAACGGCTCCCAGCAGCAACCCTCCGCACCGACTGTGACCGACACCGGACAGCCGCCCAGCAAGTCAGGGCCGCCTCCGGCGCATCCGACGAATTGGACGGATCGAGGGGTAACAGGTAATGCTGGACGGCAATGCAACCCGCCTCAATACAAGTGGGCGGTCGCGCTGAGCCATCATGCGTTGCCGCCCCGACACGAAATACTGCAATGACGACCCCGCAACACCTGTCCGACCGCTACGAGCTGGGCGAAATACTGGGCTTCGGAGGCATGTCCGAGGTCCACTTGGCCCGAGATGTCCGGCTACACCGGGACGTAGCGGTCAAGGTGCTGCGCGCCGACTTGGCCCGCGACCCCAGCTTCTACCTTCGATTCCGGCGCGAGGCACAAAACGCTGCCGCGCTGAACCACCCGGCGATCGTCGCGGTCTACGACACCGGCGAGGCCGAGACCGCCGCCGGCCCGCTGCCCTACATCGTGATGGAGTACGTCAACGGTGTCACGCTGCGCGACATCGTCCATACCGATGGACCGTTGCCGCCCACCCGGGCCATCGAGATCATCGCCGATGCCTGCCAGGCACTTAACTTCTCCCACCAGCACGGCATCATCCACCGCGACGTGAAGCCGGCGAACATCATGATCAGCACCACCAACGCGGTGAAGGTGATGGACTTCGGTATCGCGCGGGCGCTCGCCGACGGCGGTAACAGTGTCACCCAGACCGCGGCGGTAATCGGTACCGCGCAATACCTTTCGCCCGAGCAGGCCCGGGGCGATTCGGTCGATGCCCGCTCCGACGTCTACTCGCTGGGCTGCGTTCTCTACGAAATGCTCACCGGCGAACCCCCTTTCGTCGGCGACTCACCGGTCGCGGTGGCCTATCAGCACGTTCGGGAGGACCCCGTCCCGCCGTCGCAGCGGCATGAGGGCATCTCCGCCGACCTCGACGCCGTGGTGCTCAAGGCGCTGGCCAAGAACCCCGAGAACCGGTATCAGACCGCTGCGGAGATGCGCGCCGACCTGGTTCGGGTGCACAACGGCGAGCCGCCCGAGGCGCCTAAAATCCTCACCGCCGCCGAGCGCTCGTCGCTGCTCGCCGCGCCGCATTCCGGAGGATCGGGCGGACCGCACACCGATCCGCTGCCCCGCCAAGAACTCCACTTCACCCGCGAACGCGGGCCCGGTTCGATCAGTCGCTGGGTGGTGGCGGTTGCGGCGCTGGCGGTGCTGACCGTCGTCGTCACCATCTTGATCAACACCTTTGGCGGCGGCCTGCGTAACGTCTCGGTGCCCGACGTGCGGGGCCAGGCTTCCGCCGACGCGATTGCCGCGCTGCAGAATCACGGCTTCAAGACACGCACGCAACAGAAACCCGATTCGACCGTCCTGCCCGATCATGTCATCGGCACTGATCCGGCCGGCAACGCCAAGGTGGGCGCCGGCGACCTGATCACAATCAACGTGTCCACCGGACCCGAGCAGCGCGAGGTGCCCGACGTGTCGTCGCTGAGTTATGCCGCAGCGGTGAAGAAGCTGAAATCAGCCGGGTTCGGCCGCTTCAAGGAGACGCACTCGGCCTCCACGCCGGAAATGAAAGACAAGGTCCTCGGCACCAATCCCGCGGCCAACCAGACGGCGGCGATCACCAACGAGATCTCGGTAATCGTTGGTTCGGGACCGGCAACCAAGCAGGTTCCCGACGTGGCGGGGCAGACGGTCGACCTCGCTCAGAAAAACCTCACCGTCTACGGGTTCAGCAAATTCAGCCAGAGCGCGGTCGACAGCCCCCGTCCGGCCGGTGACGTGATCGGGACCAATCCGCCTGCGGGCCAGACGGTTCCGGTCGATACGGTGATCGACCTCCAAGTCTCCAAGGGCAACCAATTCATCATGCCGGATTTGACCGGTTTGTTCTGGGCCGATGCCTACCCGCAACTGCAGTCACTCGGGTGGACCGGCGTGCTGGTCAAAGGCGCCGACGTCGACGCGGGCGGATCGCAGCACAACCGGGTGGTGTCCCAGAGTCCGTCGCCGGGTCAGGGCGTCAACAAGGACGGCAACATCACGCTGAAGTTCGGTCAGTAGCAGCGTCATAGCGCCGCACTGTGGCCAAGCTGCTGACGACCTCGCTTTCCAGCCGCCGCACCAACGTGTCGTCTCGGGTCTGGCCGCAGTAGGCCAACCAGTTGGCCAGCATTCGATGGCCGCCTTCGGTGAGGATCGATTCCGGATGGAATTGAACGCCGTGGATCGGCAGATCGGTGTGCCGCACACCCATGATCACCCCGCTG
>DATJOR010000109.1:0-3431 GCA_035506875.1 Mycobacterium sp.
GGCGGCGGGTTTCGACCAATCAATCCCCGCTACGGTCGGCCCTGGAGTTCTTTGGGGCAAGGGCCTATCCGCTCCGCCGAAAGCCGTAATTGTGTAGCGAAGACCATGATTTTGTAGGTCGGCTAGTTTGCTTGACGGCCAAGCACCAACTCTTTGGACGGGTCGTCCGGCTGATTAGATTCTTGCCATCAACCAGGAAAGACTCCCGGAAGATCGTTGAAATTCTGGCGATGACTACGGCATTCATCGAGTTTGCTCGTTCTGCCGAAAATCGATACGGCTCATCGCGCTCCTCTTCCTGAAGGGGAAAGCTTTGGGTCACCCGGCTATCTGCAGGTACGGGCGCGTGCGGCAGCGCGACGAAAACGCCGCAAGTTGGCTACACACACAGACCACGTCGGAAATTTACGGAATCGCAGCTTCGGACGCGACGGTTGGAATCAACTAGAACAAATCTGACCTGCGGAATTTCACCCAGCAATCAGCCAGACTCAACCGACGTTGCTGCCGCCCTCGGCGATCCGGCGTACCGCGCGCAGGAAGACGTCGATCTCCTCGAACGTGTTGTAGAACGCGAACGACGGGCGAACGGTCGCCTCGAGCCCCAGACGCCGCAGCGCCGGCTGGGCGCAGTGGTGGCCCGCGCGCACCGCGATGCCTTCGGCGTTGAGCGCCTTGCCCACCTCGAGCGGCTCATGTCCGGCCAGCACGAACGACAGCACGCTGGCCTTCTCGGTCGCGGTGCCCACCAGTCGCACACCCGGAATGTCACCCAGTCGCGGCGTCGCGTACTCGAGCAGCGAATGCTCATAGGCCGCGATCCGCTCGATGCCCAGCCGCTGGACGTAGCGCAGCGCCTCGGCAAGCCCGACGGCGTCGGCGATATTGCCGGTACCGGCCTCGAACTTCGTCGGCGGCCCTTGATACAGCGAACGTTCCGTCGTGACGTCGGCGATCATATGGCCGCCGCCCTGCCACGGGGGTGTCTCAGTCAGCGCTTCCTCGGTGCCATAGAGCACGCCAATTCCGGTGGGGCCGTAGATCTTATGTCCGGAGAACACGAAGAAGTCGGCGCCGAGCTCAGCAACGTTGACCGGTAGGTGCTGGATCGACTGGGCGCCGTCGATCAGCACCCTCGCGCCATAGCGGTGACCCAACTCGACGATCTTGTCTACCGGAACCACCGTGCCCAGCGCATTGGACACCTGGGTGACGGCGACCAGCTTGGTCCGCGGGCCCAGCAGTTCCTCGAACTCCGACAGCAGCAGGTTGCCCGCGTCGTCGATCGGCGCCCACTTCAGGATCGCTCCGGTTTTCTGTGAGATCAGCTGCCAGGGAACGATATTGGCGTGGTGCTCCAGGTGGGTGATAACGATCTCGTCGCCGGGTTGCAGATGCTTGCCGCCCCAGGCGTGCGCCACCAGGTTGATCGCCTCGGTGGTGCCGCGCAAGAACACGATGTCGTCGGCCGTTGGCGCGCCGATGAATTCGGCTACGGTGTCGCGGGCCTCCTCGTAGGCGTCGGTGGCTCGGGCCGCCAATTCGTGTGCGGCTCGGTGGATGTTGGAGTTCTCGTGGGCGTAGAAGTGCGACAGCCGGTCGATCACGACTTGCGGCTTCTGGGTGGTCGCCGCGTTGTCGAACCAGATCAGCGGCTTGCCGTTGACGGTCTCCTTCAGGATCGGGAAGTCGGCCCGAATGGCGTTGACGTCGAACACCTCGTGCTCGTCGGTGAAGTACGGCACCGGGTCGGCTGCGGTCAGAAAGTGGTAGTTGTGCTCGTCGCCGGCCGGCGCGTCCGGTACGACCGGTACTGCATCAGACCAGCCGAGCTCGGGAACCGACGGCGCCCCAGGGAGCCACGAAGGCGCCGAGCCGCGGGGCGCTACCGGCACGGTCGGCACCGTTCCGGCTAACACACCGGGCACCGTCGGGACGATTCCCTCGGTTGGCACCGCGAATGCGCTCAGGTCGCCGATGCCCGGCGGCAGGTACGGATCGCCGACGCTTCCGGCGGTCTCGGCCGCCAACGGCGCTGCCGTCGTATCTGGCACGCTGCCCCGCGGCGCGACCGGCACGGCCTGCGGCGGGAGTTCGGGTTCGGGAGAAGTCGGAGCCGGGATATAGATGTCCCCGGCGCCCACCAGCGGGACCGGCGTGGGGTACAGGTCGGCGCTGCCCGCCGCGCTCTGTCCGGCCGCCGCGGCCGCCGTCGTGTCCGGCACGCTGCCGCGGGGAGCGACCGGCGCCGACTGCGGCGGGCTGTCGAATCCCGGGCGGACGCTGGCCGCATACAGCTGGCTGGCCAGCGCGGCGAGTTCTGCCGCGCTGATCGGCAAGTCGCTTTCGCCGTCTAGCGCGCGGTATTCACTTCTTGTAGGCATGGAACTGGTCCACGGCGGCGTCGTCGAGAACGGCCAGCGCGTCGTCGGTCAGCACGGCCAACGACGTGTACAGGGTGACCAGGTATCTCGCGATCGCCGATTCGTTGATGCCGGTGAACCGAACCGAAAGCCCCGGCGCCTGCTCGCCGACCAGACCCGGCTGGAACAGCCCGACCACGCCCTGGCGCTCCTCGCCGGTGCGCACCAGGATGAACTTGGTTTTGCCCTTCTCGACCGGCACCTTGTCCGACGGGATGATCGGAATGCCGCGCCAGGTGATGAACTGCGCGCCGAACAGGCTCACGACCACCGGCGGCACGCCGCGGAAGGTGGCCTCGCGGCCGAACGCCGCGACGCCCTGCGGGTGGGTGAGGAAGAAACTGGGCGTCTTCCAGACCTTGGTGATCAGCGCGTCAAGGTCGTCTGGGGTCGGGGCACCGCCCAGGGTTTTGATGGTCTGCTCGGGAGTCGCCTGCGCAAGCAGGCCGTACTCGGGGCTGTTGACCAGCTCGAACTCCTGGCGCTCTTTGATCGTCTCGATGGTCAACCGCAACTGCTGCGCGACCTGGTCGTGCGGACTCGAGTAGAGGTCGGATACTCGGGTGTGGATGTCGAGCAGGGTCGAGATCGTGCGCAGCGTGTATTCACGCGGGCTGGTCTCGTAGTCGACGTACGTCTCGGGTAGCGGCTCTTCGGTGCCGGCGCCTTCTTCGGCATGAATCGCGACCCGCTCGGGGTTGACCACCCGGTTGACCCGGTAGATGCCGGCTTCCACCGGCACCCAGCTCAGCAAATGGAGCAGCCAGCGAGGCGTGATGGTGGAAAGCTGAGGAACGGTCTTTGTCGCGTTCGCAAGCTGCCGGGCGCCAAGATCGCCAAGTGCCTGGGACTCATTCTGAGCCGACGTCATCGTGGTCCTTCCGTCGTCGAGTGCTGGTCGGTGGCCGGGCCGAATGGCAGCCGACCAGAGCGCCACGCCGAGCTTTGGCAAGTCTAAAACTCAGCATGATTTTTTCAACAGCAGCGGTGCGGGGCCAGAGGTCAAAC
>DATJOR010000110.1:0-6507 GCA_035506875.1 Mycobacterium sp.
GTGCCGAATCGGTCCGGAAGGACCAGAAGGACAAGAAGGACCAGAAGGAGATGACGTGATTCGTCCGTGGACCGCGCTGCTGGCTGCGTTGTACCTGGTGCTGACAGTCGCACCGGACGTCACGGTCAATAGCTTCACGTGGAACAAACCGGCATCTCAGTGAAGCTTCATCGCCTTGCGTATCTGACGGTCGCGCTCGCCATTGCGCTGCTGCCCGGATGCGCGCGGTCTGTCGACGGAACGCCGGTGGCCGCGCATGGGTCGTCGTCAGGTGCGAAAAGCCGACCGGGGCAACCGGTTAAGGATTACGACATCAGCCGGCTGAGCGGGCTGCGGAACGAGTTCCCACCGGGGTTCAGCCGCGTAGAAGCGATGCCGATCACCACGATCGGGCCAGCTGCCGAAAAGTTCTCCAGTGTTGGAATAGGTGAAGTCGTTTCGGTCGACCCGCCGCGGTGCCGATCGCTGCTTCAACCGGTGACCCCGCCCAGCGACGCGCAATTCACGTTGGTTGCCGGGGTTGGGAAGGGGGCGATCATGGTCGCTGCCGTGAAGACGCGCGGCCCGCTTCCGGTGACCACCGCTCCCGCAGGCTGCGACCACGCCGCCGTCATCCGGAAAATGGGTCGAAGGCAGTACGATTCGACGGTCAAACACCTTCCGGGCCCGTCGATCGATGGGGTCACCACCACGGGAACCATGGACGTAGCCGCCTTGGGCAACACCAAGTCCTACGTTTTTGTCGGGGTTCTCAGCGACACCGTGGCTGTCGCCGTTCAGGGCCTGCTACCCGGGGATCCGCGCGCGGAGGACACCCTGCAAGACCTGTTGGTCAGGGCCGTCGATGCCATCCGTGTCGGTTGACGGCCCGGCCATGAGGCCCGCACATTTCACGCTGACTGAATCCGGCGAATTCGCGCCGAGACAGCATTCGCGCAGAGTCACTGGGTGCAGACGGTATCCCCGTCGGGACGGCGACCCTTTTCGACCAAGACGGTGCTTTCGGGTCGGGCATCACAACCGCGGTCAGTAATCCGGCTGCGCAAATCGATTTCGCCAATGACCCTTTCCCGCTGCGAATCGGGTAGTCCTCAAGGCGCAGCGGTGCCGCGTGATTCGCCTGCTGCGAACGACACCGGCAACGTGGCGAGTCCGGTCATGCTCGGGTTGCCGAGGTATTCGTGCACACCGCCGACGTCGACCCGGTAGTCGGGAATCCGGTCGAGGACCGCCCTCACCATCACCTCGGACATCAGGCGCGCAAGGTGTGATCCAATGCAACGATGCGGCCCGAGCCCGAATGCAACGTGGCGGTTGGGCGAACGATCGAGCACGATTTGGTCGGGTCGCTCAAATTCGTGTTCGTCGTGATTGGCGGCCAGCCAGCTGACGATGACCCGGTCGTTACGCCGAAGCTGCTGCCCGCCGAGGACAACGTCACGAGCCACCGTGCGGCTCAGTTGCTGGTTGACCGAGAAGTAGCGCAGAAATTCGTCGGTCGCGGTGCGGTAGAGCTCGGGGTGCTCAATGAGCTGTTGCCGCAACTCGGGATGGGTGCCCAGGTGTCGGAGGGTCAATGCGGTCTGCGAGGTTGTGGTGTCGACGCCGCCGGCGATGAGGTTCCAGAGAATGTTGAGCAGCTGTGCGTCGTCGAGTCGCTTGCCGTCGAACTCGAACCGAATGAGGAAACTGGTCAGGTCGTCGTGGGCTTCAGCCCGTCGGGTTGCTGCGAACTCGAGCACGCCCTGCATCATGGCGGGCACTTCGGCGATTGCTTCGGCGTACTCGGGGCTGTCCTGCGGGACGGCCATGACGGAGTGGAACAGGTTGGCGTACACGTGCCAGTTCTCGTAGGGCAGACCCATCAACTTCATGGTGAGGATGGCCGGAACCGGGCTGGCGTAGTCGAGCACGAGATCCATGTGCCCGTCGCCGATCCGCTGATCGAGGAACCAGTGCGCCGATTGCTCCATGAAAGGCCGCATCCTCTGCACGGCACCGGGAGAGAAGAATGGAGCAAGGGCGTGCCGCAAGGCTTGGTGGTAGGGGCCGTCGACTTCGCCGATGCCCAGGGCCGGTTGGCCTTCGGGACGTGGCACACCCATCTCGCCCTGGTAATCGACGCCGTCGGCGGCATTCGGCTCGTATTTATGCGCGAACCCGTCGCCGTCCCGCGCCGCTTGGCTAACCGCGTCGTAGCTGGTGAGGAACCAGAATCCGCCGTAATTGGCATTCCATGCCACTGGACACTTTCGGCGCAGCTCGGCGTTGATCGCCAGTTCGTTGAGGTTGAACTCGTCGGAGTGATGATCGAAATCCACAACCACGTCGGCATCGACGTCGGAGCGTCTGGTGATTCCAGCCATCGAAACCCTCCAACGTCGTCAAGCCAGCAAGCCTATTGCGCTATCTTTGCAAGTTTAGACTTGTCGACGGCAAACGGGAGGCTGTAATGGTCAGTCACCGAATCGTTTTCAACCACGTGGGACTGTGCGTCTCAGACACCGCGCGATCGCGACGCTTTTACCAGGGCCTGCTCGGATTCGAGTTCTGGTGGGAACTCGAACCGCCGGACGACGGCACCGGCCAACTACTGCAGCTGAACAAGCCGATCGGACTACACGCGACATACCTCATCCGCGACGGTGTGGTCCTCGAGCTTCTCGCATACTCGCATCGGGCTCTGCAGGCCGGGCCGAGTCGTGTCATGGATCAACTGGGGCTCACCCATCTATCGCTGTCCGTTTCGGATCTTGCCGACGTCTTGGCGGCGACCGAGAGCTACGGGGGATCAGTGGTTGACGGTACTGTCTCCGACCAGTCGGCGATGATCCGCGACCCGGACGGGCAGCTGCTGGAACTGCTCTCCGATTCGTGGCTCGCGGTCGCGCCACCTCGCCCTACGGGATGAGCGTCCCCGCCGTGCGGATGTGAAGATCGACGCATGGCGCCCGAAACTGGTCCAGACCACGCCGACGAGGATCCGCATATCGTGCTCGGCATCGTCGGCGATCCGGGCGCCGCTTTCGCACTGGCCCGTGAGCTCGCCGATACCGAGCTGCATTGCGAGCTCGACCAGCGGCTGCCTGGAGCGCGCTGGTGCGTCGAGGTGATGGAGCGTCGTCTGGTGCAGCCCCCGGCCACCGACGCCGAGATCGTGAAGGCCGCCCGAAAAACGCTGCTCGACAAGGGGTGGGACGTGGTGGTTTGTCTGACCGACCTCCCGTTGCACGTCGAGCAACGACCGGTGGTGGCCCACGCCAATCCGGTGCGCAACGTAGCGATTGTCTCGGTGCCCGCACTGGGGGCGATCGGGGCACGGCATCGGATCCGCGAGACGATCGTGCGCCTGCTTGTGCGACTGATCGCCGGATCTGCCGAGTTGCACGGCGGCAAGGGTCACAGCCTGGGCAAACGGTTACGAAAGGTGACCGTGCAGCGGGTGCGTGAACTGGGCAGCGACCCAGCCGATGAAGCCTTCTTCTACACCGCTCGCGTGCTGACCGGCAATCTGACATTGATCAGCGGGATGGTGGCGGCCAACCAGCCATGGCGGCTGTCGCTGCGGTTGTCGCGGGCGCTGACCGGTGCGGTGGCCGCCGGGGTTTTCGGGTTGGTGACCTCGGATATCTGGCGGCTCTCCGACGCCTATGGGTGGCTGCGGCTCGCCGGTACGGCGCTGGTCTCGGTCGGTGCGACCGTCATAACACTGATTGTCGGGGCCGAGCTTTGGGAGCCTGTGGTCGCGCGGAGAGTGCGCCAGCAGGTCGTGTTGTTCAACATCGTGACCACGATTACCGTCCTGATCGGCGTTACCGTTCTCTATGCCGCGCTGTACGTGTTGGCGTTGGGCGCTTCCTTCTGGTTCGTTATGCCGCAGGTCTGGGTCGCCCAAGTTGGTCATCCTGCGTCACTCCGGGATTACTTCGAATTAGCCTGGCTGATCTCATCATTGGCGATGATCGGCGGCGCCTTGGGCGCGGCGCTGGAATCCGACGACGCGGTGCGAGCCGCGGCCTACGTCCAACGCTCCGACGAGGAAGCTGAAATCAGCGAAACACCCTGACCGTGTTTTAGACCGCCCTGATGCAGAGCACTTCGTGAAGTCGAGTGGTCGACGTTGCATCGTGGCGATTGGACTACCAGCACGGCGTCGCAGCCCATCAGAGCCAGTCAGCGTCGGCGATATCGTAACCATTTTTTGGCAGTAGCATCTGCCTGGTAATCAAAAGTATTGGAGGGCAGAGCTTTGCCTGCACAGCCGACCGTGGATATAACGACGGCAGTTAATGTCGCCCAACTCCTCAACACAACCTACGACACTTTGCCCAGCGACTTGACGAACAAAGCCGGTCAGACGGTCAGCGCCGGCGGCAAAAACTACACCGTAATCACGACGATCTACGCCAACGACCTTGCGACCGACATCAATCCGAGCCGAGGCGATGACGAAGTTTCCATCGGTCTGATCTGTCAGGATCAGGCCGGCAACGTGGTGATCGTGATCCGGGGCACCGAAGGGACCCTGGAGTGGATTCTCGACGCCGAATTCCTGCAGGTGCCATGTCCATTCCTGGTAGGCGCCGGCCACACCGAGGACGGCTTCACCGCGATGTATGAGTCGCTGCGGACCGGTTCGGATGCAGAATCACCTTCCGTGGTCAGTGCATTGGCGAAACTAAAATTTCCCCGCGCCGTCAGCTCCATCACGATTTGCGGTCACAGCCTCGGCGGGGCTCTTGCGACGCTGCTTGCCCTCGACGTGGCGGCGAACACGGCTTTCGATAACCCGAACGTCTACACCTATGGCAGTCCGCGCGTCGGGGATTCGCTGTTTGCAAACACTTTCGACCAGGTGGTCAAGAACTCGTATCGCATTGCAAATCGGCTAGACATCGTCCCGACGTTGCCTCCGCCAGTTGACTACGACCATGTGCTCACTCCGGTCGACCTCAACCCGATTCAGCTACTGCCGTGGCCGCCGAAGGTCTTGGTGAAGTTCAATCCCGGATGCGAACATTCGCTCATCACCTACATGTATCTCTTATCGCTCGAATCCGGCGGCTCGGTCATTCCGCTCGAATCCACCTGTCAGCCCTGAAATATCCTGCGCGACTAGGCATCCGCGGTCCAGGGGAGAAGCGTCACAGTGACGAATTGCCCGCCTTGTGGCCACGGAGCAGGCCGACGTCGGCCCCGTCCAGATGGTCATACTATAATGCTCACGGTATATCATCGCCGGTGCCTGGGAGGGCTGCCAATGACGGAGACGGAGTCCGTATCGGACAATCTTGATGCATCCGCACTGACGCCGTACTTTCGGCGCGATGGAAGCCGGTATGTCCCAATGGAAATCGCGCGCGGTGGGTGGGGTCCATCACTCAGCGGCCATGCCGTCGGCGGTCTGTTGGCCTGGACGGTCGAGCGCGCCGCCGATGACCCGGAACTGCACCCCGCACGGCTCACTGTCGACTTGCCCGCACCAACGGCACTGGAGCCGGTCGAGGTGCACACCCGGGTTCATCACGATCGGCGACGATTGCGCATGGTCGAGGTTGTTCTCACTCAGCGAGACGTCCCAGTGGCGCGTGGCACCGGACTGTTCCTGAGACGGGGCGCCCAGCCGGAGGGGGAGGTGTGGTCACAACCGATACAGATGCCGCCGTTGCCAATCGACGACGATCATCCTTCACTTTTTGTGCGGACGTACGGGTGGGGCGCCGGGGTGCAGAATCCCGATCCCGCATGGCCCGAAGGACCCGGACCGAAATACACCTGGTTGGAGGAGACGCGCCCGCTGATCGACGACGAGCCGCTCAGCGCTTTCACCCGCGCGGCGATGGCAGGTGACGTCACCGCCGCAATCGCCAACTGGGGCTCGCACGCATTGGAGTTCATCAATGTCGACTACACGCTCACGCTGAGTCGCTTGCCGCAAGGGCCGCACATCGGGCTGGCGTCACTTACTCACTACAGCAATGACGGAGTTGCCACCGGCTCGGCTGTCCTGGTCGATCCCAAGGGGCCAGTGGGCAGTTGTGTCTCGGTGTCGATCGCGCATTCCGGATTTCGTCCACCGCCCGCGGCACCCACCAATACGTCACAGTGACAAATTGACGGCGTCGAGCCGGAACGGGCCACTGAGCGGTCGGGGTATCACCGTCTGTTCCGTGGCTCGAAACGCGTTCGACTACGGCCAGGGATCAGCGCCCGTCCATTGCGCGACTGTCGGGTAATCGGATGACCTACCGGCCAAGTCCGCGGTCGTAGCGATACCGGGGCTCTGACGTGGAGCTGCGGACAAAAGCGCTGCTTGAAGCAACGCCCAGGTGGCCGTTGTGCCGATAAGCGACATTATGTCAAGTAAACTACCGCATATTGCAACAGATGAATCAATCACGTCCCCCGTCGAGCATCGCGGCCCGCGGTCTAGACGGGCGTGAAAAATGCCTCCGAGCAGCCAGTTTGGCGTATTTCGCGATGGGTTCGGTTGGTTAAGCCGGGATG
>DATJOR010000111.1:0-6207 GCA_035506875.1 Mycobacterium sp.
TGCGCATCGTCTACGACGTCTGGACTCCTGACGTCGCGCCGCGTGCGGTGATCATCCTCTCGCACGGGCTCGGTGAGCACGCCCGCCGCTACGATCACGTCGCCACCCGCTTCGGACAGGACGGTCTGGTGACCTACGCGCTCGACCACCGCGGGCATGGGCGCTCGGCCGGCAAGCGGGTACTGGTCAAGGACATCTCCGAGTACACCGGCGACTTCGACACCCTGGTCGGAATCGCCGCCAAAGAACATCCCGGACTCAAGCGCGTCGTGCTTGGTCACAGCATGGGCGGCGGGATCGTGTTCGCCTACGGTGTCGAGCACCCCGACGATTACGACCTGATGGTGCTGTCCGGGCCTGCGGTGGCGGCCCAGTCCGCCGTGTCGCCGCTGCTGGTGCTGGTCGCCAAGACTCTCGGTGCGATCGCGCCCGGTTTGCCGCTGCAAGAACTCGATGCCAGCGCGGTATCCCGTGACCCGGCGGTGGTGAACGCTTACAACACCGACCCGCTGGTACATCACGGCAAGGTTCCTGCCGGCATCGCCCGCGCGCTGCTGACGGTCGGCGAGACGATGCCGCAACGGGCAGCCTCGTTGACCGCGCCGCTGCTGGTCGTGCACGGATCCGAGGACAGGCTGATCCCCGCCGACGGCAGCCGCCAGCTGGTCGAAGCCGTGGGCAGTTCCGACGTCGAGCTGAAGATCTACCCCGGCCTATATCACGAGGTGTTCAACGAGCCGGAGCAAAACCAAGTACTCGACGATGTGGTTTCGTGGATCAACGCGCGACTGTGAATGGCAGGGCCGGAAGGTCGTACGGTTCCTTTAGTTTGGTGACATGAGCGACGACAAGATGCTGGCGCGCATCGCCGCGCTGTTGCGTCAGGCCGAAGGCACCGACAACGCCCATGAAGCGGAGGCCTTCATGGCGGCCGCGCAGCGGCTGGCCACGGCGACGTCCATCGACTTGGCTGTGGCGCGCTCCCATGCCGACAAGCGCACACCCGCGCAGACGCCCGTGCAGCGCACGATCACCATCGGCGCGGCAGGCACCCGGGGATTGCGGACCTACGTGCAGCTGTTTGTGGTGATCGCATCGGCCAATGACGTGCGCTGCGACGTGGCATCGAACTCAACGTTCGTGTACGCCTACGGGTTTGCCGAGGACATCGACGCCGCCCACGCCTTGTATGCCAGCTTGGTGGTTCAGATGGTGCGCGCGTCGGATGGCTACATCTCCTCGGGTGCGCACCGGCCCACCCCGACGATCACCGCTCGCCTGAATTTCCAGCTTGCTTTCGGCGCCCGGATCGGTCAGCGGTTGGTCGAGGCCCGCGAGCAGACCCAGCGAGAAGCGAAGAGGGATCGCCGTCGCCCGCCGGGAACCGCTATCGCGCTGCGCAACAAGGAAATCGAACTCCGCGATTACTATCGCGGCGCATCGAAGGCGCGCGGCACCTGGCAGGCGAGCCGCGCGTCTGCGGGGTATTCGTCGGCGGCGCGGCGGGCGGGGGACCGGGCTGGTAAGCGGGCGCGGCTGGGATCGGGTCCAGAGCTCTCCGGGGCGCGGACCGCGCTGGAGCGGTGAACGCCGAGGGGTCGGCTCCGCGGGATTCGCAGCGGGCGAAGGTCTATGCCGCCGAGGAGTTCGTCCGCACGCTGTTCGACCGCAGTGCCGAACACGGCTCAAACAGCGTGGACTTCTTCGGCACGCAGTTGACGCTGCCGCCGGAGGCGCGGTTCGGGTCGGTCCCGGCGGTGCAACGGTACGTCGACGAGGTGCTGGCGCTACCGGCGGTACGACGACAATGGTCCAAGGTGGACCCGCTGACGGTCCGGGCGCGACGGGCTGCGACCGCGGCTCACTACGAAAACCGCGACGGCACAGGCGTCATCGCGGTTCCCGACCTTGATACCGCGGATTGGGCGATGCGTGAGCTGGTGGTGCTACACGAGATCGCGCACCATCTGTGCGACGCGCGACCGCCGCACGGCGCGCAATACGTCGCGACGATGTGCACCCTGGCCGAGTTGGTCATGGGACCAGAGCTCGGCCACGTGCTCCGGGTGGTATACGCGAAAGAGGGCGTGCGCTAGCTGACGGCGACCATCTCGTCGCCACACGTGCACCGGTACGGCTGGTCCGCGCCGGAGCAGTGGCACTCGACCTCAATGCGAACCCGGCAGCCGCAGCCGTCGTGGCCACATGTCAACAGTGTTCCCGCCTCGTTTGCCATCTTCGTCACCTTTCTGATCGAGAACGAACACCCTCAAAATATACCCCCATGGGGTATATGCCAAGGAACGTTTATGAAGTGGCGACGGCCTTGCCGCCGGACTAGCGTTTGGCTTATGACCCAAAAGCCGAGCCCTGCTGATGTTGACGCCTTCCTGGACACCACGGTGTTGAACGACGATCCCGCACTGTCTGCGGCGCTGGAGGCCAGCGACGCAGCCGGGTTGCCGAAGATCGCAGTCTCAGCTCAACAGGGCAAGTTCCTGAGCCTTCTCGCCGGTGCGATCAAAGCGCGCAGCATCCTGGAGATCGGCACACTCGGCGGCTTCAGCACGATTTGGCTTGCGCGCGGCGCGGGGCCCGACGGGCGGGTGGTGACGCTGGAGTACGAGCCCAAGCACGCCGAGGTCGCACGAGCCAACATTGACCGGGCCGGTGTAGGCGACCGGGTTGACGTGATCGTCGGTTCCGCGCTGGAAACCTTGCCGACAGTCAGCGGCGCCCCGTTCGACCTAGTGTTCATCGACGCCGACAAGGTGAACAATGTCGCCTACCTGGAATGGGCGGTCAAACTGACTCGTCCCGGCTCAGTTATTGTGGTGGACAACGTTATTCGCGAAGGTGCGATTTTATCGCCAGACCCCGATGACATCCAGCGCGCGACCCGGCGGACGCTGGAAGTCATGGGTGAACACCCGCAGCTTGATACCGCTGTGCTCCAGACGGTCGGTGCCAAGCACTGGGATGGGTTTGCGCTCGCGTTGGTGAAGTAAGCCCCACCGCGCCAACCGAAACGGCGCTGAGACGCGTGGCTGACCACGCCCGAAATTCCCGAAATCGACGCTTGGCCCATGGCGTCGATTTTCGTTGCTGGCGTGCAGCTGACGAGCGTAATCTTGCATGAGATGGATGGTTTGTAGCTGGCCCAAAAGGCTTGCTGCATAACAGAAAGGTCACAAAATGAGTACAGTCCATTCATCAATCGATCACCACCCGGATCTATTGGCTCTACGGCAACGCTACGAGCGTGCTGCAGAGTCGATGTCCGCCCACGGAACCTTCGGCCTCACACTGCTGACTGCGGTGTATCTGACTGTGTCGCCGTGGATTATCGGATTCGGAGATACGCGACCGCTTGTTGTCAGCGATTTCATTGTTGGCGTTGTGTGCGTGGCGCTCGCGTTCGCGTTCGCGTTGGCACTGGACCGGAGTCACGGTATGACCTGGACGCTGCCCCTGTTCGGCGTATGGTTCATTGTCTCGCCGTGGATTCTTCACGGTGTCTCGGCGCACGGTGCCATGATGTGGTCGAACGTGATCGCCGGTGCGGTGCTGACCGTACTGGGCTTGAACGCGATGTACTTCGGTACGCGCGCTCGTAGCTCAACAGCCGGCTGACACTGGCGCGAATTATCCCACCCGGCCGGGTGATACCAGCCGGGACGAGCTAGCTCGGCCGTAGCTAGCCGCAGACCGCTCCGATCGCGGCCGAGCCCACCAGCTTGACGTATTTGGCTAGCACGCCGGTGGTGTAGCGCGGTGGCAGCGGAGTAAAACCCTCACGGCGCGAGGCGAACTCAGTCGGGTCAACCAGCACGTCCAAGGTGCTCTTGGCGACGTCGAGCCGGATTCGGTCGCCGTCGCGCAGGAAGGCGATCGGTCCACCGTCGACGGCCTCGGGCGCAACATGCCCCACGCACAGGCCGGTGGTGCCGCCGGAGAAGCGGCCGTCGGTCAACAGCAGCACGTCCTTACCCAGGCCGGCGCCCTTGATGGCGCCGGTGATCGCGAGCATTTCCCGCATCCCGGGACCGCCCTTCGGACCTTCGTAGCGGATCACCACCGCGTCACCATGTGTGATGGTGCCGTCCGCCAGCGCGTCCAATGCGGCCCGCTCGCGGTCGAAAACCCTTGCGGTGCCCTCGAACACGTCGGCGTCAAAGCCCGCGGTCTTGACCACCGCGCCCTCGGGAGCCAGCGACCCGTGCAGGATGGTGATGCCGCCGGTGGGGTGGATCGGATGGTCGAGAGCGCGCAGCACCTTGCCGTCGGGATCAGGCGGGGCGATGTGCGCGAGGTTCTCGGCGAGGCTCCGCCCGGTCACCGTAAGGCAATCCCCGTGCAGCAGACCGGCATCCAGCAGCGCCTTCATCACGACAGGAACGCCACCGATGTGATCGACGTCGGACATCACGTGTCGCCCGAATGGTTTGACGTCGGCAAGATGCGGCACGCGTGACCCGATGCGGCTGAAATCTTCCAGCGACAGCTTGACGTTGGCTTCGTAAGCGATCGCCAACAGGTGCAGCACCGCGTTGGTCGAACCGCCGAAGGCCATCACCACCGCGATCGCGTTCTCGAACGCCTCCTTGGTCAGGATGTCGCGGGCGGTGATGCCTCGCCGCAGCAATTCGACAACAGCCTCCCCACTGTGCCGCGCGAACCCGTCGCGGCGGCGGTCGGTCGCCGGCGGCGATGCACTGCCGGGCAGCGACATGCCCAGCGCCTCGCCGGCACAGGCCATGGTGTTGGCGGTGTACATGCCGCCGCAGGCGCCCTCGCCGGGGCAGATGGCGCGCTCGATGGCGTCGACATCCTCGCGGGGCATCAGACCGCGGGCGCAGGCGCCCACCGCCTCGAAGGCATCGATGATGGTCACCTCGCGCTCGGTGCCGTCCGACAGTTTGGCGCGACCCGGAAGAATAGTGCCCGCGTAGAGGAACACCGCCGCCAGATCCAGTCGCGCGGCGGCCATCAGCATCCCGGGCAGCGACTTGTCACAACCGGCCAGCAAGACTGAACCGTCGAGGCGTTCGGCTTGCATGACGGTTTCGACGCTGTCGGCGATCAGCTCGCGCGACGGCAGCGAGAAATGCATGCCTTCGTGGCCCATCGAAATTCCGTCGGACACCGAAATGGTCCCGAACTCAAGTGGGTAGCCACCGGCCGCGAACACACCCTCCTTGACCGCCGTCGCCAGTCGGTCCAGTGAGAGGTTGCAAGGCGTGATTTCGTTCCACGACGACGCCACGCCGATCTGGGGCTTGGCGAAGTCGCCGTCGTCCATTCCTACCGCCCGCAACATGCCACGCGATGCGGCCTTCTCCAGGCCGTCGGTGACCTCACGGCTGCGTGGCTTGATATCGACGGCGGACGACGACTCGGTGGTATCAGGCATTAGCCAAGTATGCGCGGGAGGGTCGGTCGACCCAAAATCATTTATATACCCCGGCGGGGTATAGACTGTGCTGGTAAAGCGGCCGATTCATGGGGGCGGCGTCGAGATCGCAGCACCCGGCATTGAGAATGGTTGCAAGTACCGGCGCGGTCACGCCGAGACCGACCCCAAGATGCTGGAGATGAGATGACACCCGCACGCGGATACTCGTCGCAGAAGGACAACTACGCCAAACGACTGCGGCGCATCGAGGGGCAGGTGCGCGGCATCGCGAAGATGATCGAAGACGACAAATACTGCATCGACGTCCTCACCCAGATCAGCGCCGCCAACAACGCGCTGCGGTCGGTGGCACTCAACCTCCTTGACGAGCACCTCGGACACTGCGTCACCCGTGCGGTGGCTGACGGTGGAACCGAGGCCGACGACAAGCTCGCCGAAGCCTCCGCCGCCATCGCGCGACTCGTCCGCTCCTGAGGTGTAACGCGATGGCCGCATCGCATGGTTGAGTAGGGGCTGTGGGGCCAGCCCGTGCCGACGGAGCAGCGCGATCGCGCCGCTGGTGGACTGACCCACCATCACAGGCCCCCGACGAAGGCCTAGCCGCGGCGAGCGGGCCGTGGACGCCACGGGTTGCGGTGCAGTTGGCCGTACTGGCCGCTGCCTCTTTCATCTACGTCACCGCCGAAATCCTGCCGGTGGGCGCGTTGCCCGCGATCGCACGAGGCCTGCATGTCAGCGTCCCGGTGGTCGGCACCCTGTTGGCTTGGTATGCACTGGTGGCGGCCGTAACA
>DATJOR010000112.1:0-5434 GCA_035506875.1 Mycobacterium sp.
GGTCAGGCCACCGGTGTTCACGTCACGCGCGATGCCGTCGATCTTCGTGCACCAGCCGGCGTAGTAGCGGAACCACTCGGATCCAACCTTGGTGATGATCTGCGCCTGAGCCGGCGGGATGCCCGCGTTGAGCGATTCGAGCTCGGCGAGGATCTCGGCGTTCTCATCGATCAGATCGGCGACCCGCCACAGCACCTTCACCCGGTCATAGTCGGGCAGGCCGGACCACACCCCCGACTCGGCGGTCTCCTTGGCACGGCCAACGGCGTCGTTGATGGCTTCGGGACCGCAATCGGTGAACTCGGTGATCTGCTCTTCGGTGGCGGGGTCAATGATCGGAATCACCTCGCCGGTGCCGGGTCGCTTGCGGATGTCGTCCAGTACGTCCTGCACCGTCATGGTGGGTGGGCCCCTTCGCCTCGTCGCGACTCTATCTCTGTAGAGATGAAGTCCTGAGTGTAACGCAGGCCCGGCAATCAGGCTCAGACGGCTGCCGCAACCAGCGGTGGGCCTTGCCTGTTGCGTCGACGCGGCTCTCACGGCTGCGTGCTACTTCCAGGCGAAGACTGGTTGCTCCAGCTCGTCGACGGGATCGTGGCGTCCTTCCAGGCCTAGCCAGCGAAGCTGCAGCAGCACGGCACCTGTGGGCGCGTGAATCAGGTCGTTTCCCAACGGTATTTGCACGACCGGCCGTGGGCTTTCCGGAATGCTGATGAATCGCGGTGAGTCCCCGCGCTGCAGTTGGTGCAGTCCCACTCGGTACACGGCCACGACCTCGTCGGGCGCTGGTTGAGGGTCGAGCCGGCCGCCGCCCCAGATCACCACCGGGGTGATGACGTATCCGGATCGCGTCGGATAATCGTCGAGCAAGCCAAGCACCGTTGACGCGTTCAGTTGGATGCCGACCTCCTCGGCCAGCTCCCGCAGTGCCGCGTCGACCGCACCCTCTCCCGGGTCGACCCGGCCGCCGGGCAGCGCCCACTGCGCCGCGTGCGAGTTAAGTCGAGATGCCCTGCGGCACAACAGAAATGCAGCACCGCCCGAGACGTCGACCATGCGACCGTTGAGTCCGGCCTCGGGCATCGGGCGTCCCCCGATCCAGTCGTCCACCGGCGCCGGATCGATCCTGTCCTCCCCGACCTCCGAGTCGACGAGCACCACCGCGACCGCCGCGTGCCGCTTCGTCGGATCGGCCACGACGCGACGCTCATGGCCCGCCAAATGGTCCCGGATCTGCTCGCGCAGCACCTGGTCATAGGGAATCGGCATCTCCCGAGCCTAAGCTGAGGGGCGAAATGGCTGACATCACCAAGCTGATCCTCGCCGACCACGACTGGTTCCGCGAAAGGTTCGCCAAGCTGGACGAGCTACAAGCGCAGACGCCGATCGACCATGCCGCACTCGAGCGGGTGTGGCGCCCGCTCGGCGAGAAACTCGATCTGCACGCCTACATCGAAGAGAAGATCTTCTACCCGCAGCTGCTGAAGCGCGGCGCCGACGATCCCGAAGGCGAGACGCTCGATGCCATCGGCGATCACAACGACATCCGCGACGGAGTGCGCGCCGCGAACGCGGCCGCGATCGGCACCGACGAGTGGTGGGCGGCCGTGGGACAAACCCGGCAGGCCAACGACGACCACATGGGTGAAGAAGAGCGGGAAGGACTTTCAGACTTCCGCCGTCATGCCCCCATCGGTCTTCGCGAAGCACTCGGGCGGCAGTACAGCGAGTTCATGGCCCAGCATCCCACCACCAAGGGCCTACCGATCGTCAACCGCGACCCGCAACGCTACGTGGAAGAACTCGAGGGCGCGGAGCCTGCCAAACCGGCGGACTACTCGCTGCGCATCGGCAGCCTGAAAGGCCAATGATTAGTTCGCCGTGCAGGCACGGCGAACTAATCGATCGTCAACTATTCAGTTCAGGTCAGTTCAGGTCACCCGTGGCCGGAGCCGCACCCGACACCCGGAAGACAGCCGGTACCTCCCGGTACGCCGCCCGGACCCGCGAACTGTCCACCGGAGCCACAACCGACGCCGGGCACGCAGCCTTGACCACCCGGACCACCACCGGGGCCCATGTTCTGGCCGCCGGAGCCGCAGTTGCCGTTGGCGTCGCAGCCTTGTCCGCCCGGGTCTTGCTTGAAGACGACATGCGTGGCAGTCGTGCCAGTCATTGCCGGACCGGCCGCGAAAGCTTCAGCTGCCCCCACAGGCGTAACAGCAATCGCTGCAGCAACAGCCCCACCAACTACCAGCGGTTTGATCAGATTCAATTTCGCTAACATGCTCGCCGTGTACCCGCTTCCACACATGTGCAAAACATGCCCGTCAAAATTAGCTGGCGTCAGTCCCGGTGGTTCGTGACGTTGACGACATTGCCGTCCGGGCGCCCGCACGAAGAACCGACGCAAGCCCCACGCCTCGGTAGTTAGCGGATGCACGATTTCGTAGCCGAGTTCCTGTGCTTCTGCGTAAGCGCTGTCGATGTCGTCGGTGCAGACGGAAATGACCGAGTCTTCCGCGGCGGTCGCATCACGCGTCACCAGCTGGACGACCGCACGGCGGTCGGCTGAGGTAAGCCGGGCCACCCAGCCCATGTTGAACTCCTCGTTGGTCAATCCGAGGTAGTCGCCATAGAAGCTCTTGGCTGTCTCGATGTCCGTCACCCGAAGGTTGGCCATGACTTTGGTAACTTGCACGCGCTTCCCCTGTTAGACCGGCGTCGGCTCGCCACGGTGATCGCCGAAAGACCACAGGTTGCCCTCCGGATCGCGGATGGCGAATTCGTTGGCGCCGTAGTCCCTTTCGGCAGGTGGTCGCATGATTTCCGCTTTGTGGGCAAGGACGCGCTCGTACAGCGCATCCGGATCCGCGCTCACGGTATAGCCGCCAGCGGTCCCGGGTTCGCGGCACCACTCGGCGCCGGTTTGTAGCTGCCGAGCATGATCCCAAGCTATCGCCTAAGCTCTGCGCCGTGCAGTTCGCCGTCGCAATTGTGTCCCCTCCGACCTATCTGTACAGCGAGGCGTTTCGCGAAATGGCGGAGGCGTTGCATTACGCGCTTCTGGCACTTGGCCACGATTCGTTGTTGACGGATCGCCTGGACTACGACGATCGCCAGACAATCGTGCTCGGTTCGAACCTGCTCGCCCACTACGGGTTGGAGCCGCCAAAAAACGCGATCTTGTACAACTTTGAGCAAGTTTACGAGGGATCGCCCTGGCTGACGCCGGCGCTCCTTGACCTTTTCCGGCGCTACCCGGTCTGGGATTACAGTCAAGCCAACGTCGAGCGGCTCGCCGCCTGGCATGTCCCTCAGCTCACTCACGTTCGGGTTGGATACGTCCCCGAGCTGACCCGGATCGCCGCCGTCCCCGAAGACATCGACGTCCTTTTCTACGGCTCGAACAGCCCCCGTCGACGGGCTGTTCTAGATGCCTTGCGCGCTCGAGGTTTTCGTGTCGAATGGCTGTTTGGCGTGTTCGGCGCCGGCCGCGACGCGATGATCGCCCGTTCGAAGATTGTCCTCAACATGCATCTGTACGAAGCGGAAGTCTTCGAGATCGTCCGTGTTTCGTATCTGCTGGCCAATGGGCGCGCGATAGTTTCCGAGCGCGGGTCCAACCCGGCTGAGGACGCCGACCTAACATCGGGGATCGTGTTCGCGGCGTACGACGAATTGGTCGATCGTTGTGTGGAACTGCTCGGCGACGATCGCACGCGCCGTGAACTCGGCCAGCGTGGCTACCAGGCCTTCTCCGCTCGCAGTCAGGTCGACATCCTGGGCGAGATTCTATCGCCCAGCCTCGATCGATAGGACGCCGCGAACGTATAGCCTGGCCCTCGTGAGCAGCCAGCGAGTGCCGGGTGGCGTGGTACACAAGCTGCCCGCAGATCTGCGCGAGGCATTGATCGCCAACAGCGAGGTCCTCGCTGCATGGCAGGACATCACGCCTCTGGCGCGCAACGAGTTCATCTGCTGGGTCGAAGATGCCAAGCAAGACGTCACTCGACAGCGCCGCATCCGCCGGACTCGGGAGGAGCTGGAAGAAGGCCAGCGTCGGCCCTGCTGCTGGCCGGGATGCAAGCATCGCGAGCGCACCGGGAAGGCTTGACCACCCCCTTTACGGGCAAGCAGTGCGGTACTACGCTATGTGGTACTACGTACCATAGTAGATGCTCGGCTGGTCGCCTAGCAGCGGCTTTGGCCGTGAGGGGATGGTGGTCATGGGCCTCCGACCAGCAAATACCGCGGCGCGCCAAGCGCACGACATCGACGCGCGCTATCACCCTTCGGCCGCACTACGGCGTCAGCTCAACAAAGTGTTTCCGACCCACTGGTCGTTCCTGTTGGGTGAGATCGCGCTGTACAGCTTCGTGATTTTGCTGATTACCGGCGTGTACCTGACGCTGTTCTTTGATCCGTCCATGATCGAGGTCACCTACAACGGTGCGTACCAGCCGCTGCGCGGCATAGAGATGTCGCGGGCCTACGCGTCAGCGCTCAACATCTCCTTTGAGGTGCGTGGCGGGCTGTTTGTGCGGCAAGTACACCATTGGGCCGCACTGATGTTCGCCGCCGCGATGATGGTGCACCTGGCCCGCGTGTTCTTCACCGGGGCGTTCCGGCGACCACGGGAAGCCAACTGGGTCGTCGGTTCACTGCTGCTCATCGTGACGATGTTCGAGGGATACTTCGGCTACTCGCTGCCCGACGACCTGCTGTCCGGTATCGGACTGCGGGCTGCGCTGTCCTCAATTACGTTGGGGTTGCCAGTGATTGGCACCTGGCTGCACTGGGCCCTATTCGGCGGCGACTTCCCGGGCGACATCCTGATCCCGCGGTTGTATGCCATCCATATCCTGCTGTTCCCCGGCATCATCCTGGCGCTGATCGGCGTGCATCTGGCCATGGTGTGGTTCCAAAAGCACACCCAGTTCCCCGGCCCCGGCCGCACCGAACACAACGTCGTCGGCGTACGAGTGATGCCGGTGTTCGCGGTCAAATCCGGCGCCTTCTTCGCGCTGATCACCGGCATCCTGGGCCTGATGGGCGGCCTGCTGCAGATCAACCCGATCTGGAACCTAGGGCCCTACAGGCCATCTCACGTCGCTGCCGGCAGCCAGCCGGACTTCTACATGATGTGGACCGAAGGCTTGCAGCGGCTGTGGCCGGCGTGGGAGCTATACGTCGGCCACCACACCGTTCCGGCGGGTGCTGCTGTTGCACTGGTCATGGGCGTGGTACTCGTTCTGCTGACGATTTATCCGTTCCTGGAAAAGTTTTTCTCCGGTGATCGCGCGCACCACAACCTGCTGCAGCGCCCGCGTGATGTGCCGGTGCGCACCGCAATTGGAGCCATGGCGATCGCCTTCTACATGGTGCTCACCCTGAGCGCGATGAACGACATCATCGCGTTCAAATTCCACGT
>DATJOR010000113.1:0-27475 GCA_035506875.1 Mycobacterium sp.
GCCCGCCAGCACCCGAGTGGATGCCAGGTAGGCGACGGATCGGATACCCATGACCTCCAGGGCGTCGATCTCCTCGCTGATGCGCATGGCGCCGAGTTCAGCGGTGGCGCCGGCGCCGACGGTGGCGGCCAGCGCTTGACCGCAGGCCACGGGCGCCACGAACCGCACATTGACCATTGCGGCCAGAAAGCCGGTGAATGCCTCGACACCGATGTTGCCCAGCGACGCGAAGCCCTGGATGGCGACCAGCGAGCCCGCGGACAGGGTGATGAACCCGACGATGGCGGCGGTGCCGCCGACCACGGCCATCGCCCCGGTACCCATCCCCATCTGGGCAACCATCCGCACCAGCTCTTTCCAGTAGTGACGTATGGCGAAGGGGATCAGCCCAATTGTGGTCAGTGCGAACCGGACGATCTGCCCTAGCTCGGTGAGTAGCTCGGCCGGGGCGTGGCGGTATCGTCGGAGGACGGCGGCTGTCCGCGGGTAGCGGTAATCAAGCGCGGCGGTAACCACGTCAGCGCCCCGTTCCGAACCGGACACCGATGGTCGTCATCACCGTGTTAACCGCGAACAGCGCGATGAAGCACAGCACCACCGTCTCGTTGACGGCAGTGCCCAGGCCTTTGGACCCGCCGTGCACGGTCAGCCCGCGGTAGCACCCGACCAGGCCCGCGATCAGACCGAACATCGCGGCCTTGATCATCGCGATGATTACTTCGGGCAAACCGGTGAGCACGGTCAGCGTGGAGAGGTAAGCACCGCTCGAGACGTTTTGCAGGTACACGCTGAAGACGTAGCCGCCCCCCAGACCGACGGCGATCACGAGACCGTTGAGCAGCACCGCGACTGCTATCGACGCGACGACGCGCGGCACCACGAGCCGGTGGATCGGGTCTATACCGAGCACTTCGAGCGCGTCGATCTCCTCGCGGATGGTACGGGCGCCGAGGTCGGCGCAGATGGCGGTGGCGCCCGCGCCGGCGACCACCAGCACCGTCACGATCGGGCCGAGCTGGGTCACTGCGCCGATCCCGGCACCGGCCCCGGAGACATCGGCGGCGCCGAATTCGGCCAACAGGACGTTGAGCGTGAAGATCAGCAGCACGGTTTCCGGGATGGACACCGCGATGGTCGGCAGCAGCGATACCCGCATGAGGAACCAGCCATTGGCGATGAACTCACGCCACTCGAACGGCTGAAACAGGGCTCTGGCGGTCAGCGAGCACATGCGGAAGAACCCGCCGACCACTTCCGCTCCGGGTCGGAGCTGTTCGCGCAACTTGCCGGTGAGTACCGGCTCAGCCGTCACTTGGGAAGTGGTCATATCGAAAGATGCCTCGCGAGAACACTTTTGGTGCGTGGAGCGGACGAAACCCCGGCGCCGCGGGTATCGATTCGCGGCCTGTGGACGTGCGCCTTGGTTTGCGTCACGCAGCAACTATTGCATTTGACCGTCCGTACAGTCAATAAGCGAAAAGCCCCTGCCACCTGCATTTGCCGCTCCCGATTCCGTCGCTATGCCGTCAATCCGCCGCGCCCGTTACCGCGGTAAGGCATTCCCGCACCACCGAGACGATGTTTGTCGAAGGGTTCGCCCACTTGCTCAGCCCCAAGCGGTCGAACAGCAACCCACCGAGGAAAACGTCGACGAAAGCGGCGCCGACCTGTTCGGGTGTCCGGGAACCGACCGGGTCGAACCACACCCACATCCACTGAAGTGATCCCCACAGCTGTAGCGCTGCCAATTCGGCGTCTACGCTTCGGAATACACCGCTTTCAATCCCGCTGCGGATCTCCTCGATCGTGAGCGCTTGCAGTTGATGGCGCAACTTTCGCACTTGCTGCATCGCGGGATCATCGGAAAGCTGAACCCACTCACGCTGGCTTGCCACCGTCGCGTCGCGTGCGATCACCTGTAGCAGTGCGGAGGTGTAGATCATCGCGGCGATGCGTTCGTGCGGCGAGCCCAGGCGCTCCCATACCCGATGTAGCGCATCGAGCTGGCAGGCCAGGTGGGTCTCTTCAAGCTCTCGCAACATCTGCGCTTTGGTGCCAAAGTGATGAACGATAGTGCCCTTGGACATACCAAGCTCGTCGGCGATGTCGCCGAGATTCGTTCTGTCGTAGCCACGTTCGGCGACATAGCGGACAAACGCATCGAGAATCTCGCTGCGTCTACCGGGCGAACGGGGCATCACGACCCTCCGGATAACTAACCGTACGGACGGTCAGCATACTCCGGCAATCGCGTAACGCCTAACCTTGCTTTCGCCGGTTAGACAACCAATCCGTCACAGGGCCTGCAGCGTCCTCGATCCAGGTGCGGTGACGACGTACATGTTGGCACCAGGCGCCGATTTGACTTCACCGGCGGTAAACATGGTCATGAGTTCTCTGCCGTCGTTGTCGGCGACGCACACATAGGTGTCTGTCTCGGCGTCGTAGTCGAAACTGTCCCAACATAATACGAACGCCAAGCAGTTGCCTTCGCGGTCGGTGATGACGAGCTTGTGCACACCTGACTTCTTCAATAACTCGGCATCCTGCTCGCGTTGTAAAGATAGCCCGCTGTCGTGGGCCGTCACGCGGTTTAGCATCTCGTACCTCCTTAGCGAGGTCGTCCCGGTCTTCGTGGAATTCAGGTGACGGTCCCCACCGCGGGCCTGCCGAAAGGCAGGTCTGCGGATGAACCACCACGAACACCCAAGGAAGGGACCGCTAGCAAGACCGTATACACAGTTTGCCCTGGTTATGGGCGATATCGACAGCGTCCCGCGAGGATCGGGGAGCGATGCACTTCGCGGAATTTTCCGGCTCTGCCGAATTGGCGGGTTACTGTCTCCGAAAGGCATCGCAAACCACGTTGGGGAGGGCGCATGACGACCTATCAGACAGTGTTGGTCGGCACCGATGGCTCGGAGTCGTCACTACGCGCGGTAGACCGGGCGGCCAAGATTGCCGCCGAATGCAACGCGAAGCTGATCATCGGGACTGGTTACTTCACCCAGGCGGAGGATAAGCGCGCGGCCGACGTCCTCGGGCCGGAGGCCTACAAGGTATCGGGCAACGCGCCCATCTATGCGATCCTGCACGACGCCCGCGACCGGGCGAAGGCGGCCGGCGCGAAGAACATCGAAGACCGGCCGATCAAAGACGCTCCCGTGCATGCGCTGGTCGAGCTCGCCGAGGAAGTCGGCGCCGATCTGTTGGTGGTCGGCAATGTGGGGTTGGACGCGCGATCGGCGATCGTCGCGCGGGTGTTCTCGATCCCCGGCGCCGTGGCCAACAGGGCCAAGGTCGACGTGCTGATCGTTCACACGTCTGGCTGATCGGGCTACACAGTCAGCACATCGGAGTCGGCCGATAAGTCGGCTTCGACGATCTCAAATGCTCTCTGCAGGGCGAACTTTCCTTGTTCGATGAAGCCCGCGGCCCGTCCGATATCGATGGCATCCTGGTCTTGGGTACCCCGGATGCACCAACGAATTCCCTCCTGGTAGTCATCAAATGCCTGCTGCAGCGCGATGTTCACCGCCGGATCCGGACTGGGCAGGTGTTGCTGAGCGGTCGCCAGCGCGGCCGCCGTCGTTTGGCAGGCCGTGCTTGCGCCACCGATGTCAGCTCGAGCCGCAGCGGCGACGGCAGTGTCCCCTGCGATGATCACGCCGTGAATCGATGGCCGGGCGTCGTCAAGCCATGCGCGTAACTGGACACGCAACGACGGAGAAGGCGCCGGCGCCGCAGAGGCTGCGCTCGCCGGCCGGACTGCGGCGGTGTTCGTTGCAGCCAGCCGTGCGTTAGACAGGCTTTGATGCGCCCACGCCGAGAGCACGGCGATAACGATTACCAGCACGGCCCCGCTCGCCGCCGCGACCAGTTCATGGCGTTGGTATCGGTGCCGCTTGCCGCGTGGGTGCGCGCGGTGACGGCTGGATCTGGTCATCCTGGGCTCCCTCAACCTGGCGAACTGAGTACCTGACTGCGATACTTCGCGTCCGGCGCGGTCGATGACGAGGGGCGTTGGCCTCGGGCTCCGATGCCGGAGGTCCCTGGGCGGGGTGCCGAAAGTCCCACCAGATTCGGTCCGGTTCTGGTGACCTATGCGATCACCACGCCCACTTCGCGGGGCTCGCAACCGGGCACGTGCTCGAGAAAGTCGAATGCCGTCCGCATGGCGGCGTCTGCCCGAGTGATGAAGGTCGCCGCTTGCTGCATGCCACTACCGCCGTCGGCGTGCATCGCCCCGATGCAATACGGCAGCCCGACATCGTAGTTGTCGATCACCTGCTCGAACGTGCGCGTCAGCGTCGGCGCCGGGCTCGGCAACTGTCGGTGCAAGTCGGCAACCGCACCGGTGGCGGTTTGGCATGCTGCGCCTGTCCGGGCGATGTCACGTACGGCCGCAGCAGTGGCAATGTTGTTTCGCGCGATGACCAGAGCGTTGATCAACGGCCGGGATTCGGTGAGCCATGCCCGCAACTGCGCGCGTAGCGGCGGAGCCAAATCGCTCGGCGGCGGCGTCGCGGCGCCGTCCAGTGAATCCGATTGGCCGGTTGGAGTTCTGGGATACGCCCACACCGACACCGCGGCGAAAATCATGAAGAGCGCGACAGCGCACACCGCTGCGACCCGTGTTCTGGCCATCGCTGGCCTCCCTAGCTCAAGCAGCCGACATCGGCCGGGTTGGGCGGTGCATGTGTCTCAGCAACCTGAAGAATCTGCGATCTCGAAACCCGGTGTACCCACGGCATTCACC
Source organism: Mycobacterium sp. (assembly GCA_035506875.1). Lineage (GTDB taxonomy): Bacteria > Actinomycetota > Actinomycetes > Mycobacteriales > Mycobacteriaceae > Mycobacterium. The sequence continues at coordinate 4,760 of DATJOR010000113.1, forward strand.
GGCTAATCCAACCCTCAGCTACGAGTGGTTTATTGGATGCAATGAAGATCATTGCGTTCGAAGAGCACTACACACTTCCGGCGATCGCCGACGCGAATCCGAACAATCCGCGCAAGTTGTTCGAGGGGGCGCGCAGCGATCGCTACGGCGACGGCGGGTGGCCGCCGCCCGGCATTCTGGATATCGGCGAAGGCCGGATCGCCGCGATGGACGCGGCCGGCATCGACGTCCAGATCCTGTCCAACGTTCCGGGCGCCGAGGCTGTCGAGGTGCCGCTGGCGGTGGAGCTGGCCAAACAGGCTAACGACGCTGTGGCAGCTGCGGTCACCCAGCATCCGGGCCGGTTCCTCGGCTTTGCCACCCTGCCGATGGGCGACCCGGGCGCCGCCGCCGCGGAACTCGAGCGCACCGTGCGCGATCACGGCTTCGTGGGCGCGTTGATCAACGGCCATGTCAACGGCCGCTTCCTCGACGACGAGTTCTTCTGGCCGGTGTTCGAATCCGCCGAAACGCTCGGCGTGCCGATCTATCTGCATCCCACCGTGCCGCCGCAACCGGTCATCGACGCCTATTACAAAGGCTTCTCGCCGGGGGTGTCGGCGTTGTTGTCCATCGCGGGGGCCGGCTGGCACATCGACACCGGAATCCATTGCCTGCGGCTGATCCTGGGCGGGGTCTTCGACCGGTTTCCGCGGCTGCAACTCATCGTCGGCCACCATTTCGAGGCGCTGAGTTGGATGGCGTGGCGGGCCGATTACACGTTTCCGGCCAGCGAGAGTGGGCTCAAACGGACCATCAAGGAGTACTTCCGGGAGAACTTCTACGGCGGCATTTTGGCCGGCGACATGGCGAACCAAGAACCGGGTGCGACGGATCCGAGTTGGAGCCTGTCGTTCAACGCTTATCAGGCCATGGTCAACGTGATTGGCATTGACCGCGTTGTGTTCACCGCCGACTACCCATTCGCCAGTATGAAAGCCGGACGGCAATTCCTCGAGCAGATGCCCATCACCCCGGCCGACAAAGAAAAGATCGCCCATCTCAACGCCGAGCGCCTGCTTGGGATTTAGGCTCGGCGATTTGCCCTCGCCGGACGGTATTCCGGCCTTATCGTTTTAGGCGTGAACTCGCCGGGGCACGAGGTCCACCCTCGCTGGATTCTTGCTGCCATATCGACGGCGTTGTTCTGCGTGCAAATCGATTACTTCGCAATGAACCTCGCGTTGCCACGGATGGCATCGGACCTTGGCAGCACGACGACCGATCTGCAGTGGGTGATCAGCGTCTACATGCTGGCGTTGGGCGCTTTCATGGCGCCCGCGGGCCGCATCGGCGACATCTTCGGTCGGCGCCGCACACTGCTGGCCGGGATCGCACTGTTCGGAGTTGCCTCGGTGTTTTGTGCCATCGCCCCCTCGGCGACGGTGGTGATCATCTTCCGCGCGGTACAGGGACTTGGCGCCGCGCTGATCTTTCCGGTGTCGGTAAGTGTCTTGACCAATACCTTGCCGACCGAAAAAGCCAGTCGTGCAATCGGATTAGCCTATGGCATCGCCGGGTTGGGTAATGCCGCGGGCCCGCTGGTGGGCGGTCTGCTCACCCAGACGCTGGGCTGGCGCGCGGTGTTCTGGCTGCTGGTGCCGTTGGCGGGGATCTCGCTCGTCATCGGTATGAGAGCCATTCCCGAGACGTCGGACGAAACTGTGCCCCGCCGGGTGGATCTCAGCGGCCTGGGACTGATCGTGTTCGGAATCGGGTTGTTCACGTTCGCCTTTGACCGCGCGCCGGCCTGGGGGTGGCTGTCGGCACCGGTGATCGGTGTATTCCTGGCCTCCGTCGCGCTTTTGGCCGCATTCGTCGCGGTCGAAGCACGAGTGCGCTTCCCGTTGATCAACTTGTCGCTGCTGCGCAATACCCGCTTCACCGTGCTGGTGATCGCCGGAACGGTCGCCAACATCGCCTACGTGGTGACGGTCTTCTTGTCGACATTGAATCTGCAGCAGGTGCGCGGGCTCGACCCGCTGATGGCTGGGCTGGCTTTTCTCGGCCCGTCCGGCGGTGCGGCACTGGGTGGACCGGTATCCGGACGTCTCGCATCGCGCAATAAACCGTTCGCGGTCATGGGGATCGGTTGCACCGTCGCCGCGGTGTCGCTGGCGGTGTTGGCCGCCTCGGACAACTTCGTGGTGTACCTCGCCGCGCTGACCGCGTGCGGGTTCACGATGGGGTTCGTCTACGCATTCACCACGGTGGCGACTCAGGCGGTCGTCGCGCCCGAACGCGCCGGCGAAGCCGCCGGCGTCACCCTGACATCGCTCGTCACGCTCGCCGGCGTCGGGGTAGCGGTGTCCAGCAGCGTGCTGGAATCACTTGAGCACCAAGGCCTGAGCGCCGGTGGCGGAATCAGGGCCATCCTCGCGGCGATCGCCGCGCTATTGCTACCCGCTGGCCTGGCGGTACTCGGGATCACCCGCACCAAGAATCGCTCTTTAGAAATAGGAGTGTCATGACCGAGCAACGCACGACAATGACCACGGAAAACGGTCGCGTCAGCACCCTTTCGCAAAGCCAGACCGTGTTCATGGTCTCCGCCCTGGTGTTGTCGGTGGTCTCGTTCATGCTCAACGCCACCATGCTGGCGCCGGCGATCGGCGACCTCAACGCCCACCTCGGACCCAATGCGTTCGCATCGATGTCGGACTACAACTATCTCGCCGGTGCGATCGCCAATGTCGTGCTGATCCGGTGGAGCGACTACATCGGTCGCAAGCGCGTCCTGATCGGCGTGCTGGTCCTGATGTGCGTCGGAACACTGTTGTGCATCTTCGGCACGACGCTGCCGGCGGTGGTGGCCGGCCGGGCGATGCAGGGCGTGTCCAACGTCACCTTCGGCCTGGCCTTCCTGATCATGCGCGAACGCCTCACCCCTGCGGTGTTCGGCGTCTGCTGCGGCATTCTTTCTGCGGTCAACGGCGGGGTGGCCGGCACCGATGCGTTGCTCGGCGGTTACCTGGTCGACCACTTCGGATATCGCTCGATCTTCGTCGTGACGCTGGCAGTTGGAATCGTTGCCGTCGCACTTGCCTGGGCAGCGGTGCCCGGCGACGAATCTTCTCGCTCCGACCCGGGCCGGATGGATTGGGTCGGGGCGGTGCTGATCGCGATGACCGTCGGGGGCATCAACCTGTTCGTCGGCAACGGTGGAGACGACGGCTGGACTTCGCCTTTCGTGCTCGGTTGCATCACCGCTGCCATCGTCGCGTTCGCGGCGTTCGTCGTGGTCGAGAAGCGGGTTGCGCAACCATTGGTCCACATTGATGAACTGCGCTCGCGCTACGCCTGGCCGGTGATCGCCGTGACGATCTTGGCCTGTGCCTCCTCCATGGTCGTGATGGGCTTCATCATCCCGTCGATCGCCGAGAACCAATCCGTCGGCTTCAACGCCAGCGGGATCATGACGGCGTTGCTGTTCATCACTCCCGCCGCGCTGGTCCAGCTGATCGTGTCGCCGTTTATCGGACGGCTCGCGGTACGGATCGGTTGGGTGACAGTGTTGCGGGCGGGGCTGGTCTGTGCGGTCGCTGCCACCGCGCTGCTCGCGGTCTTTGCGCTCGACCGAACTATGGTCATCCTGCTGATGATTCTGTTCGGGGCCTGCATGGGTGTGGCACTCACCCCGATGATGGCACTTGGTGTCATCCAGGCACCTGAGGATGAGCCGGGGTCCCTGCCGGGTATCAGCAACGCCGCGTACGGCATCGGTGGCTCGCTCGGATTTGCCTGGGCCGGGCCGGTTGTCGGGGCGGGCACCGCGGGGTCGTACCACTCGGCGCTGTGGATCTGCGTGGCCATCGGCATCGCCGCCATTGCGACCAGCGTGATCCTCAAACCGAGACCGGCGTCAGGGGTTCCAGCGGTTTCCGGAGTGCGCCACTGATCGCAAGCGGCCCGACGGCCGGTGTTCGTGTCGATGTAACGGTTGGTTACGCCCTCATGTTGGATCCTGGCAGTCGTGAGCATCGCGACAGTCGCCCCCGGTGCGATCGAGTTGGCGTTTTCCGGCCGGTTCGGGTTCGGCATCTACCGGTGGGAATATCTCCCGTTCGACGTGCCCCCAGGGGTGCAGCGCATTCGCGTCGCCACCTCGCATGACGACTTCTCCGTCGCCAGAGTGGCCCGAAATGTACTGGATCTGGGCATCTTTGGACCGGCTGGCTACGACTTAGGCAATACAGCGGGCTTCCGCGGCTGGTCGGGCGGAGCGCGAGACCACTTCGAGGTGTCCAGCAGCTACGCCACCCCCGGCTACCTGGCCGGCCCGATCGAGCCGGGCGTGTGGGCCGTCGCTCTCGGTCCCGTAGTGCTGAATCCCTGGGGAATGGCGTGGGACGTCCACGTCACGCTGGAGCGCGGCCGATCGGTGGCCGAATGCGAGCCGGTGGTTGAGTTTTCACCGCCGCCATCGGTGAGCGGCGCGCGATGGTTCCGCGGGGATTTACATCTGCACACCGTGCACTCCGACGGTGAGCGCGAGCCCGATGAGATGATCGCGGCCGCACGCACCAGCGGGCTGGATTTCATTGTCTCGACTGAACACAACACGAATTCGGCCAACCGCGTATGGCCTTTGTGCCGCACCGGCGGGCTACTGGTGATTCCCGGCGAGGAGGTCACCACCCGGCACGGCCACTGGCTGGCCGTCGGCCTGTCACCGCACGCGTGGGTGGACTGGCGGTATGGCCCGAGCGACGAGGTGTTTCCGCGCTTCGCCGCCCAAGTCCGCGACGACGGCGGGCTGGTGGTGGCCGCGCACCCGTCGGTGCCGTTGCCGGGCGCGGCGTGGGAATTCGGTTTTGACCACGTAGACGCGCTCGAGGTGTGGAACGGTCGCTGGAACCTCGATGATGAACTGTCGCTTCGTATTTGGCAGCGACTGCTTCGCCAGGGCCGTCGGATCGTGGCCGTCGGCGGCAGCGACTCGCACGGCGAGCACCAGCAGGTTGGCTCTCCGCAGACGGTTGTGCATGCAGACGGACTCTCGATCCCCGCCATTGTCGATGGGTTGCGCTGCGGCCGTTCGTACCTAGCCCGATCCTGCGAGGTGGCCCTGGAGTTGACCGCTAGCGGCGACGGTGGCGTGGCCGGTCCCGGGCAGACATTGCGGGTGCCGCCCGGCGCGTCGGCGACGGTGACCGCCGTGATGAGCGGAGCCCCCGACACGACCGTTGCCCTGATCACCGCCGAAGGACGGGTGCGACAGGCGACGGTCGGCCCGTCGGCGCGATTGCAATGGGACCTCGACGCCGCGTCGGCCCGCTTCGTACGCCTGGAGGTACGAGAAGCCCAACGGCGCCCGCTTGGCGCGATGGTCGCGCTGACGAATCCGGTGTGGTTCGCCTGAGCCACAGGAGTCCCAGTGGTATCAGCGGGGGTGGCTAGTGCGTTCTACGTTTTCACACCACCGGCGATATCACGACGGTTCGCCCGGCCGGTGATATCACCGGCGGTGCCGTTTCGCAGCATCGTCTAATGGCCGGACTCAGGTACCGGAGTTACTCGTGTGACGCCCCCGATGTTGAGAACGGCATGTCGTCGGACATCCACAGCGCGGTTCAGTCAAGCTGGAGTGATGTGGTCAAGAAGGCGCCTTGCCGCCCTCTTGGGGGCGGTACTGCTGGTCGCCGTGATGCTGGCCAGCGCGGTGCCCACGTCGTACGACCCGCCGGTCATGGTCGAGAATCCCGTCGACCACGTCGACACGCTGATCGGGACCGGCACCGGCGGCAAGCGGGTGGGGGAGATCAACAACTTTCCCGGCGCCTCGGTGCCGTTCGGGATGGTGCAGTACTCGCCGGACACCGAGGGCAACTACGCCGGCTACGACCACGGCAACCGACAAGCCACCGGATTCAGCATGACGCACGCCTCGGTGGGGTGCGCGGCGTTCGGTGACATCTCGATGCTGCCGACTACCACCTCGATCGGATCCGAGCCCTGGGACCGCACCGAGGAGATCGCGCACGACGACACCGAGGTCGGTGTGCCCGGCTACTACTCGGTGCGCTTTCCAACAACGGGAGTGACCGCGGAGCTCACCGCCACCACCCACACCGGCATGGGGCGCTTCACCTACCCCGACAATGGCCGGCCCGCTCTGTTCCACGTGAATTCCGGTGCGTCGCTAGGGGGTACCTCCGCCTCGAACATCACGATCGGCGACGACAACACCACGATCACCGGATCGGCGACCAGCGGTGGCTTCTGCGGCAAGAACAACGTCTACACGGTGTACTTCGCGATGAAGTTCAGTCAGCCGTTCACCTCGGTCGGCACCTGGGACGGCTATTCGATCTTTCCCGACGGCCGCAGCGCATATTCGAGCTACAGCGGATCCAGCGGGGGATACGTGACTTTTCCGACGGGCTCGCGGATCGAGGTGCGCACCGCGCTCTCCTACGTCAGTCTCGACGGAGCGCGAGCCAACCTGGAGGCCGAGGGCAACGCGAACTTCGACGACACGCGCGCCGCCGCATCGAAAGAGTGGAACGACAAGCTGTCGCACATCACGATCGCCAGCGCCGACGCGGGCGACACCAAGACCTTCTACACGGCGCTCTACCATTCGCTGTTGAATCCCAACACCTTTAACGACGTCGACGGCAGCTACATCGGATTCGACGGCGACGTTCACAAAGTAGCTGCCCCGCACACCCAGTACGCCAACTTCTCCGACTGGGACACCTACCGCGGGCTTGCCGCGCTGCACGGACTGCTGTTCCCGGATCAAGCCAGCGACATGGCACAGTCGCTGGTGAACGACGCCTCGCAGAGCGGGTCGTTTCCGCGGTGGGCGCTGGCCAATACCGCCACCGCCGAGATGACCGGCGACAGCGTGGTCCCGTTGATCGTGAACTTCTACGCCTTCGGCGCGAGGGATTTCGACGTTCACACGGCGCTGCGCTACATGGTCAACGCCGCGACCGAGGGGGGTGTCGGACGCAACGGTTATTTGGAGCGGCCAGAAATCGCCACCTACCTGGAGCGCGGTTATCTGCCGCTGAACGCGGACTCGTGCACAGATGGTGCGATCCCTGGCGCTTCCATCACGTTGGAGTGGTCGGTGGACGACTTCGCCATCTCCCAATTTGCCGACGCACTGGGCGATTCCGCGACCGCCGCCGAATTCCAGAATCGGGCACAGTACTGGCAGAACCTGTTCAACCCCACCACCCGCTTCATCTCGCCGCGTGATGCCATGGGCTTGTTTCCGGAGGGGCCCGGCGTGGTGGAACCCGCTGCGGGCTGCTTCAGCCAACTCGGCTTCGATGAGGGCAACGCCGAGCAATACGTCTGGTATGTGCCACAGAACGTCGCGGGACTGGTGACGGCTCTCGGCGGCCGAAACACGGTGGCGCAGCGGCTGGATCGCTTCACCAGTCAGCTCAACGTGGGCCCCGAGGAGCCGTATCTGTGGGCGGGTAACGAGCCGGGTTTCGACGTGCCCTGGCTGTACAACTACATCGGCGAACCGTGGCGGACGCAGCGGTTGGTCGACCGGGTGCGTAGCGATTTGTTCACTCCCACACCCGACGGCGAGCCGGGCAACGACGACCTCGGCGCCATGTCGAGCTGGTACGTGTGGGCTGCGCTCGGCCTGTACCCGAGTACACCGGGAACGTCGATCCTCACGGTGAACACACCGCTGTTCGACCGCATCGTGATCCAGCTGCCCGCAGGCAAATCCATTCAGATAACCGCGCCGGGCGCGTCCGGGCCGTACCGCATGCCTTACATCAAGAGCCTGCGCGTCGACGGCAGGCCCACCGATCAGACGTATCTGCCGCAATCGATCATCCGCGACGGTGGCGACGTGGCGTTCTCGCTTTCTCCTCAGCCCAACAAGAGTTGGGGCACCGCGGAATCCTCCGCGCCGCCGTCATTCGGCGCGGGCAGCTCGGCTGTGACCGTGAATGTTTCACCCGCCGTCGTCGAGATGGCGCCGGGCGCCACCACCAACGTGACGGTCAATGTGCAACGGATGATCGACGGACCCGGCGGCTACACCATCACCGGTAAGTCCGGCTTCCCGGGGATCAAGGCGGCCAAGGCATCCGGGCAATTCTCCGCCGACGGATCTGGCAGCGCGGCCGTCGCCATCAGCGTCGCCCAGTCGGTGCCCAGCGGGTATTACCCGCTGGTCCTGACCACCAAGGTCGGCGACGGCAGCAGGACGTTCAAGCTGCTCGTCACGGTCGACCAGGGCTGATTCGGTCGTAGTCCACGAACAGCTGCCGCGGACCGCGGAAGACCTGGCTGATGCGATACGGCGGTGGATCCTCAACGACCCGTGGGTTTTCCACCCGCCGAAGGAACGCCTCGAACGCGATGTTGACTTCCAGCCGGGCCAGCGGGCCGCCGAAGCAGATGTGAATGCCGCTGCCAAAGCCCACGTGCTCGTTGTCCCGGCGTTGCGGGTCGAACGTGTTGGGATCGGAAAAACGTCGCGGATCTCGGTTGGCCGCAGCGTAAATGAGGTAAATGGGTGAGCCGCGTGGGATCGTGGTGCCGGCGATCTCGATATCTGTCAGCGCCGATCGAGTCGGGAAAAACTGCACGGACGGCTGCAGCCGAAGCACCTCTTCGACGGCGCCGGGAATCAATTCTGGTCGGCTGCGCAGTAATTCGATAGACCACGGGTTGTGCAGTACGGTCAGCACGCAGTGTGAGATCAGGTTGACCGTGGAGTCGTGGCCGGCGGCAAACAGCAGCATCGTGTTATTGACGATCTCACTGGGTGACATCCGCCCGTCCGGTCCGTCGTCGTGCACCAGCTGCGAAATCATGCGTGGGCCGGGGGATTTCTCGGCCTTTTCGACCAGATCGATGACGTATTGCTTGAAAGCAAGGTTGGCCGCTTCGCCTTTGGCCCGCCGCGCCTTGCCCTCCTCGGTGGTGATCTCGGGGCCGACGTCGAAAAGGCCGGTGATCGCGTCGGCGATCCAGGCGTGAAACTGGGGCTCGTCTTCGGTCGGCACGCCGAGGATCCGGCAAATCACGTTGACCGGCAGCGGATAAGCGAATTCGTCGACGACGTCGATCCGGGTCTTGCTCATCGCGTTGTCGAGCAGCTCGTTGACAATTCGCTGACACAACGGCTCCTGGCTGGGGATCACGTCCGGTGCATGCGGCGGCCCAAAGAAGCGCATGCACTGGCGGCGCGCTCGGTCGTGATCCGGTGGGTCCGACGCGATAAAACTCGGGTCTCGGCCGTAGCTGGTCATCATCTCGATCATGGACTCGTCGATCATTTGCGGCTCTGGGGCGTTGGGCTGATGAGCTTTGCGTCGGTCAGAACTCACTCGGGGGTCGTGGGCCAAGGCAATGAGCTCGTCGTATCCGGTGACGGCGTAGATCCCGTTGGTCACCCGCACGACCGGCGTCTTGCGCAGTTCGTCGAAGTACGGATAGGGATTCGCGCGGTTCTCGTACCGCATCGCGGCGTCAAAGGCCTCTTCGGGAGTCATCTGCGCCGCTCCTCCTCATCGCTTCGCTCTGCATCGTCGCCGGCGCGTGTCACCTGCGGATCCTTGGACGGAATTCGGCGCGACGCTCACTGGGATGGTGTCCCGTCAACACCACATCCGGCGTCTCGGTCGGCACGCCGTGCGGCGGGAAGTCCGCGGGCATCACCCGCATGTCCTCGGGAAAGTCGAAACCCGGTAGCGGAGGGGGAAACGGCCCCGACCGCGCGATCTGCTCGCGGTAGTAGTCGATCCACTTCGCATGGTTGAAGGTGACTGCGCCGACGATGCGGCCGCGGCGGCCGTAGGCGGCGGCAAAGCGGCGCTGTTTCACCGACCCTTGCATGAACATGATTTCGTCGCCGAAGGACGGCACGCCAACGGATTTGATGTTGACGCCGAACTGGCCCGACCAGAACTGCGGGATCAGCAGGTGCGCCCATCGGTCGACCTCATCGCAGACCATGTTGTGCGCGGCAACCTGCGCACCGAGCACGGCGTTGTCCCAGTGTTCCATCGCAAGGAATTGGTAGTCGTAGAGCACGTGCGGCGCCCGGGCGATGTCACCCGCCACGAAGACGTGGTTGGTGACCACCCCGTTGATATCCAATGCGCGACAGCCGGCGTCGCAACCCACTCCCCAGAACCCGGCGGCCAGCCCGGCGCCGTCAAGCCACTCGACGTTGCGCATCGACCCCAACGACGTCAGCACCACGTCGACGTCGAGCGTGCTGCCGTCGGAGAGCCGCGCGCGGCGCACGTGCCCGCCGGCGTCACCCTCCAACGCCAGCACCGAGACGCCGGTGCGCAGGTCCACCCCCGCGGCCCGCTGCATCTCGGCCGCGATCGCGCCGATCACGCCGCCGAGCGGACCGCATAACGGGGCCGGGCCGCGCTCGGTGACCGTGACCTCCAAGCCGAGTTCGCGGCACACCGAGGCCGCCTCCGAACCGATGAACCCGGAACCGATGATCAGCACCCGGCGAGGACGGGCCGCCAGTGCGGCCTGCAGTCGTGCGGCGTCGCCGCTCGTGCGCAAGATGAACACGCCCTGCAGCGCGGCCTCTTCCGCGTTGGGCCATCGGCGCGCCCGTACACCGGTGGCGATCAGCAATCGATCGCCGGGAGCCTCGCTGCCGTCAGCCAGTCGCACCAACCGGTTGGCGCGGTCCAGAGCGGTGGCGGCCACGCCCAGCCGCCACTCGGCATCGACGTGACGCAGGCGCGGCAGCGTCGTGTGATCGGCCGGCACCCACCCCTTGAGGACCTGTTTGGACAGCGGCGGACGGTCGTAGGGCTCGTCTGGCTCGTCGCCGATGATGGTCAGATGGCCGCGGAAACCTTCGTCGCGCAGCGCTTCGGCGGCACGAAGCCCGGTCAGCGACGCACCGACGATGACGATGCGACCGTTGTCTTTAAACGCATTCCCGTTCATGGGCCGGCGGCTAGTCGCTGTCGACCGGTTCCACAATGATCGCCTGCACCGGGCATGCCGCCGCGGCCCGCAATACCCGCAAACGCTGCCTGTCATCCGGGTTGGGGTCGTAGGTGAGGGTCTCTTCGCCGCTGAGCTTGAGCACCTCGGGCGCCAGCGGCACACAATGCGCATAACCCAGGCAGCGATTCAGGTCGACGACGATCCGCATAGCGACCTCGATCCTCGTGGCTGAAGACCCAATGCCTCGAATGGTATTGCGAAAGGTGCTGACGGTGAGACGGATTCGCCGATCCGGTGCATGCTGGTAGCCATGACGCGAAACGAGATCACCGAGCAGATCGTCGTCGCCCGCCTGGCCAAGGGGCTGACCTGGCAGGAGTTGGCCGACGCGATCGGCCGGCCGGTGGTGTGGACCACCGCGGCGCTGCTCGGCCAGCACCCGATTCCCGCTGAGCTCGGCAAGGTGCTGGTCGAGATGCTGGGTCTCGACCAGTCGGCGGTCGCGGTGTTGGCCGCGCCGCCCATGCGCGGCGGGCTGCCCACCGCGGTGCCCACCGACCCGACCATCTACCGCTTCTACGAGGCCCTGCAGGTGTACGGCGGGGCGATCAAAGAGCTCATCCATGAGCAGTTCGGTGACGGGATCATGAGCGCGATCAACTTCAGCGTCGACCTGCAAAAGAAATCCCACCCGTCGGGCGACCGCGTGGTGGTGACATTCGACGGCAAATTTCTCCCCTACGACTGGACCTCGGCGGACCGCCCTGGCGACCCGTAAAGAAACCGTCAACAAACCAGTGCCGCGAGTCGCGGGCGCCTAGTTTCTTTCCAATACTCGCCGTTGAGAGGCCAGTTGCTAGCTGCTCTGCTTTTTCCCAAAGAGCCGTAAGTGAGTACGACGCTCCCGCGCACCGGCGACAATTCTTAGGCGCGTTTGCTGTGGTGACGGTTATTCTGAGTGCACTCGCCGAAGGGATCATTAGATGCGTGGTCAGGCCTACTTCGAGGCCGATTGGCGGCGCGAGCAGCTGCGGACGAATTTGTGGCTCGTCCCGATATTGCAAACGCTGGCGATCGTCCTGCTGTTCGCCCTTACCTACACGATCGATCGCACGGCGTACGACGGAATCATCACGCTGCCGTCGTGGGTGCTGAACGGCAGCGCCGACTCGGCCCGAGCCGTGCTTGCCACGATCGCTGCGGCGATCATCACCGTGGTCGGCATCGTCTTCTCGATCACCATCGTGGCCCTGACGCTGGCCTCGACGCAGTTCGGGCCGCGGATACTGCGAAACTTTGTCCGGGACCCAGGTACTCAAGTTTCGTTGGGAACTTTCGTCGCCTCGTTTTCCTATGCGACGATTTCGTTGGTTTCGGTGGGTGGTGGCCCACACGGCGATTTTGTCCCGCACCTGTCGATCACGGTGACGTTCATTCTGACGTTGGTCGATGTGGCCGTGCTGATCTTTTTCTTCAATCACATCGCCGCGATGATTCAGCTGCCGGTGGTGATCGCCCGCATCGCCCAAACGTTGGCGGTCGAGATCGACAACCTGGATCCCGGAGAATCCTACGACGTCAACGGGACGCGGGGTCCGTCGCGCGAGGAGTTGTTGGAAAAGTTGGCCGAGTTCGGTGCCCCGATCCGCACGCCGCGCAGTGGCTATCTTCAGGTCATCCGCCATGACGTGCTGGTGAAAATCGCCAGGAAGGCCAACGCGGTGGTGCAATTGCCGTACCGCCCTGGCCATTTCCTGGTTGCCGGTCAGGTGGTGGCCTGGGTGTGGCCGCCAGAGGCCGCGCCTGCCGTCGCCCACCGGCTTGCACTGGGCCACGTCACGGGCGCATATCGCACGCTGCCGCAAGACATTTCGTTTGGCTTCGATCAGCTGGTCGAGATCGCTTTGCGGGCACTTTCGCCGGCGGTCAACGACACGTTCACAGGCATGACCTGCATCGACTGGATTGCCGACTGCCTGTGCCGGATCTCCACCTCGTGGCGCCCGCAACGGGTACGGCGCGACGCAAAGGGCAACATCCGTGTGATCGCCTTCGTCGCCGATTTCAATCGGCTTGTTGAGCGCACGTTCGATACCATTCGTCAGGCCGCAGCGGGTATGCCCGCCATCATGATTCGGCAACTCGATGCCCTGGCCAAGGTCATCGAGCAGACCCCGGACCGCAAGCGCCGGACGGTACTGATCCGCGAAGCCGACGCGATCCAGCGACTGAACCTGGCCACAGTCACCGAGCCGACCGACCGCGACGACGTCACCAGGCGCTACGAGGTCATCATGGCGTTGGTCGACCCCAACGCGCCGCCGCGGGTCGCTGAAACCAGATCGATCGCCGACAGCAACGGCGACGGATCCGCCTACGACAGGGCCGCGCCCGCGTTCTGAGTCACCCGACCGTCGTCGTCGGCAGCGGCTACAGTCGGCATTGATGACCCGCGCGAGCGACGATGCAGAGCGAAGCGATGGGGAGGAGTCGCGCGCATGATCGGGGAGACACCGCTGAAGGCGGACCTTGTCCTTTCCGGCGGCGGCGTCAAGGGCATCGGGTTAGTCGGCGCCCTCGTCGCGCTGATGGAAGCCGGCTACGCCATTCAGCGCGTCTCGGGCACCTCAGCTGGCTCGGTCGTCGGTGCGATCCTCGCCGCCGGTACGCGGGGCGTAGAGCAGCTGACGCCCGACGAGGTCAAGCAACTGGCGATGACGGTGCCATACCGCAAGTTTCTCGATCCCACTCCGATCACCGGAATACCGCTGCTCGGTCCCGCCTGGGGTGTGCTGGGCGAAGAAGGCATCTACAAAGGAGATTTCGCGCACGACTGGATTCGTTCACAGCTGGCGAACCTGGGGGTACGCACGTTCGGGGATCTGGCCGTCGACGACGAGCATGTTTTGCCGGAGCGGCGCTACAAGCTGGTGGTCACCGTCGCCGATGTGACCACCGGACAGATGGTGCGCCTGCCATGGGACTATCACAGGCTCTACGGGCTGGACCCTGACGAGCAGCCGGTCGCCGATGCCGTCCGCGCTTCGATGTCGATTCCGTTCTTTTTCCAACCCGTCAAGCTGACCAGCACCAGCGGCCTGACGTCCACCCTGGTTGACGGAGGGTTGCTGTCGAATTTCCCGATCGACTCCTTTGCCCGGGTGGACCACAAACCGCCACGCTGGCCCACGTTCGGTGTGACCGTGTTGCCAAACCTGCCCCAGGGCAACGACAAGATCGTTCCGGGGTTGTCGCCACTGCGGTGGTTTGGCGGAAGTCCCACGCTGCTGGAAGACCTGGTGACCACGATGATCGTCGGCCACGATCAGGCCTACCTCAACCAGCCGTGGGTCAGCGCCCGGGCGATCCGTGTCGACTCGACCGACGTCGGCTTTCTCGACTTCAAGATCTCCCAGATGCAGATGGATGCGCTCTACGAGCGTGGCCATCAAGCGGCGGAAACTTTCCTGTCCTACTGGAATTGGGAGGAATACCTCAAGAGCTATTGGCTTCCCCGATAATGGCGGGCTAGAGCTTGATTGCCCTACTCCTCTTCGTGCCGTTTCGGCACGCATCGTCGCAGGGCTAGACGCTGAATTCCGCTGCCATGCCGTCGATCCCGGCCCTAATGGCGGCCAGCGCTTCGGCCCGAGTCCGCAACTTCGTAGCGGCGTGTGCGGGCTGCTTGAGCGTGGCGAATTCCCGTGCGGCTTCCTCGGCTCGGCTGAGCACCATATCGGGCAGCACGATTTCGTCCAACCAGCCTGCGGCTATTGCGGTTTCGCCGAAGAACGTCTTCGCCAGCCCGGCGGCTTGCTGGTAGGCGGACCGCGTCAGCCGCAGCTTCATCACCTCGAGCGCCGCGTAAGGGATCGTCATACCGATCGCGACTTCGTTGGCCTGGATGTTGTAGGCGGGCGCAGCCACCCGGTGATCGCCGCTGGCCAGCAGGAACGCGCCCATCGCAATGGCATGGCCGGTGCACGCCATCACCACCGGCTTGGGGTAGCACAGCAGTCGGTGGGACAGCTCGAATCCGCCCTTGAGCATGTCGATCGCGGGCTGAACCTCGCCGGAGGTCAGGACTTTCAGGTCGAACCCGCCGCTGAACACCCGGTGGTTGCCGGCGATCACAATGGCGCCGACATCGTCACGGTCGGCGTGATCGAGCGCGTCGTTGAGGGCCTGCTGCATGGTCGGGCCCAGCACGTTGACCTTGCCGTCGTCCATTGTGATGAATGCGACGGCGTCGTCGAGGCGATAGCTGACCGGACTTGTGGTCATACCACCCTCTCGCGGTGCTTGCCCAGTTCGTCTTCGGCGCCACCCCACCGCAGACTCACATCGGTGGGTGGTGCGTCGATCTGACGGAGGCGATACCGATCTTTGGTCTCCTCGATCGCGCGGTTCATCCGTTCGATCTCGCCGCGGAAGACGTCTGCGCGAGTTTCCTTGGTGGCGTAGTGGAAATAGGTCAGCAGGCTGCGTAGCAGTTCCAACTTCTCCTTTTCCCGCTTGGCCAGGTTGTGGTTGGTCATCAATTCGATCCGCTGAACCGGCGGCAGCGCAGCCCAATCCAGCACGACCTTGGTTTCGAGCGGACGCCGGCGCCGCTGCCACAGCTTCCAGCCGCGCGGCGTCTCGACGCGGTCGTAGTAGGTCACCGTGCCCGGGAAACGCGACTCGATGCCCTCGCCGAGCTCGCTGCGGTCGAGCGCCGAATCCCACACCGTGCGCCACTCCTGGCCGGGCGCCAGCGTCGGCAATTGGCGGGGGAGTTGTAGCTCAACGACATCCGCATAGCCGTCGGTGGCGTTTTCGTATTCGGCGACGGTCGGTGGGTGCGGGAACGTGAACGAGACGTCGTAGGCCGACGTCTTCCCGAAGTTCCGCACAACGAGTTCGATCACATGCCAGTCGGCGGCGTGCGGCTCCATGAACATCCCGACGTGTGGTCGGGTTTCCTCGGTCGCCGCTCGACGGTTACGCCGGTTCTGCTGACCGATGTAGATGAGCGCGATCACGCCGAGAGCGAGCAGAGCCCACACGGCCCAAGCCAACCAGGTGCCGGACGTTGCGCCCGTCACCTGATGCCACCGATCCTGGATCCAACCCATGGAATCCACGCCTCCGCTTATATCACAAGCGCTTACGGGCCAGAAAATTCGCTGGCGTGCCCGTAACTGCTTATCTACCCACCCATAAACATTCGCCACTGATCGAGATCAGAGACGCGATAGACGTAGTTCGAACGCTTGACCTCTGACAATGACGCACTCGGTTCGAGTGAATACCAGTGTCCGGGAAACACCGTCGGATCGCCAGGCAGTCGGGCAAGCTTTTGCAGGCTGCGGAACATTTCGTCGGAGTCGCCGCCGGGAAAGTCGGTGCGGCCGCAGCCCTCCAAAAACAGCGTGTCACCGGCAACCAGCCGGCCGTCGAGCAGAAAGCATTGGCTGCCTGGCGTGTGGCCCGGGGTGTGCAGCAACTCGATGTCGATGTCGCCGACGCTGACCTTGTCGCCATGCTCATGTTCGGTAAGGTCACCGATGCTGATCCCGGTGATGCGCGAAACATACAGCGCCTCTTGGGAATTGACGTGAACGGGAACGCTCACGCGCTCCATCAGCTCGGCCAGCCCCTTGAGTTCGAAGCCCATCATCGAACCGCCGACATGGTCGGGGTGGTGATGGGTGACCAGCACACCGGACAGGTGCATGCCGTCGGCCTGCAGCGCGTCGACCAGATCGCCGGCCGCGTACGCCGGGTCGACTACCAGGCAATCGCCCGTCTGACGATCCCCGATCAGGTACGCGAAGTTGCGCATCTGCGTCGCAATACCGTCGCCTTTGGCGAAGTCGCGGCCAGAGAGCAGTTGGCGGAAGTACAGCCGGTCTGAACTAGGCAAGTCAGGCATTTGCTCAGCCTATGACCCGTTGGGGCCCGCGTGGCGCCGCGGTATCGCATAACCGCTGGGTTTGGCGCGTTCGCAGGCCAGGTTGTACCCTCTTTTAGGCCCGCGACGTGACTCGACCGGTCGTTACGGGTGCGCCCCCTTAGCTCAGTCGGTAGAGCGTTTCCATGGTAAGGAAAAGGTCAACGGTTCGATTCCGTTAGGGGGCTCGGCGGACGCCGAGCAGGCAGGCGGCCCATCAAGGCGGCTTAGGCCGCGAGGCGATGTAGCTCAGTCGGTTAGAGCGAACGACTCATAATCGTTAGGTCGCCGGTTCGAGTCCGGCCATCGCTACAAGAGAACAACGAGAACCCGAAAAGAGAACCGAAGTGGCCTCCAGTACCGATGTACGGCCCAAGATCACCTTGGCGTGCGAGGTGTGCAAACACCGCAACTACATCACGAAGAAGAACCGCCGCAACGACCCCGACCGGTTGGAGCTGAAGAAGTTCTGCCCCAACTGCGGCAAGCACCAAGCCCACCGTGAGACGCGCTGACGCGGCCCGCGAGCTATACGAAGACTAACTAGGTAGGTTCTAGAGCGGTGTCGTCGTTGGGCAAAGACATGGTCGGGAAGCGCTATCGCTACCCCGACCACTACGTGGTGGAGCGGGAAAAGGTTCGCGAATACGCGATCGCCGTCAAGAACGACGACCCGGCGTTTTTCGAGGAGAAGGCCGCCGCCGAGCTTGGTTACAGCGCGCTCCCGGCACCTCTGACGTTTATCTCGGTGTTCGGCTACAAAGCTGTGGCGGCGTTCTTCGAGCACGCCCACATCGCGACGGACGACGCGCAGATCGTGCAGGTTGACCAGACATTGAAGTTCCTGCGGCCGATCCGGGTCGGCGATCGCCTGTATTGCGACGTGTCCATTGAGTCGGTACGACGCGCCCACGGCACCGACATCGTCATGACCAAGCAGACCGTCACCAACGAAGCGGGTGACGTGGTGCAGGAGACCTACACGACCCTGGCGGGCCGTGCTGGTGAAGATGGAGAAAAGGGTTTCAGCGATGCCATTGCGTGAGTTCGATTCGGTGAAGGTGGGTGACCAGCTTCCCGAGAAGGTCTATTCCTTGACCCGTCAGGATTTGGTGAATTATGCGGGTGTCTCCGGTGACCTCAACCCGATTCACTGGGACGATGAGATCGCCAAGGTCGTCGGGCTGGACATGGCGATCGCGCACGGCATGCTGACCATGGGTCTGGGCGGCGGCTACGTGACCTCCTGGGTCGGCGACCCCGGCGCGGTGACCGAGTACAACGTGCGGTTCACCGCGGTGGTGCCGGTGCCCAACGACGGCAAGGGCGCCGAGATCGTGTTCACCGGCCGAGTGAAGTCGGTCGATCCCGACGCCAAGTCGGTGACGATCGCGCTGACCGCCACCGCGGGCGGCAAGAAAATCTTCGGCCGGGCGATCGCGACGGCGAAGTTGGCTTGACCGTGGCAATCAACACCGACATCCTCGGAATGGTGTGGGACTACCCCGACGGCTGGGTGGTGGGCCGGGAGAAGGTCCGCGAATTCGCCAGGGCTGTCAAGGCCGACGACCCGGCGTCTCTGGATGAAAACGCGGCTGCCGAACTCGGGTATGACGCCCTCGTCGTGCCGCCGACGTTCGTCACGATCCTCGCGAAGCTGGTCCAGGCGGACTTCATGCGCAAGGTCGACACCGGCTACGACACCATGCAGATCGTCCAGGTCGACCAGAAGTTCGTCTACCACAAGCCGATCCTGGCCGGCGACGTGCTGCACGCCCGGATGGAAATCGCTTCCGTCAACGAGCGGTTCGGCGCCGATATCGTCGTCACCCGGAACACCTTGACCAACCAACACGGCGAAGTCGTGTTGACGGCCTACACGACAGTGATGGGTCACGAGGGCGACAACTCGATCAATCTCAAGTGGGACATGGAGAGCGGCCAGGTCGTCCGGACGGCGTAATTAGTACCTGAGACCTGCTGCGATGTACACTCGGACCTCGGGGTTTTCCCATTACCAGCGTTTTTCTTTCAAGGTGGGAAGAGCGCGCCTGGTGAGGCCCCGAGACCGGCAGGTTGGCCTGCCAACCGGCAAAGGGGCGTAGCTCAAATGGCAGAGCAGCGGTCTCCAAAACCGCAGGTTGCAGGTTCAAGTCCTGTCGCCCCTGCAATGCGTCCGGTGACGATGTGGGCCGGTACGGCCCGAGGAGGAGCCGGACCTGCAATGCGTTCGGTGACGATGCGGGCCGGTACGGCCCGAGGAGGAGCCGGGCCTGCAATGCGTCCGGTGACGATGCGGGCTGGTACGGCCCGAGGAGGAGCCGGACCTGCAATGGTGGACACTGGATGGTGAACACCACACGCAAGATTGAACGAAGGAGCATGCGGTGAGCGACGAGCACGACGATGCCGACGCCGCAGCCGACGGTGGCGCCGAGGAGCAGAGTGGCGGCCGTACGGCAGTGGTGACGCGGCCGCAGCGTCCCACCGGCAAGCGGTCCCGTCAGCGAGCCGAAGCAGACGATAGCCATGGCTCGTCCGGTGCGGTCGAGCTCACCGAGAGCTCGGCAGAGGACGAGGCGGGCAAGAAGCCGAAGAAGGTCAAGAAGGCCCGCAAACCAGGAACGCAGTCGACCAACCCGATCGTCTACGTCTACAACTACCTCAAGCAGGTCATCGCCGAGCTGCGCAAGGTCATCTGGCCCAACCGCAAGCAGATGGGCACCTACACCTCGGTGGTGTTGGCGTTCCTCATCTTCATGGTGACGTTGATCGGCCTGGTGGACCTGGGCCTGGCGAAGCTGGTGCTGTGGGTGTTCGGCTGAGGCCGAAGCGACAAACAGCTGACGTACTGATGTACCTGATGTATAGGAAGGACCAAGAAAACCGTGACTACCTCCGACGGCGATCTGCCCGTGGGTGAGACGGTCGACATCGAACAGGCCTTGCACGAGGTCGCCGGTGAGGCGAGTGCCCCGGACGCGGTGGTCGACGAGACCGCCGCGGTGGCCGACGACGCTGCTGCGCCCGAAGGGCCGGCTGACGTCGCTGCACCCGAAGAGTCGGCTGACGCCACCGTGCCCGAAGAGGCCGAAGAGGCCGAAGAGGCCGAAGAGGTCGATCCGGCGGTTGCGCTGAAAGCCGACCTGCGCGCCAAACCGGGCGACTGGTACGTCATCCACTCCTACGCCGGGTACGAGAACAAGGTCAAAGCCAACCTCGAGACCCGCGTGCAGAACCTGGACGTCGGCGACTACATCTTCCAGGTGGAAGTGCCCACCGAAGAAGTCACCGAGATCAAGAATGGTCAACGCAAGCAGGTCAACCGCAAGGTCCTGCCCGGCTACATCCTGGTCCGCATGGACCTGACCGACGACTCCTGGTCGGCGGTGCGCAACACCCCGGGCGTCACCGGATTCGTCGGCGCGACCTCCCGCCCGTCGGCGCTGTCGCTGGACGACGTGGTGAAGTTCCTGCTGCCGCAGGGCGCGGCCAAGAAGCCCGCCAAGGGCGCGGCAAGCACTGCCGCCGCGGCCAGCGAGGGCGGCTTCGAACGCCCGGTCGTCGAGGTCGACTACGCGGTTGGCGAGTCCGTCACCGTGATGGACGGGCCGTTCGCCACGCTGCCTGCGACGATCAACGAGGTCAACGCCGAACAACAGAAGCTCAAGGTGCTGGTGTCCATCTTCGGCCGCGAAACACCTGTTGAACTGGGCTTCACCCAAGTCTCGAAGATTTAGGAAGGAACTCCAACACTCATGGCTCCGAAGAAGAAGGTTGTCGGGCTGATCAAGCTCCAGATCAAAGCCGGTGAGGCTAATCCCGCGCCGCCGGTCGGTCCGGCGCTCGGCCAGCACGGCGTCAACATCATGGAGTTCTGCAAGGCGTACAACGCCGCGACGGACGCCCAGCGCGGCAACGTCATCCCGGTGGAGATCACCGTCTACGAGGACCGCAGCTTCACGTTCGCCCTCAAGACACCGCCGGCGGCCAAGCTGCTGCTGAAAGCCGCAGGCGTGGCCAAGGGCTCGGCCGAGCCGCACACGACCAAGGTCGCCAAGGTGACGTGGGACCAGGTCCGCGAGATCGCCGAGACCAAGAAGGCCGACCTCAACGCCAACGACATCGAGGCAGGGGCCAAGATCATCGCCGGGACCGCCCGGTCGATGGGGATCACGGTCGAGTAGCTCTCGGCCGGTGGGAGGGCCAGCTTCGGCCCGCTTTATCAACCACAACCCAACATCAGATTGGATTAACGAATGAGCAAGAACAGCAAGGCATATCGCGCCGCCGCCGAGAAGGTGGACCGCGACACCCTCTACACGCCGCTGGCCGCGGCCAAGCTGGCCAAGGAGACGTCGTCGACCAAGCAGGACTCGACCGTCGAGGTGGCCATCCGGCTCGGCGTTGACCCACGTAAGGCCGACCAGATGGTCCGCGGCACGGTCAACCTGCCGCACGGCACCGGTAAGACGGCTCGGGTGGCGGTCTTCGCGGTGGGCGACAAGGCCGATGAGGCCACGGCGGCCGGCGCCGACGTGGTCGGCAGCGACGATCTGATCGAGAAAATCCAGGGCGGGTTTTTGGACTTCGACGCCGCGATCGCCACGCCTGACCAGATGGCCAAGGTCGGCCGGATCGCGCGGATCCTCGGGCCGCGTGGCCTGATGCCGAACCCCAAGACCGGCACCGTCACCACGGACATCGCCAAAGCGGTGTCCGACATCAAGGGCGGCAAGATCAACTTCCGGATCGACAAGCAGGCCAATCTGCACTTGGTGATCGGCAAGGCGTCGTTCGACGAGAAGCAACTCGCCGAGAACTACGGCGCCGCGCTCGACGAGGTGCTGCGGCACAAGCCGTCGTCGTCGAAAGGCCGGTACCTGAAGAAGATCACGGTCTCGACGACCACCGGCCCGGGCATCCCGGTCGACCCGTCGATCGTCCGCAACTTCGCCGAGGCCTAAGCTCGCTCGGGTGTTTACCGTGCGTCCCTGACGATGGAACGTACAGCCGCCTCTTAGACTCCCCTCATGGGTAGTACCTCAGGGACTGGAGATGGCGGTCGGGGAAGTCGACCGGAGTTGGCCGATTACCTCGACGCAACCGGCAGCATCGTGCTGCCCGACGGCGTCAACCTCGTGACATTTCTGGACCGCCACATCGCCAACATCGGCGACTCCATCGCTTACCGCTTCCTCGACTACACCCAGCATGCCGACGGTAAGGCCATCGACGTGACGTGGGCCGAGCTGGGCACCAGGTTGCGGGCCATCGGCGCTCGCCTGCAGCAGGTGACCTCCCGGGGTGATCGAGTCGCGATACTGGCTCCGCAGGGCATCGACTACATCGTCGGTTTCTTCGCCGCGATCAAGGCCGGCAACATCGCGGTGCCGTTGTTTGCGCCGGAATTGCCCGGGCATACCGAGCGCCTCAACGCGGTGCTCGGCGATGCTGCGCCCGCGGTGGTACTGACCACCGCCGCCGCCGGCGCGGCGGTTCAGGATTTTATTCGGTCGTTGCCGCGCAACCGCAGACCGCGGGTCATCGCGATCGACGAAATCCCCGAATCGGTGGGCGCCACGTTCGCCCCGGTTCGTCTCGACACCGACGACATTGCGTATTTGCAATACACCTCGGGGTCGACGCGGGCCCCGGTCGGTGTGGAGATCACCCACCGTGCGATCGGCACCAACGTGCTACAGATGGTGATCTCGACCGGCATGGACTGGGACATCCGCAGCGTCAGCTGGCTGCCGCTCTACCACGACATGGGCCTGCTGATGATCGTGTGCGTGGCGGTATTCGGCACCCAAGTCACA
>DATJOR010000114.1:0-21670 GCA_035506875.1 Mycobacterium sp.
TGGCGCGCGGTGTCCGCGGTCGACGAGATCTTCGCCCGCTCGGGCGGCAATGCGGCGCGGATGGACAAGCCGCTGCAGCGCTACTGGCGCGATGTGCATGTCGGCCACGCGCATGCCATTCATGTCCCGGGCACCACCTACCACGCGTCGGCGCTCAGTTCGCTGGGCATCGATCCGCCCGAGGGCCCGTTGCGGGCGCTCATCTAGGGGGCAATCATGAGCGACTTGAAAAGTCTTGGATACATTACGATTTCGACCAATGACATCGAGCGGTGGCGGCAGTTCGCCTTCGGTGTTCTCGGCTTTGCAGAAGGCAGGGGACCCGATCCGTCGGCGCTATATCTGCGGATGGATGAGCGCGCGGCCCGGCTCATCGTCTCGCCCGGCGAGACCGACAGGGTGCTTACCGTCGGGTGGGAAGTGCGTGACCACCCGGGTTTGCAGCGGGTCAAAGCAGCGCTCGACGGCGCCGGTGTGCCGTTCAAGCAGCTGTCCACCGATGAGGCCGAGGCCCGCCGGGTGGAAGAGGTGATCACTTTCGAGGATCCGGCTGGGACCACACTCGAGGTGTTCCATGGCGCGGTGCTTGACCACAGTCCGGTCATCACCCCGTTCGGCGCGAAATTTGTCACCGGCGATCAGGGCATGGGTCATGTCGTCGTGCCGGCCACCGATCCCAACGGGCTGTTCGACTTCTACACCGAGGTGCTGGGTTTCCGTTCCCGCGGCGCGTTCCGGGTCCCGCTGCCGAAAGAGTTTGGCCCGGTACGGGTTCGCTTCCTTGGGATCAACGAACGACACCACAGCCTAGCGATTGTCCCGGCCGCACATCTGCGGGATCCACGCCTTGTCCACATCATGGTGGAAGTCGACACCCTCGACGCGGTAGGTCAGGCACTGGACCGCGTCAACGCCGAAGGCTTCCAGTTGTCCTCCACCCTCGGGCGTCACACCAACGACAAAATGCTGTCGTTCTACGTGCGCGCACCCGGTGACTGGGACATCGAATTCGGCACTGACGGCATGCGGGTTGACGAAAACTATTACACCGCAGAGGAAATCACCGCTGACAGCTATTGGGGCCACCAGTGGGTCGGCGAGATGCCTGCGGCAATGCGGCTATGACACCTGATACCGACGTCACGCCCGTCGCAGCGTCGTCGGTGACCTCGTGGGACCACGAGGCCGACGTCCTCATCGCCGGCTATGGTGTCGCCGGCGCGGCGGCCGCGGTCGAAGCCGCCCGCTCAGGGGCCGAGGTCCTGGTACTGGAACGCACCGGGTCGTGGGGCGGTGCGGCGGCGATGGCCGGCGGGTTCATCTACCTCGGCGGCGGAACAGCGCTCCAAAGTGCATGTGGCTTTAGCGATTCCGTCGACAACATGGCGACGTTCCTTAACGTGGCGATGGGACCGGGTGCCGACGAGGATCGGATTGCCGATTACTGCGCCGGCAGCGTCGCACACTTCGACTGGCTGGTCGGCTGCGGCGTGCCATTCAAGGCGGAATTCTTTTCCGAACCCGGCTGGGAGCCGATGGGCGACCAGGGCCTGATGTACAGCGGCGGCGAAAACGCCTACCCGTTCAACACGATCGCCACCCCCGCCCCCCGCGGGCACGTCCCGCAGATGCAGAACAAGAAGCAAGGCGAAGCCAGCGCCGGCTACATGCTGATGAAGCCACTCGTCGACACCGCAACAGCAGCCGGCGCGCGGGCGATGTACGACGTTCGGGTTCAATGCCTGGTCGTTGAATCCGACGGCAGGGTGGTCGGTGTCCGCGCCCGCCAATACGGCACCGAGATGACGATCCGGGCCCGCACCGGGATCGTCCTTGCGACAGGCAGTTTCGCCTATAACGATGCGATGGTGGCGCGGTTTGCTCCGCGCATCGCCGGACGTCCGGCAGCCTCGATAGAGCAACACGATGGCCAGGCGATTCGGATGGCCCAGGCGCTCGGCGCGGACCTGGCCCACATGGACGCCACCGAGGTCGCGATCTTCATCGACCCGCAGCAACTGGTCCGCGGCATCCTGGTGAACGGCCGTGGTCAGCGTTACGTCACCGAAGACACTTACCCGGGCCGGATCGGGCAGCTCACGCTGTATCACCAGGACAACATTGCCTACCTGATCATCGACGGCGACGCCCAAGAGGAGGCGATGGCCTCGTGGTCACCGAAGCTCATGCTGCGAGACGCGACCTGGGTGGCCGACACCGTTGCCGATCTGGAACGCGATATCGGGCTGCCCCCCGGTTCGCTGCAGGCAACGGTGGCCGCCTACAACGAGGGGGCGGCCCGCGGCGAGGATCCGCTGCTGCACAAGAAGCCCGAGTGGGTCAAACCGATCGGCTGCCCCGTCGGCGCAATCGATCTACGGGAGAGCACCGGCGGTTTCACGCTGGGCGGGCTCGCCACCACATTGGATGCCGAGGTGCTCCATGTCAGCGGAGAGCCCATTCCAGGGCTTTTCGCTGCGGGTCGTTCGACCGCCGGCCTGGCCGCATGGGGTTATGCCAGCGGCGTTTCGCTCGGTGACGGCAGCTTTTACGGTCGCCGGGCGGGCCGGTCGGCGACTAAGGGCTGACCTGCGCTTATCCGTCTTCACTGTGGACGCCGGATGCGCGTGCCGGCGTATTTCTTGCGTGCCTAGTGACAGCGCCCACACCACTGTGCTACAACTCACTATTACTAATAGTAATATGCCGCTCAGATATATAGAGGTTGGAGACCGATGTCCGAGACCGTGCACGCCGCAAAGACCGTTGAACCGGCGACCCCTAGCGCCGTCATCGACCGCATCTCGCTGGTGCTCGATGCATTCGATGGACCAGGACGATTGACACTGGCCCAGCTCGTCCGCCGCACCGGACTGCCCCGCTCGTCGGCGCACCGGATGCTCGACCGGCTGGTGCAGCTGCGCTGGCTGCGCCGCAGCGGACGCGATTATGAGCTCGGAATGCGTCTGGTGGAGCTCGGCTCACTCGCCGTAGACCAGGACCGTCTGGTGCGGGCAGCCCGGCCGCTGCTGGGCGAATTGCACCGCGCCACTGGCCTTGTCGTACACCTTGCGATTCTTGACGGATCCGATGTCGTCTACCTCGAGAAGATCGGCGACCGGATGATGTCCGCGATACCCACCCGCGTCGGCGGTCGGCAGCCCGCGCACTGTACCGGCGTCGGGAAGGCGATTCTGGCCTACTGCGACGAGGATGCCGCGGTGGATCTGCAGGCCCGCAAGACCAGGTATTCGATTTCCAGCAGTTCGCAACTCGCAGTCGAACTGGCCAAAGTTCGGGCTCATGGCATCGCATTCGAGCGCGAAGAGTCGCTGCTCGGGTTTGGGTGCGTCGCAGCTCCCATCGGGAGCCCGGGCGAAGCGGTCGCGGCCGTGTCGGTCTGTGGCCCGATGAACCGCATGATGTTCGACCAACGGCTAGTCGCACCGGTCCGGATGACAGCGATGAGCATCTGGCGCAACGTCGAAGACGGCCCACAGCGGGTTGCACCGACCTTGCAACCCCTCAGGCCACTGCTCCCTTGGCGTCCCGCTCCCGCGTCGCGACCGGCCTTGCAGTACGCGTGAGCCTCGATCCGCAGATCGCGCCACTGATCGAGGCGTTCGACGCCGGCTTTCCGCCGGTGCACACGATGACCGGTGCGCAGGCCAGGGCCACGATCAGGTCCCGGTTCGTACCGCCCGTCAAGCAGGAGCCCGTCGCCGAGGTCTGGGACGACACCATCCCTGGAGCCGCTGGCGCCATCCCGGTGCGGTTTTACCGCCCCGGCGTCGCCGATAGCCTGCCGATTCTGGTGTACGGCCACGGTGGTGGATTCGTGTTCTGCGACCTCGACAGCCACGACGAGCTATGCCGAAACCTCGCCAATCGCATTCCTGCCGTGGTGATTTCGGTGAACTACCGGTTGGCTCCGGAACATCCATGGCCTGCCGCGGCAGAGGACTTCTATGCGGCGGCCCGATGGGCCGTGGACAACGCGGGCGTCCTCGGCGGCGATGCATCACGAGTTGTCGCGGGCGGCGATAGCGCCGGCGGGAATCTGGCCGCGGTCACGGCACTGATGGCGCGCGATCGGGGCGATCCCCCGCTGGCGGGCCAGCTGTTGCTCTACCCGGTGATCGCCGCAGACTTCGACAACGAGTCATATCGCTTGTTCGGCAAGGGTTTCTACAACCCGAAGCCAGCGATGCAGTGGTATTGGGACCAGTACGTGCCCGCGCTAGCCGATCGGGATCATCCCTATGCCTCGCCGCTTCGGGCGAATCTCACAGGACTGGCACCCGCGATCGTCGTCGTCGCCGGCCACGATCCACTTCGTGACGAAGGCATCGCCTACGCCGACGCGCTCGAGGCGGCAGGCGTGGCCACCGTGCGATGCCTCTTCGCCGGGGGCATCCACGGGTTCATGACGATGCCGATGCTCGACATCGCGCAAGAAGCCCGTCGACGCGCGTGCCTCGAGCTGGCTCAACTGCTTCGCCATGGCTGACGGTCGAGTCTTCGTCATCGACCGGGTGGTGACGAAGCCGGGATGCGCGAGGAGATTCGTCGACGCCTACCTTGCCGACTACGCACCTGGGGCACGCTCGCGCGGCATGACACTGCGCGACGTCCTCGTCAGTCCCCCGATCTGGTTCGAGGAGCAAACCAATACCGTAACCATCACCTGGACGCTGCCCAGCCCGCAAGCATGGTGGGATATGACGTGGCAGGGCCGGCCGGATCCGACCCTGGGCGAATGGTGGTCGCGGATAGGCGAACTGGTTGCGGAGCGGTCCCGCTCATTCGCCGCCGCCGCCTCCGACGTCGACCGGCTCTGCGATGTATAGCGTCACCCGACTCCTCGACGTCGTCAGCGAAGAACGGGATCGGGTGTTGACATCCGTGCGTTCGGGAGCCAATGTGACCCACGCACATGACAGCCTCGTCGAGCCGACGCTACCGGGATCGCGCAACGGCGGTGACGTGCTGGTCCACCTGAGATTCCCGTCGAGACGTGAATGGCTCTTGGCTGCAGATGATTTCGCAGTCACTCTGCAGGATCCCGCGATCACGCGGGTAAACGGAGTCAGCTACCAGGGTGACCCGACGCGCAGCGATCACAGCGCGGGCACCGTGTATCGAGCCCTTCTGCTGCGAGTGTTGCCTGACACTGACCCGGACATCGTTGTGCGATTCGAAGAAGAGTTGTCCGCGATGGCCCGCTACATACCGGCGATCCGAGCGTGGCAGCTAAGCCGCGTCGACGATGCAATCGGGTCATCACAGTGGACTCATGTGTTCGAGCAGGAGTTCAGTGACCTAGACGGGCTGATGGGCCCGTATCTGATGCATCCCATCCACTGGGCGGTGGTCGACCGCTGGTTCGACCCGGAATGTCCGGATGTGATCATCCGGGATCGCGTGTGCCACAGCTTCTGTCACTGCGACGAATCAATCCTGACCTCGGTCAGATCCCGGCGGGCTGAATGTTCGGATTAGCGGTAACCGGTGGTTCCAGTGGCGGTAGCTCGGACTTACCGTCGAGGCTGTGCACTGGTAGCCCCTGCGACCACGGATAGTGCAGGCTGAATGCCACCAGGCCGGTGCGTTCCGCGGCGGGCAGATGGCACATCGCGAGTACGGTCTCGGCGAGATACTCGACCGGTTCAGTCGGGAAGGACTCTGGAATCAGTGGTGCTGCACCAGGTGTACGGACAGCGGTCGACGGGCCAACGGAGTTGACGGCGATGTTGGCGTCGAGCAGTTCGGCGGCCACACCTTGGGTGAACCGATGCAGGGCGGCCTTGCACGCCGCATAGATCACGTCGCCGGAGGTCTTGTTGTACTCGCGATAGGGCCGCACCGGGGCGACTCCGGTGACCGAGCCGATGTTGACGATCCACCCGCCACCTTGTTTGCGCATATGCGGGACCACGGCCTTGGTCAGCACGAACGGCATCCGCAGATAGTGCTCGACGGTCCGGTCGAAGATCTCCACGGACATGTCCTCGACCAACGCGTAGTCAGCGAAACCGGCGTTGTTGACCAAGATGTCGAGCCGGCCGGTGCGGTCCAGCACCGCGTCGACGAGGCCATCACGCGCCTCTGCATCCTCGAGGTCGGCGGTGAGCCCGAAGGCCAAGCCGCCGGCGTTTTCGATCAAAGCGATGGTCTCGTCGATCGTCCCCGGTATCGCCGAGATGACCCCCGCGCGGCTAGATGATGACGGCAGGTAGGCGCGCGCGGTCACCGCGACAATCGCACCTTCGGCTGCCAGTCGCTGCGCGATCGCACGCCCGATCCCGCGGCTGCTACCGGTCACTAAAGCCGTTTTACCACTTAGTAATCGGCTCATCGCAGCGAGAAATCCTCTTCGATCGGCGCCCGATGCTGATGCCAGACGTCGACCAGCCGATATGGCGTAGCCACCACCACTCGGCCCGAACCCGACCGGTAGTAGGTGTGCGCAGACGGCGTGTGGCACCAGACCGTGCGGCTCATCGCCTCGTCGATCGCGGCGACGTAATCCTCGTAGGCGCGCTGGGTGACTTCCATTGTGGCCCTCCCGCGCAGTGCCATCAACTGCAGGCACTCGATGATGTAGTGCGCGAGCACCTCCATCGAGAAGTTCGCGCCAGCGCCGTGGCCGGGGCTGTAATTCGGCGCTGACATGGTGAACAGGTTGGGGAACCCGGGCACCGTTCCGCCGCGGTAGGCACGGGGGCTGTCGCCCCATTCGTCGGCCAGCCGCTTGCCGTCGCGGCCACGGATGTCGATGGTCGACAGGAAGTCCAGGTAGTAACCGGTGGCGTAGATGATGACATCGAGGTCGATCTGCCGACCATCCTGGGTGACAATGCCTTTCGGGTTAACTCCGGCCGGTTCACTGGCCTCAACGTCGACGTTTTCACGAGTCAACGCCGCATAGTAACCTCCTGGGTCGCGAATGATCCGCTTGCCATACGGCGCGAAGTCCGGGGTGACTTTCTTCGCCAGCTCCGTGTCATCGCCGAAAGTCTGCTCGATGTACTCCAGACACATTTGCAGCAGCACGTCGTTGGCCGCAGAGATAGACAGATGGTCCTTGGCCCACTCCGGGTCCTGCAGGATCACCGGGTAGTTGTTGTCTGCGGTGCCCCAGTACGACTTCAGTCGATTCCACTTCGCGTAGTACGGCAGATGCCGTCCGAGGTAACGCTTATGTGCCGGAACCTCGTCAGTAAGCCGCTTACGCGGTGCCACCCAATGCGGCTGACGCTGGAATACCGTCAGGTGCTCCACCTGGTCAACACAGGCGTCGACGATCTGCACCGCGGTACAGCCGGCCCCGATGATCGCCACCTTCTTGCCGGCCAGGTCCAGCGACGCGTCCCACAGAGCCGAATGAATGCTGGTGCCCGCAAAGGTATCCCGGCCTTTCATGTCGGGCCAGCGGGGACGGTTGAGGTAGCCGGTCGCGGTGACCACGACGCTGGCGTAGCTGATTGCGCGCTGGCCGTCGGCGTCGACCGAATGAATCTGCCACTGGTTTTGGTGCTCGTCCCACCACAGCGCCTCGACCTCGGCGCCAAACCGGGTGTGCTCGCGCAGCTTGTGTTTATCGGCCAGCGCCACCAGATAGGCCTGATACTCCGCGCCCTGCGGGTAGTAGCTGCTCCAGTCCGGGTTCACCTCACGCGACAGTGAGTAGTACGCCGACGGCGTGTCGACGCCGATGCCCGGGTACGTGGTAGTCAGCCAGGTGCCTCCCACCTCCGCATTGCGGTCGAATATCTCGTACGACACACCTTCCGCGGCGGCCGCCAACGCGACGCTGATCCCGGCGATACCCGCACCGATGATCGCGACGTTCAAGGTCTCGGGGATCGGGACGGTGCGCGGCAATGTGGGTTGCGACCGCTGGAAGCCGCCCTGCTCGAGCAGCAGGTCCACGTGCTCGTCATCGACTTGCGAACCCAGCGCCGTCGGCAGTAGACGCGCGAAGAAGTTCCGGTCGTCGGCGGGCACCGCGCCGGCGGGCCGGGGCCTGCTCAGCGCGTCGATGATGGCGTTCACCAGCGCCTCGGCCGTATCGGGGTCGGTGACGCCTGCCCGTTCGGGCGGGTCGGGGATGTGTGAGATCTTGGGCACGTAGGTGTCGATCACCGACGGGTCGCCGGTGAGTTGGGCCAGCACCGCCATCAGGACGCCCGGGTCCGCTTGACACAGGTTCTCTCGGAGTTCATCGGGATCAAGAGACGCCGGGTCGGTGGGCGAGGTCGATTCGGTGGCGGCGGTCATGGCGTCGAGTATCGGCGCGGACAGCCAATTCGGGCAGTGGTCTGTCTACTCAGCGGGAGGCAAGTAGCCCCGCGACTGTTCCACTGACCGGGCATCCGCGGAGTCGGTAGGCCCGCAGCGGAGTTAACTCACACCTATGAGCAACCCCATCACGCTCCCAGAACTGCAAGAGTTCATCGCCGGCTTCTGGTTCCACTACGACGAGGCAGACTACGAAGAGTTGACGGTTCGCTACGCCGAAGACGTGCACTATGTGACTCGAAGCGATTCGGGCAGCAGCCCCTTCGAGGAACTGATGTCGCCCGAACTGCACGGACGCGACGCCGTCATGGCATGGCTGTCCGAGCACCGCAAACAGAGCCCATATCCGTTGCGCCATCACGCTACCAATGTGCACCGCACAGGCACCCACGGTGATACCACCCGCGCGCGCTTCTACATCTTCGTCAACCAGGTCGCCAACTTCGTGCCGTTCGCGGTGTCCAGCGGGGTCGCCAACGTGGGCGTACGCCGTGTTGCGCGCGGCTTGGAGTTCACGGAGATGGACATTATTCTCGACACCACCAATTCGGTCCTGCTGTCCGAGTTGCACTCTGACAGCAGCAGCGCCTAGTAACCAGTGGGCGCTGAAGAAATCTTCTCCGGCGGTGTCGCGGTGGTCACGGGGGCCGGCGCCGGTGTCGGTGCCGGAATAGCCCGGTACGCAAGCCGATTGGGCATGACGGTGGTGCTCGTGGACATCGACGCCGATGCCATCGCCGCGCTCCGCGAGGAGCTCTGCGCAGCGGGTGGTTCGGCGATCGACATCGTTTGCGACGTCCGCGATCCTGGCGCCGTGCAAGAACTCGCCGATAAGACCTACCAAGACCTCGGCGGCGTTCGGCTATTGGTCAACAACGCCGGAGTCGAGCAGTTCGGCTATCTGTGGGACACCCCGGTGGCCAACTGGCAGCGTGTAGTGGACATCAACGTCAGCGGCGTCTTCTACGGCGTGCGAGCATTTTTGCCGAAGATGATGGCCACCGGCGAACAGGCGTGGGTGTGGAACCTATCGTCGGTCGGCGGGGTGGTGGCGATTCCGTTGCAGGCGCCCTACATCATGAGTAAGCACGCAGTGCTCGCGTTGACCGAATGCCTGCATCTGGACGTTCAGGCTGCCGGGCATGTCCACCATATTCACGTACAGGCCGTGCTGCCTGGTGCGGTGCTATCCAACATCTTCGAGTCTGCCGGCGGGGTCGACACGAACGCCGGCGATGTCGCCGCCGCTGAGGCGCAGCGCGCCGCGATGCTCGACATCAAGGCCCGGGCCATGGATCCGCTGGCGGCGGCCGAGACCGTGTTCGAGCAGGCCGCCGAAGGCAAGTTCTACCTGCTAACCCAACCGTCCGTCGGTGCGGCCATGACCGAACGAGCCAACGTCCTTGCTGCACAGAGCCTTCCGGCACTGAAATGACTGAACCCGTATTGGATCCCGACGCCGCCGCACGAGTCGCCGCGTTTGGTGACGTCCTGCCAATGCGACAACGAGGCTTGGCGGTGGTGCGCGCTGCGATCGAGTCAGCGCCGCTGCCGGACCGCATGCCGGACATGGCCAGCGTCACCGAGGTCGCCATCCCGGGACCCGGCGGCCAGATAGCGGTCCGGATTTATCGGCCCACAACCGATTCCGCGGGTCCTGCGCTGGTGTACTTCCACGGCGGCGGACTCGTCATGGGCTCCAACCACTCGTTCGAGCCGCTGGCCCGTGCGTTGGCGTCGGCAGCGGGCGCCACCGTCGTGGCCGTCGACTACCGGTTGGCCCCCGAGGCTCCGCCACCGGCGCAGTTCGACGATGCCCTCGCTGCGACCGAGTGGGCGTGCCGCAACGCCGATGGCCTCGGGCTCGACGCCGGCCGGATCGCAGTGGTCGGCGACAGCGCTGGCGGTTCGCTGGCGGCCGCGGTCGCGCTGGCCGCGCGCGACCGTGGCGGGCCGGCGATCTGTGCGCAGGTGCTGCTGTATCCGGGTCTTGATCGCGACATGACGGCTCCGTCGATCACCGTGCTGGCCGATGCGCCGATGCTCAGCCGCGACGACATCGATTACCTGCACGGCCTCGCCGACGGCGACGCAGGCCAACCTCGCGACCCATACCTCGTCCCGGCCTACGCCGCCGACCTGTCGGGCCTGCCACCGGCGATCGTGGTGACCGCGGGCTGCGACCCGATCCAAGATTGGGGCGAGCGGTATGCGGCCCGGCTCCGCGATGCCGGCGTCCAAACCACCACTACCCGCTATCCCGGGATGTACCACGGCTTCCTCATGCGGTCTGACGCGACTGCGCGGGGGCGGCTGGCTATTGCCGAGATCGGGGCACTGCTGCAGGCGAAGTTCGCCAATCCGCTCGGGATTGACGTCCCAATGACCGGACATGACGCAGCCACGGCGAGGTGACGCTGCGCAGAATCACGCCAAAGCGAAATTAGCAGAGGGAGAAAGCTGATGCTCACCGACGCTCGACGGATGGAGCTTTCCGACGTGTTGCGACCAGCGGCACCGCCTCGCGAGATCGACGACGTCTACACCGACGCACAGCGAGAGCGTCTGCTTGATGTCGTTCGCACCGAGGGTCCGTGGAAGTTGATCATCGCGCAGCACTTCGCATCGGCCGACGAACTGATCGCGACCATGAGCGGTGTCTTCCCCGAGGGGTTTACCCCGTCGCTGGACCTGTTCCTCACTCCGACCTTCCGCGGCTACCTCGCCAATTACGGTGCGGTGCTCTACCCGCAACTGCACGACTGCTTCTACAACGAGCGGTTCCTCGAGATGGCCAAAAGCTACTGGAACGCCGGGTACGCCAAGCCGCAGCTGATGCTGTTCAACATCAACGGGCCATGCGCGAATCGGGATCCGGGACACCTGGATTCGCCGAGCTTCCGCGGTGTGCGGCATGAGAATGCCCCGACCTGGCTGACGAGCGTAATGGGCAAGTCCGGGTTGTTCCGTGACTACTTGATCAAGATGGCACAGGTGATTACCTGGTTCTCGCTCGACACCGGCAGCGGATTCACATACTGGCCCGACGGGCCACTCAAGGCGCCCAGCCGCGTCCTGCCGCCGATCAACAACCGGGGCGTCATAGTGCAAAACGAGATGATGGTGCACCGAGGCGAGGCGAACGGGCCCCTGGACCAACAGATTCCAGCTCACTTAGCATTCGACACCGTATTCACCGGCGATCCCGACGACCGCGACCACTGGCTGCTGAAGAACGGCGACGAGCTGATCGCACGCCACCACACCGACGAGTTGCGGTTCCTGGTGCATTGGTCGGCCGAGGTTTTCTCCGACTACGACGAACTGAAGAAGAACATGGAAGGATCCGATGACCTAACCATCGAGCAAGCGATCAACACCATGGTCAAAGACGTCAACGACCAGGGCATGAAACTTGCGATGCCGGACGACCCGCTGCACGACCCGGAGTTCATCCGCAGCCTCAACGCGGCCTATGACCTCGGCGGTCCGGCGCGCTATCCGGAAGAGGCTCCGGTCAGCGCCTTCCAGCTTGCCTGATGCGTTGCCATCTAAGCTGTTTCATCGACCACTGACAAGTCGCCATGACGGACCGCTTCGATGATCGAGCCGGTCAACGCCGAGCATGCCAGAAACACACCGCGTCCCGAGTACGCCACCGAATTCTGGGAGTTATGGCGCTCGAGGCAAGCAGCGGACGCGTCGGCATTCCATTGCACACTAGTCTGATTCCAGCTGCTCTTTCGGGCCAGCACGTGTGCGGCGCAGCGCCGGCAGGACACCGATACCATCGGACAGTCGGACAGTCGACTGTCGGTCGGCACGGTCATCGGACGGTTGCCGCTGCGGGGGTCCGAGCGAGATTCGCCTCGATGACTTTCATCCACTCCTCGCGCGGGCTGGTGGTATCGAGTTCATGCTCGAAGCGATCGACCATGTCTGGCGTAACGTCGGCGACATCGACGTAGAACTGCTCATACCAACGTCGAAGCTGATAAACAGGCCCGTCCTCCTCGCATAACAGCGGATTATCGATGCGCGCCTTGTTCTTCCAGATCGCGACGTCTTGCTCGAAGCCCATCTTGACGAACTCCCCGAGAGCGATCGCGGTCTGTATAGCGAGCTCGTCTGGCAGCGCTTCGGATTTTTTCACGATGATGCCGTATTGCAAGACAAAGGAATTGGCGTCGATCGGGTAGTGGCAGTTGATCAGCACGGTTTTGTGATCGGCCTCCTCATAGTGATACGTCAAGTCATCGATCATGAAAGAGGGGCCATAGTAGGACGCGACCGACGTCGTGCCAAGCATCCGGGCACCTTCGGTGCCGCCGAGATCGGGACGGCCCGCACTACTCATGTATTGGGTCGCCACCTGCCCTTCGAAGATGTTTTTGAAGTGCGTGGGCAACGAGCCGTGGATGTAGAAGAAGTGCGCCATGTCGACGACGTTGTCGACAATCTCACGACAGTTGGTGTTGACGATCGTCGTGTACCAGTGCCAGTCGGTCCACTCGTCGCTGGTTGCGCCCTCGATCCGTGGGATCGTCACCTCGGGCGCCGGCGGATTGCCTTCTGGGTCGTTCCACACGAACAACATGCCGTCTTGCTCCAACGTGGTCCACTTGGCGGTGCGGGCCAGCTTGGGTGCCCGCTTGCTGTAAGGCACCCGCTTGCATCGGCCGTCACCACCCCAGCGCCAATCGTGGAACGGGCAGGCGATCTCATTGCCCTTCACCTCGCCTCGGGTCAGATCGCCGCCCATGTGACGGCAGTAGCCGTCGAGAGCGTTGATCGTGCCGTCGCCGCTTCGGAAGACCACCAGCTTCTGCCCGAACGCGTGCACGGCGTGCGGGTTGCCGTCGCCGAATTCCTTGGTCAGGCCCAAGCAATGCCAGCCTCGAGCGAATCGGGATGGGGCCGCCCCGGCTTCGATCTCACGAATCGCGTCAGTGTTCGACTGCAACGTCATGTCGTTGTTGTACCGCCGGTGCCCGCTGATGGCAGCGAGCGTCCCGCTGGCAGGGAGAAAGCGGTCACACCACCGATTTCGCGGCCTAATCTCGTCTCGTGACGAGTGCGCAACAAGCCACCATCCCCACTGGCATACCGGTGCGCGACACAGTCGTTGACCTCCTTGTCGTGGGCTCCGGCACAGGGATGGCGGCAGCATTGGCGGCACACGAATGCGGCTTGACGGTGTTGGTCGTGGAAAAGTCGTCCTATGTCGGCGGTTCGACCGCCCGCTCAGGCGGCGCATTGTGGTTGCCGGCGAGTCCGATCCTCGACGAGAAGAACGCAGGAGACACCGTCGAGCGTGCCGAAACCTACCTGCAGTCCGTGGTGGCCGGCAGTGCGCCGGCCGAGAGGTCGACCGGCTACCTCCGTAACGTAGCGGCTGCTGTCGACATGCTGCGGCGCACCACTCCGATCCGATTGAGTTGGGCTAAGGACTATTCCGACTACCACCCGGAGGAGCCGGGTGGTACTGCCGCCGGTCGCACTTGCGAATGCCGGCCCTTGAACTCCGCAGTCCTGGGCGCGTACCGAAGCCGGCTGCGGCCCGGTGTCATGGAAGTCAACATCCCCATGCCCACCACTACGGCCGACTACCGATGGATGAACCTGATGGCCCGGGTGCCGCGGAAGGGAATCCCGACCATCGCCAAACGCCTCGGCCAAGGAGTCGGCGGTCTGCTGCTCGGCCGGCGCTATGTCGCCGGCGGTCAAGCCTTGGCCGCCGGGCTCTTTGCCGGTGCTCTGCACGCTGGCATCCCGATCTGGACCGATACCGGGTTGCGGCGCTTGACCACCGATGGCGCGCGGGTCACCGGCGCAGTGCTGAGCCACGGCGGGCGCGAGGTCACCGTAACCGCGCGCCGCGGCATCGTGCTGGCTGCCGGCGGATTTGATCACAGCATGGCCATGCGGTGGAAGTTTCAGTCCGAATCCCTCGGCGAGCACATGAGCCTGGGGGCCGAGACCAACACCGGTGATGCGATCCACGCCGCTCAAGACCTGGGTGCCGCAACCGATCTGATGGATCAGGCGTGGTGGTTTCCGGCTGTGGCGCCGCTGCCCGGAGGTTCGCCATCGGTGCTGCTGGCCGAACGGTCCCTACCGGGTTCGCTGATCGTTGACCAGAACGGCACCCGATTCATCAACGAGGCAACGGATTACATGTCGTTCGGACAGAACCTGCTGGAACGGGAACGCTCAGCCAACCCAGTGGAGTCCATGTGGATCGTCTTCGATCAGAAGTACCGCAACAGCTATGTTTTTGCCGGCGGACTGTTTCCGCGCATGTCAATTCCGCAGCCATGGTACGAGGCCGGGATCGCCCATCGTTCGCATGAGCCGGCCGAACTGGCCGACAAGATGGGTGTCCCCAAGTCACAGTTCACCACTACCGTGACGCGGTTCAACGAAATGTCGCGAGCCGGCCACGACGCGGACTTCCATCGCGGCAGCAGTGCCTACGACCGCTACTACGGCGATCCCACCGTCACCCCCAACCCCAATCTGCGTGCCCTCGACAAGGGACCGCTCTACGCGGTGAAGATGGTGCTGAGCGACCTGGGCACCTGCGGCGGTCTTCGCGCCGACGACCACGCCCGAGTGCTGCGCGAAGACGGCACTCCCATCAAAGGCCTGTACGCAATAGGAAATACCGCGGCCAACGCGTTCGGGACCACGTATCCCGGAGCGGGTGCGACTATCGCCCAGGGGCTGGTCTACGGCTATATCGCTGCCCACGACGCGGCGAGCGCCTGATCAGTCCGGCTCCTCGGCGTCGGCCTTCTTTTCAATCTCGTACCAGAATTCCGGTGTAGGCCAAGGGATCTTGGTATGTCCACCTTTTCCCGGCTGAGGGAAAGCGGCGTCCGCTTCGTCAAGCTCCTTGATCATCTTCAGGGCCAGCTCCCGCTCGTTGGCGTAATAGCGCTCCGCCCACTGCAACGCGACGCGGGCGTATGCCCACGACGGATCGGCGCTGGCCCACCGCGCATCCTTCGCTGCCTTTCGGTGCATCTCATCGGCATACGCGAAGTGTTCTTGCAGCAGCTCCTTCAGCCTCTCCGGTCTGGTGAGATGTCCTAGGGTCACCCGCAGCAGCGGGCCGTGCTTGAGTGTCGGCGGGTCGACCGGTGCATCGTTCGCCCACCAGGTCACCGCGTCCAGCCCCTCGTCAGTGATCTTGTACAACCTGCGATTGCGCGTCCCGCCGGTGTTCTCGACGCGCGAGGTTACCAAGCCGAGCTTCTCCAGCTTCTTGAGCTCGGAATAGATGTGGCTGTAGGCCGGGCTGTCGTAGAAGAACCGCATGCTCCAGTCGATCCATTTGCGGATGTCATAACCCGAGAGCTCATGCTCGTATGACAGCATGCCGAGCAGCGCCCAGCTGGTCGCCGCCAGATTCGACTTGACCGGCGAATTGCTGTCTTCCATTTCGTCAGGTTAACAATCCGGGCGTCTGGCCTCTCGACAACTGACCACTGGCCGGGAGGCGGCATTGCCGTGCGGGCAAGCCGCGACGGACGCTTTGGCCGTGACATTCGGCGAGGAGATGACGAAGCTCGAATCGGCGTATAAGCCGTTAACCGATTCGGTACGCCGCCTCATCGACGCCACGATCAGGACGCAAGTCGACACAGCGACTCTCGCAGCCGCCAAAGAGAAGATCGATTGCGTCACCGAGGAATTACACGCGACGATGATGCCGGGTTCCTTCGGCGTGCGACAATTCGGCGACGGTCAAACGATGGCGTGGGGCAACGTCATGATCGGTCTGCGCAATCCAGTCGCCCCACCCCTGGCCATCAACCACGAAGCTGACGGCCTGGTGTGGACCGACTTCGCCCTCGGTGCAGCCTACGAAGGACCGCCGGGCCACGTGCACGGCGGAGTTTGCGCGATGGTGCTGGATCATGTCCTAGGCGCAACCGCGCACGCGCCCGGAAGCCCTGCATATACCGGCACTCTGAGCGTCCGCTATCTGCGGGGCACGCCGCTCGGCCCGCTGCGCGCGGAGGCGCACGTCGACCGTGTCGAGGGGATCAAAACCTTTGCCAGCGGCCATATTACCGACGCCAAAGGCATCACAGTCCGGGCTGAAGGTGTGTTCTTCCACCCACGGGAGAGCTAGTTGCGGGCTGGAGCCAGACGCTTCAGCGCTAGCCCGCCTTCGAACGGCCGGTAACCGAAAGCTGCCGGCGCTCGATAGCCGGTGTCCTCGAGCGGTGTGTGCACCTCGGCAACGGTAGGCCCGATCTTCGCAGCGACCGGCGTGAGTGCGTCGAGGTCGAACCGATATAGGCGACCAGCGTTGCCGCCCAGGATCTTTCGGCAGTCGTCCTCTGACCTCTTGTGCAGCGCCCAGCGGATGGCCAGCTTGGAGTGCGGTGTGAAGCCTTCTTCGTGCGGGTAGTCGCTGCCCCACATGACGTGCTCGGG
Organism: Mycobacterium sp.; assembly: GCA_035506875.1. Lineage (GTDB taxonomy): Bacteria > Actinomycetota > Actinomycetes > Mycobacteriales > Mycobacteriaceae > Mycobacterium. The sequence goes on from DATJOR010000114.1 coordinate 16,756, forward strand.
GCCCATGAAGTCGATCATCCCCGAGTCGAACGGTGCCAATTCGCTGGCCAGATAGCAGTTCCGCTGGGCGTATTCGCTCGGTGTCATGGTCAGCTCATCGACGGATGACCCACCGAACATCCCGTAAGTGCGGTTGTGAGCCTCGGTCTTCATGGTGGGCACCATGGCGTCGAGGATGCCGAGTTGTCCAGGCACCCACAGCGTCCCCTGCTCGGTCGGCACGAATCGCAGCCTCGGGTGCCGCTCGAACACCCCCGCCAGGATCAGGTGCCCGAGTGTGCGATTGGCCCACAACGCCATCTCGGTGATCAGCACCGCGTTGGACGCCGGCTGGTCCATCGGCATCTCGGGGCTACCGGCGCCCGCGTGCTGCACCACCGTGAGGTCCAGGTCCTCACACAGCGCCCACAGTGGTTCGTAGCGGGTGTGGAAGAGCGGTGCGACCTGAGGGTCACCGGGCGAGACCGGTGGCACGAGCACCCCGCCGAAACAACTCTGCTCGGCACCCCAGCGGATTTCCTCGATCGCCAGCTCGATGTCGTTGGGGAAGATCTGAATCAACCCGCGACGACGGTCCGGGGCCAGCGAACAGAAGTCGATCTGCCAGCGATTGTGGGCCTGCACTCCGGCCCATCGCTTCTCGAACTCGTCGCGGGTCCGCGGCAGGCTGATGGTGATGTTCGGGGTGGTCGGGAAGAACGGCGGGACGGTGTTGGGCAGCAGCACCTCGGCGGCCACCCCGTCGGCGTCCATGTCCGCGATCCGGAGCTCGCTGTCCCAGTTCCGGTTGGCGGTAGCGATGATCAGGTCGTCGAACGGGCTGACGTAGGTCTTCGCCCATGCGTCGAACTCGTCGTGCAGTGCCGCGGGGAGATACGGTTTGTAGTCGCCGATATCGGCCCCCGCGTGGGTGTCCGTCGAGATGACGACGTAGCGATCGATCGAGTCCCATGTTGTAGGCATCGCGTCCTCCGGCGTTGTCGTATACGAGGCTAGCTTTCCGGATGGCCTGACGACCACAAGATCACCATCTCATTGAGCGGACTACCGAACGGGTCAGACCACTCCGCGTAGCGCGTCGGCGCCGAACATCTGCTCCATCATCGAGGAGTAGTCGGGTCCGCGGCGCAAGATGTGGCCGCCGTCGACGTTGATGCACTGCCCGGTGATCCAGGTCGCCGCGTCGCTGAGGAGGAACATTGCCAGGTTGGCCACGTCCTCAACCTCGCCCACCCGCGGCAGCGGAGTGCAGAGGGCATAGTCGGCGCTGATCTCCGGCGACTGGATAACGCTTGCGTCAACAAGATCGGTGCGGATCAGTCCGGGGCGGATGCTGTTGACCCGAACCCAAGAAGGTCCGAGTTCGTCGGCGGCCAGCATCATCAGGTGATCGATGGCCGACTTGGTGACCCCGTACGGCCCGAACCAGCGGTGGGTGTTGCTGGCCGCGATCGACGAGATGCCGACGAACGACCCACCACCGCCGCGTACCAGTTCGCGGGCGGTGTGCTTGAGCACGTACATGGTGCCGTTCACGTTGAGATCAACGGTGCGCCGCCACGCTTCCGAGTCGATGTGGGTGATCGGGCCGACGGTCAGGGAGCCGCCCGCACAGTGCACCGCGCCATGCAGCCTGCCGTGCCACGCCGTCGCGGCGTCGACCGCACGAGCGACCTCGTCCTCGTTGGTGACGTCGGTGGGCTCGTAGCGTACGGAGCCACTCGGGGCAAGCGCCTGGATCTCTTCGACGGCCGCCGCGAGCCGATCGGCGTTACGGCCGACGATCATGACAGAGGCCCCGCCGGCGGCGAGGCCGGCGGCCACCCCCTTGCCGATCCCACTGCCACCGCCAGTGACCAGGTAAGTCCGGTCTTCGAACGAAAGCTGCATGCGAGCCCCTTCACGCCGAACCTGAAACAGGTTCTAGCTATCGAACCATGCACGGGTTAGTGCACAACGAACGGTAGGCAGTCACACCTGCCACAGCAGCCTCTGACCGTAGGGCACCATTTGCCCGCCTAAGCGACTTGATTTCCTCGGGCACCCCGCCTTTTCCTCGGGCGCCCCGCCGTCCGAGAGGAGAAATCGCTCACTGGTGCACAACGCCCCCCTTCCGAGCGGGGCTGCTGTGCCGTGTGGGACTGACGTGAGATCAGGGAGTGTCGCGGCGGGCAATCTTCGACGGCTTTGGGTTGCGCCAGTCCTCGACATCGGGCGGCAACCCGACCGGGTATCTGTTCTCGTTGTGGGCCGCCCAGTGCGCGTGCCCCAGCTCGTGGATGTGGAATGCGTGGCGCAACGCCTCGGTGAAGCCCATCGCGTCCGACGCCGCGTTCACCGAATCTTTGATCAGCATCGCCGCCATCGTCGGCCGCTCGGCGATGCGCTTGGCGAACTCTAATGTCTTGTCCGCCAGCTCATCGAGCGGGAAGACTTTGGACACCATGCCGAGCCGGTAGGCCTCATCGGCATCCAGGAAATCACCGGTCAGCAGAAGCTCTTTGGCTTTGCGCGGGCCGAATTCCCAAGGGTGAGCGTAGTATTCGACACCGGGCATGCCCATGCGGACAGCGACCACGTCGCTGAACTTCGCATTGTCGGCGGCGACGATCAGATCGCACGCCCAGATCAGCATCAACCCCGCCGAGATCGCATTGCCCTGCACCTGGGCGATGGTGATCTTACGCAAATCGCGCCAACGACAGGTGTTTTGAAAAAAGTAATGCCATTCTTGCAGATACGTCTTTTCCGCGACCGCATCGCGGTTGGCGCCGTTGATCCGGAAGCTCGGCAGCTGGTCGGGGCCGGGCGCCCGCTCCGCCAATGCCAACTCCGAGCCCAGGTCGTGACCCGCGGAGAAATTCCTGCCGCGCGCGGCCAGGATCACCACGCGAACGGTGTCGTCGGCCTCGGCGCGCAAAAACGCCTCGTCGAGTTGAACCAGCAGCCCGCGGCTCTGGGCGTTGTGCGCGTCCGGCCGGTTGAGCCAGATCCGGGCGATGCGGCCTTCATCGAGTGTTTCGTAGGCCACCAGCGCGCTGGTGTCCACCTCATTCGGGACTGCCATTAGCCACCTCACTCGCCACGGTCGGGTCCTTACACATTACGGCCAGCCCGTAACGCGCGCGTCGGCGGGCCAGGACGCCTGCTGCGGGCGATTACGCACTTCGCATACAGTTGTGTCATGTCCGCTAAATCTGACTCTCACGAAATCGACGACGTGGAACCGCTGACTGACAGCACCGCGAGCCAGGCCAGGCGCGTAGTGGCGGCCTACGCGAACGACGCCGACGAATGCCGCGTCTTCTTGTCGATGCTCGGTATTGGGCCGGCGAAACTCGAGGTGTAAATGCCCCCCGCCGGTGCTACCGGAGAGTCCGACTTCGTGGTGGTCGCCAACCGGCTGCCGATCGACATGGAGCGGCTGCCCGATGGGACCACCAGGTGGGAGCGCAGCCCCGGTGGTTTGGTGACCGCACTCGAGCCGTTGCTTCGCCGCCGTCACGGGGCCTGGATCGGCTGGCCGGGGATCGTCGATGGCGATGTCGACACCGAAGATGCACCGATCGTCGAGGACGACCTTCGGCTTCACCCGGTACGGCTGTCCGCCGACGACGTCGCCGAGTACTACGAGGGATTCTCCAACGCCACGCTGTGGCCGCTCTACCACGACGTCATCGTCAAGCCGAGCTACCACCGGGAGTGGTGGGATCGCTACGTCGAGGTCAACCGCCGGTTCGCCAAGGCCGCATCCCGCGCCGCCGCCCGCGGCGCGACCGTCTGGGTGCAGGACTACCAATTGCAGCTGGTTCCCAAAATGCTGCGCGAACTGCGGCCCGATCTGACCATCGGTTTCTTTCTGCACATCCCGTTCCCGCCGGTCGAACTGTTCATGCAGCTGCCGTGGCGCACCGAAATCGTCAAAGGCCTGCTCGGTGCCGACCTCGTGGGATTCCATCTGGTCGGCGGTGCCCAGAACTTCCTGATTCTGTCGCGACGCCTGCTCGGCGCGAGCACTTCCCGCGGTGCGGTTGGTGTGCGATCACGATTCGGTGAGGTGGACTTCGACGGGCGCACGGTTCGAGTGGGCGCCTTCCCGATCTCCATCGACTCGAACGAGCTCGACCACAAAGGCCGTGACCGCAACATCCGCAAGCGGGCCAAAGAGATCCGTGCCGAGGTCGGCAATCCCCGCAAAGTTCTGCTCGGCGTCGACCGCCTCGACTACACCAAAGGCATCGACGTGCGGCTCAAGGCGTTTGCGGAGCTGCTCGCCGAGGGCCGCGTCAAAGCCGAGGACACCGTGCTGGTCCAGCTCGCCACGCCCAGCCGTGAGCGTGTCCAGAGCTACCAGGTGCTGCGCAGCGACATCGAACGCGAGGTCGGCCACATCAACGGCGAATACGGCGAAGTCGGCCACCCGGTGGTGCACTACCTGCACCGTCCGGTCCCCCGCGACGAACTCGTCGCATTCTTTGTGGCCAGTGACGTCATGCTGGTCACCCCGCTGCGGGATGGGATGAACCTGGTGGCCAAGGAGTACGTCGCTTGCCGCAGCGATCTCGGCGGTGCGCTGGTTCTCAGCGAATTCACCGGTGCCGCAGACGAACTCAAGCAGGCCTACCTGGTCAATCCGCATGACACCGAAGGCGTCAAAGACGCGATCGAGGCAGCGCTCAACCAGACGGACGAGGAGGGTCGACGGCGGATGCGCGCATTGCGGCGCCAGGTGCTCGCCCACGACGTCGATCGTTGGGCCCGGTCGTTTCTCGACGCGCTGGCGGAGGCGCATCCGCAGAACGGCTGAACCGGTGGTGGCGTCGCAGGTGCGCTGCAATACTCGACGGGTGAGTGCCTCACGCAGCTCGATCGCCGCCGCTGTCATGACCCTGGTGGCTCTCGGAACAGCGAGCCC
>DATJOR010000115.1:0-3405 GCA_035506875.1 Mycobacterium sp.
GATTGAGGCTATGCCGCTAAACCGGGAGCGATAAGGGTCCTAAGCCCCAACACTCTGACGACTTCCGTCAAATCAAATCGAACATATGATCGATCAGTGGGTGACCTCGCGTCCATCGGATACAACGGGCAGCCGGTCCGCAACCCGTTCCGGGTGGTGCGTCCGCCGATCACCGTGCTGGTCGATTTGACGGTGCTGTTCCCACGCGAGCCGCACCGCTCAGGGCGGTATCACCCCAGTGGCCTACAGCTGCACAAGGTGGTCGAGGGCCGGCTGACCTGCTGGGGCATGTGCGAGCAGGGCGACTGGTGGGGGCTGGTGACCTACCCGATCGCCTACGGGTCCAAGCACAAAACCGTCACACACTGGGTACCGGCCTGGATCCTGCGGCGGAAACCCTAACTGCCCAGCACCCCGCCGAGCTGGGCCGCGATGCGAACCCAGCCGTTGCCCATGATGGCCCGGGATCGCTGCTGGACGTCGTCGTCGGGGTCGAAACCACTGTGCCGCAAGATAACCCGGGTACCGCTGCCCTCTGGATGCAAGGTCCAACTCACCACCCAGGCCGTGGGTTTGTCGGAACGCGCATCGGCCCAGCTGATCGTCAGCTGCTCACTGTCGACCACCTCGAGCACCTCGCACGCGACCTCGCCGGAGAAGTCGACTGAGGGCATCGGTTGGCCGCGGAAGCTGAAACGCGTACCGACCACCGGGGCGAATCCGCTCGGCTCCATCAGCCAGCGCGCCATCAGCTCCGGTGTGGTCAGCGCCTGCCACACGCGCTGCGGTGGATGGGAATAGAACTGGTCGATCTCGATGACCCGCGGGTCGGCCGTCTCGGTCATGATGATGTGCCTTCCTGCTCGCTGATGTCGTCGAGCACCTCACCCAATGCGGTGAGCCGCTCGCACCAGTACCGTTCATGCGGACGGAGCCATGCCGAAATCTCTTGCAGCGGTTCATAATTGACTCGGTAGTGGCGAAACCTGCCGTGCTTCTCCTCGGCGACCAACCCGCAGTCCCGCAACACCTTCAGATGCTCCGACACGCTCGGCCGGGCCATGTCGAAACGCTCGGCCAGCGCCACCACCGTGCGTTCCCCGCCGAGCAACATGTCCAGGATGTCGCGACGGGTCGGGTTGGCCAGCGCCGCGAAGACGGTGTCAGTGCGGCCGGCCTTGGCACGGGGAGGCATGCTCGCCATGTTAGGTAGGATTTTTCCTACTGGTTAATTATTTGCCGCGCGTTCAGCACGCCTCGGCCAGGTAATGCGAAGATGCAGCCCGTGACAGGAAGTTGGAGTTCCCTGCTGACCACGCTGATTCCGTTCGCGTTGGTCGTCGCGGTCTCACCGTTGTCGATCATCCCGGCGGTGCTGGTATTGCAGACACCGCGGCCGGGGCCGACCAGTCTGACCTTCCTCGGCGGCTGGCTGCTGGGCCTGACCGCGCTGACCGCGGCCTTCGTCGCGTCCTCCGACCTCCTCGGAGACTTGCACAAGAAACCGCCGACCTGGGCGTCCTGGCTGCGTGTCGTCCTTGGTGTGGCTCTCATCGGCTACGGCATCTACGAGTGGCTGGGGCGTCACAAACGCACCGAATCGCCTAGATGGATGCGGTCTTTCGCAACCCTGACGCCCGCGCGCGCGGGGATAACGGCGCTGGTGCTGGTGGTGATCAGGGTCGAGGTGCTGACCATGTGCGCGTTGGCCGGTTTGAACATCGGCGGCAGCGGGCTTAGTGACGCAGCCAAGTGGATATCGGCCGCGATCTTCGTCGCCGTCGCGGCATCCACCGTCGCCATCCCGATCTTGGCCTACGCGGCCGCTGGCCACCGCCTCGACGATCCGATGACGCGGCTCAAGGACTGGATGGACAAGAACACCGGCGCCCTGATGGCAGCGGTTCTGGTGTTGATCGGCCTGATGGTGCTCTACAACGGGGCTAGCGCATTGCTCTGAGCATCGCTGCACCCGCATAAAATCGTCGGGCGTGAGCCTCAACGACCGGGATGCGCTTGCGCTTTTGCACGCCGCCTTCGATCCGGGCGACGAAAACGGGCTCATCGGCCGGTTCTACAACCGCTGGTTTTCCTCCGACGTTTCGCCGCGAGACCTGTTTCCGCCGGATATGGCCGGCCAGCGGGCCGCCTTCGCCCATGCGCTGCATTGGGCGTACGGCGAGCTGGTCGCTCAGCGCGCTGAACCCCTCGTGCAGTTTTTGGCTCAGCTGGGCCGCGATCATCGCAAATACGGCGTGCTTCCCGAGCACTACGAGACGTTGCGGCCGGCGCTGCACGCGACCCTGCGCGACGAGTTGGCCGACGCCTGGACCGACGCCGTCGACGCGGCCGCTCAGCAGTCGCTGAACCTGATCACCGGAGTGATGCGCGGCGCTGCCGACGCCGAGCCAGGGCCGGCCTGGTGGGACGGCACGGTGGTCGAACACCTGCGAATCTCCCGGGATCTGGCCGTAATTCGGCTGCAACTGGATCGCCCGATGCCCTACCACGCCGGCCAGTACGTCAACGTCGCTGTGCCGCAATGTCCGCGGCGGTGGAGGTATCTGACGCCTGCCATCCCGCCGGATGACAGTGGTGCCATCGAGTTCCACGTCCGGGCGGTTTCGGGTGGCATGATCAGCAACGCCATCGTCCACGAGACCCAACCCGGCGACCGGTGGCGGCTGTCGAACCCGCACGGCGGCTTGCAGGTCGACCGCGACGGTGGCGATGTGCTGATGGTGGCGGGCAGCACCGGGTTGGCGCCGCTGCGCTCGATCGTCATGGAACTCACCCGCTGGGGCGTGAACCCGCGGGTGCACATGTTCTTCGGCGCCCGCTACCCTTGCGAGCTCTACGACCTGCCCACACTGTGGCAGCTCGCCTCGCACAATCCCTGGCTGTCGGTGACACCGGTCTCCGAGCGCAACGGCGACCCCGCCTGGGCCGCCGACTATCCCGACGTGACGCCACCGCGGGGACTGCATGTGCGCCAGACCGGCAAGCTGATGGACGTGGTCACCAGATACGGCAGCTGGGGCGACCGGCAGATCCTGATTTGCGGCGGACCGGAGATGGTGCGCGCCACCAAGGCGGCGCTGATCGCGAAAGGGGCCCCGCCCGAGCGTATTCAGCACGACCCGTTGTACCGCTAGACCGCCGACGATGCAGACCGGGGAGCGGTCTGAGGAGGAGGCGGGCAATCAGGGCTAGTCTCGTCGGGTGCACATCGTCACGCTGCAGGACCCGTCGTCAGAGCTCGAGGCCCAGTTCGTGCCGGACGCCGGCATGATCGGCATCTCATTGACCGATTCGGGCGTCGAACTGCTCGGCCAGCGCCGCGGCCTGGACGCCTATGTGGCCAACGGCAAGACGATGGGTATCCCCATCTTGTATCCATGGGCA
>DATJOR010000116.1:0-43503 GCA_035506875.1 Mycobacterium sp.
CGCCTGCCCGAAGGGACGGCCTGAGATGGCGCGTTGGCTGATCACCGGATGCTCCACCGGATTTGGCCGCGAGATCGCGCGGGCAGCGCTCGAGGACGGCCACAGTGTGGTGGTGACCGCGCGACGGGCTGAGGCGGTGCAGGACTTCGCCGACGAGTTCGGCGAACGCGCCGTCGCGGTGGCGCTCGATGTGACCGACGCGGGCCAGATCGCGGCCGCGGTCTTGACGGCCGAGAAGGCCTTTGGCGGAATCGACGTGCTGGTCAACAACGCCGGCCATGGCTATTTGTCCGCGGTCGAGGAAGGCGAAGACGCAGAGGTCCGAAAGTTGTTCGATGTCAACTACTTCGGTTCCGTTGACATGATCAAGGCGGTGCTGCCGGCGATGCGGGCCCGCGGCTCCGGGCATATCGTCAACATCTCGTCGATGACCGGTCTGGTGGCCAACCCGCCCAACGCGTACTACTCGTCGACCAAGTTCGCGCTGGAGGCGGTAACCGAAGCACTGGCCACCGAGGTGCGGCCGCTGGGCATCAAGGTCACCGCCATTGAGCCGGGCGCCTTCCGCACCGACTGGGCGACGAGATCGATGAAGGAGTCCGGCCGGCCGATCGCCGACTACGTCGATGTAGCAGCCCGTAAGGACCTGATCAAGCAGTTCGCCGACCATCTGCCGGGCGACCCGCGCAAGGTCGCCGAGGCGGTGCTGATGGTGACCAAGCTCGACGAACCGCCGCTGCGGTTGCTGCTGGGCCGTGACGTGCTCAAGGCGATGCGTGACAGGATTGCCGCGATGACGGCGTCGATCGAGGAGTGGAAGTCGGTCACCAAGGACGTGAACTTCCCGGGTTAGCCGGCAAGCACGGCGCTACTCGCGTCGCAGCCGCGATTCCACAAACCGCTCCAGCTCTTCCCACGCTTCTACCGCCTTGGCATACGGCGGCTCGGGCTTGCTCGCCGAGTCGGGTTCGAGAACATAGGCGACCAGCTCGCCCAGCGGGCTTTCGGTCGCGAGCGCCTTGTCGGCGGTGTCGTCTTCGGCGTAGTCCCCGACGTCACGGAGCAGCTCCACAGCCAGATCTAGCTGCTCATGGTCCACCGCGTCCGGCCCGGCGGCCAAATCGTCGGCCACCCCGCTCAGTACGTAGATGTTGTCGTCGGTGATGTCGACCCGCAGCGAGCCGTCAGTTGCCGCGGTGCGGATGTCGGCGTAGGTGCTCAGGTCGGACAGATCGTGGTCGTGCTCGTCGGCGAGGTACCTGGCCAATGCCCGCTCCGAGGTGAACACGCTGATTCGACCGTTGCGTCCCAAAAAGATCGGGCGGTCGTCGAAATAGCATCGCAGCGTGTAGAAGGTGCCCGTGCCGGTCATGATCCGGATCGGGTCGATGCCGACCTTCATCCAGAAGTCCTGGTCGCCGCCCAGCACGACCTCATCGCCGTCGGCCGCCCGGGGCTTGTCGGTGTCCATAGGGGCGTCGGCGCTCTCGCCCGCGGACTCGGCCCCCTGGGCTTCGCCTTCCTCGTCGGTCGCGGAATCGTCCTCTTCGACGTGTTCCTCTTCTTCTTGTTCGATCGGTTCGGCCAGCTCGGCCGCGGCGGCGTCCGATACGGCGCTGTCCACGTCAGGAGTGCTGATGATCTCGTCCACCGCACCGAGTACGTCGTCCCAGCTGCGTCCGATGACCTCGGCGATCACATCCCAGCGCTTGAGACCGGCTTTGCCGGTGAAGTGGCCGACTCCGCCGGACAGCGTGCCCAAGGCCGGGTTGCCGTTGAAGAACTTCATCACCGCCGGCAGCTCGCAGACCGAGCCGATGGACGAGACGATCGCCAGCGCGCTCGCCAGCGCGGTCACCGACTTCTCGGTCGGTTTCTCCGACACCAGCTCTTCAACCGCGATCAGGTCGAATTTCTTGTCGTCGGCCGGCTCGAGCTTGTGGGCGTTGGCCTCGGTCAGCTCTTTCCACGCCGGGTGGTCTACCAGGTCGTTGTCGGTGTTGGTGCGCACGAATGCGACCAGGTCCGCCGGTGTCTCGAATACGAAGAGGTCCTCATCCTTCCCCAGAAACGCCTCCCACTCGTCGCCCGCGTCGCGCCAGCGGGGCGCCCATACGGTGTAGCGGTCGCCGTCGGTCAGGCTCAAACAGATGGGCACGAGGTCAGCAGCCATGCGGCACACAATAGCGACGAGCCGCGCGGCCGCCGGATGCTAGGCCGCGGTTAGGCGCCCCAAATGTCGGTGATGGCCGGTGCTCTGGTTGCGTAACCGAGCTTCGGCAGCCCGTACATCTGCTCCAGCGTGGACAACACGTTGTAGTGGCTGATCGGCTCGTTGTAGCTGCCGGGTCGGACGTTCGCTCCGTAGATCACCGTAGGAATCTGATTTCGCGACGTGTTGTCGTCCTCGTCCCAGGTCAGGATCAGCAGGCTGTTGTTGGCTTTCGCCCATTGGGCGTACTGCGACAAGTTCTGATACAGCCAGGTGTCGCCCGCAGCGATTGACCCGTCGTGCATGTCATTGTCGAGGTTCGGGATGACGAACGCGACCGTCGGCAGGCTGGCGTAATTCTGCGGAAACGCCGAAAACGGAAGTGAGTAGGAGGCCGGGATATTGCTGAAGCTGACCCAGGGCACGTGCTTGCGCGCATATTTACCGGCCTTGCATTCCGCCGAACCTGGTGCGGGCAGGCTTTCGGCGTAGCCCACGAACGTGTAACCGCCGGCGAGCAATTGCGAGCCGAGGTTTGGCGTGTTGCCAGCGTTGACCGGGCAGACGTTGTCCTTGACGAGGGTGTTGCCGGCGAATAACGCGTAATAGTTGGGTTCGCTGGGGTGTGCTTCGGCGAACGACTGCGCCATCATCGCGCCTCCGGCCGCGAGCTGGTTGATATAGGGCGCCGACTTGTTCCCGATGATGTTGGTTTGCGATCGATTTTCTTCCACCACGACGACGATGTGCGCGGGGGTGGGGACTGCGGCCGCTTTGAATTCCACCGGACCGGGTTCATAGCCTCGATGAGCAGACGGCCACGACATCAGCACCGTCGAAATTGCCAGGACGCCGAACAGGCTGACTGCCCGATTTCGTTTGCCATTCCGCCAAGGTCGGCCCCGCATGGCCGGAGTATATGGGTCTTGCTTGCGCTCATTGGTCCACGCGTACGCGCGTGTCGAGTTGGGAAGTGCGACGGGCAAATTTGCGAATTGGGTGATAGCGGATGCGCGGACAGCGCATGATGTTTGCCAGTTAGCGGGAGGCCGGGATGTCAAAAACGAGGTTGCGGTCATTGGTGATCGGCTGCGCCGCTGTCACGGCTGCGATGTCGATAGGACTGGGGGCCTTCCCGTCTGAGGTGAAAGCGCTCATCGCCGAAGCCAGGCTGCTCGCCGATGAGGGTTGGATCATGGGCGGCACCGACAACCCGAGCCCTGACAGCGGTTACCTCAACAGCGTCGAATCGCTGTACCTCGGTCACGACAGCGCCTTCACCTTCGACCCGCTGACCACCCCGGAGCAGGCTTGCCCGTTCGTGTGCAATCCCAGTGAGCCTGCTTTGGGTTTGGGCGACTCGTTTAACCAGGGCGCGGCCGACCTCAACAGCGTGATCGTCCCGGCGCTGCAGGGCGGAAACGACGTCGCCGTGCTCGGCTACTCGCAGAGCGCCGACGTCGCCACCATCGAGATGAACGACCTCCTCAACAACACGCCGGCCGGCGTCAACCTCAGCGACTTGAATGTCACGCTGCTCGGCGACCCGCAAAGTCCGATCGGCGGCATCCTGGACCGCTTCCAATTCCCGGACGGCGTGAGCAACTTCAGCTTCAGCCCTGAGCCCCAACAGGTTCCGTTCGTCGACGTCCCGCTGGGCTTGGCAACGACCCCGACCACCGGGATTGCGACGGACATCTACACCGGCGAATACGACGGCTGGGCCGACTTCCCCGAGGACCCCAGCAACCTCTTCGCCGACCTCAACGCGCTGATCGGCATCGAGACAGTTCACCCTTATTACCCGGACCCGACCCCCGGCGTAAACCTGGATACCACCAACATCGTCAGTCTCGGATCCATCGGTAACGACAACTTCTATGCGATTCCCGCGCCGCTGCCTACCCTGGCGTTCATGTACGACGGCGGGCCCGCCGGGCAGTTTTTCTATGACTTCTTCGCCCCGTCCGCGATCCTGTCCGACGACTGGGCCTACGGCAACCCGGGCGACCCGGGCGCCGGCATCGAAGTCAACGGTGTCGACCCCATTGGTGTGGCTGGCCCCTGGACGGTCGATGCGACCGGCCAGCTGGTCGCGTCCGGCGGCGCCGGTTTCATCCCCGCGATGGATCCGCTGCAGATGCTGGCCGGCATGGAGTACGCCGGGGTGCAGTCGTTCGTCGGTCCGATCGACGACCTGCTGGCCGATGCCGGGCAGGCGCCATTGTCGCAATCGGTCGTCGACTCAATGCTGTCCGGCTATGACGCCACCAACGCGCTGGACGCATCGCTGCTCACCGCCTGGACCGATGCGACGGCGAGCATTCCGTCGCTGGGCCCGGACGCCATTTTCAGCGGGGAGCCGCTGATCTCCGGGCAGCCGCTGATCGACCTCGTCGGCTACGGTTTCGACATCTTCAACTTCTTCGGCGCGTAAAGCGCGGACGCTTGCAGTCACATCAGCCACTGCTGCAACGGGACTCGGGTATGCACCTTTTCTCGAAAACGATGCACATGTGATATCACCGGTCGCCTCGTCGGCGGGCGTAGGGTCATGCCTCGTGGAAGTCCACGTCGTCAACCACCCGCTGGCCGCCGCCCGGCTGACCACACTGCGCGACGAGCGCAGCGACAATGGGGCATTTCGCGTCGCGTTGCGCGATCTGACCATGATGCTGGTTTACGAGGCCACCCGTGACGCTCCGCGCGCGACCTTCACCGTCCGCACACCGTTGGCCGAGACGGTCGGTACTCGGCTGGCCAAACCACCGCTGCTGGTGCCGGTGCTGCGGGCCGGGCTGGGCATGGTCGACCAGGCGCACGTACTGATCCCCGAGGCGCGGGTCGGGTTCGTCGGCGTTGCCCGCAACGAGGAAACGGCGGAACCCATGCCCTATCTGGAGTCACTACCCGACGACCTACGTGGGCAACCGGTGATGGTGCTGGACCCGATGCTGGCCACCGGCGGTTCGATGATCCACACCATCGGGCTGCTGCACCACCGGCGCGCCGACGACATCACCGTGCTGTGTGTCGTGGTGGCTCCGGAAGGCATTGCAGCGCTTGAGAAAACAGGCGCAGGAGTGCGAGTGTTCACCGCGGCCATCGATGACGGCCTCAATGACGTCTCCTACATCGTCCCGGGCCTCGGCGACGCCGGCGACCGCCAATTCGGACCACGCTAGTCACCAGTCCCGCACTGAAGATGCGATTCCGTCGCACAGTTCAATCGCACGCTGACGGGTGCCGGAGCGAACTTCGATATAGAACTTGACCTTCGGTTCGGTCCCTGATGGCCGCACGACGACTCGCGCCGACGTGTCTGCGTCGCCGCCAGTGAAGGTGAGCGCATCAGTCCGGGGCATGAGATCCGTTGTAGTCGAAGCGAATCCGGCCAGGCGGCTGGGCGGCGAAGCGCGTAACCGATGCATCAGCGCGGCGGCTTCATCCGCGTCGGCCACCGCCCGTGATACGGCCGCCCCGACGTGTACCCCGTACCGGCGGGCAAGGTCGCCCAGCGCGTCGAGCACCGAGCGGTGTGAGCGCTTGAGCGACGCCACCAGGTCGCAGGCGAGCACGGCGGCGCTGATGCCGTCCTTGTCCCGCACCGCGGCCGGGTCGACGCAGTGCCCGATCGCTTCCTCGTAGGCGTAGATCAACGTGCCGCCGGGGATGCCGGCGTCGGCGCGGGCCAGCCATTTGAATCCGGTCAGGGTCTCCACGTGGCGTGCGCCCCAGTGCGCGGCGATCGCCGATAGCATCCGCGAGGACACCACGGTGCTGGCCACCACGCTGGTGGCGAGTTCGCCCGGATCGGTTCGGGACAAGATGAAATCGCCCAGTAGCCAACCGGTCTCGTCGCCTGAGAGCATCCGCCAACCCGTCGGTGTCGGTATCCCGACGGCACAGCGGTCGGCGTCGGGATCGAGCGCGATCGCGATCTCGGCGCCGACGTCGTCGGCCAGCGCCAATAGCGCGTCGGTCGCACCGGGTTCCTCAGGATTGGGGAAGGCGACGGTCGGGAAGTCGGGGTCGGGCTGAAACTGGCTGGCGACGGTATACACCTCGGCGAAGCCGGCGCGCCGCAGCGTCTCGACGGCCACGTCGCCACCCACCCCGTGCAGGGCCGTCAGCGCCACCCGCACCGGGCCCGACGTCCGGCGCACCCGCGCGGCCCGCGCGATGTACTTTTCGACCAGACCCGTGTCAGCGGGTTCGACGCGCGCCCTGGCGATCTCGTCGGCGAACGGGGCTGTGGCCATTGCGGTTTCGATGTCGCGGTCGGTGGGGGAGATGATCTGAATTCCCCCGTCGAGATACACCTTGTAGCCGTTGTCGGCGGGCGGATTGTGTGAGGCGGTGATTTGGATGCCCGCCGCCGCGCCGGTATACCGGGTCGCAAATGCCAGCACAGGTGTGGGCACCGGATGCGGAAGTGATATCACCGAAAAGCCCTCAGCGGCAAACACTTCGGCTGCTGCCGTGGCGAATGCCGCTGAGCCGTGCCGGGCGTCGCGCCCGACAATCACCGTCGACCGGCCAAGGCCGCGGTCGCCGAGTACCTTCGCCACCGCCCAGGTGGCACGCAACACCACGGCGAGGTTCATCGCGTCCGGGCCGCCCCGGACCGGGCCGCGCAATCCCGCGGTGCCGAACGTCAGCGGCCGGGCGAACCGTGCGACCAATTCGGCGCGATCGCACCGGGCGAGTTCGGCGGCCGTCACCGGGTCGGGGTCGTGGGCGATCCAATCCTCCGGAGTCAAGGCGCCACTCCGCTACAGCCGGGCAACCACGTCGGCCAGCAAGGCGCCCATCCGGGTCGCCGACGCCGCGCCGGCGGCGAGCACTTCGGCGTGACTGAGCGGCTCACCGGTGATCCCGGCCGCCATGTTGGTCACCAATGACACTCCCAGCACCTCGGCGCCGGCCGCCCGCGCGGCGATCGTCTCGTGCACGGTGGACATCCCCACCAGATCGGCGCCCAATGTTCGCAACATCCGGATCTCGGCGGGCGTCTCATAATGCGGCCCGGGCAGCCCGGCATACACGCCTTCGGGCAGCGCCGGGTCGATCGACCGGGCCAGCACCCGCAGTCGCGGCGCGTACGCATCGACCATGTCGACGAACTGGGCCCCGACCAGCGGAGACCGTCCGGTCAGGTTCAGATGGTCGCTGATCAGGACCGGCTGGCCCACCTCAAAGTCTTCACACACCGCGCCGGTCGCGTTGGTGATCACCAGGACGCGCGCGCCGGCGGCACACGCCGCGCGCACCGGATGCACGACGTGCTGTAGGTCGTGACCTTCGTACGGATGGATGCGACCGGCCAGCACCAGCACCCGGTGCGCACCGATACCCACCGACAACAACTGACCGGGGTGGCCGACCGCGGTCGGGGGGAGGAAGCCGGGCAGTTCGGCCATCGGCAGCACCGCGGTCGCCGAGCCCAGTGCCGCGACGGCCGGAGCCCACCCCGACCCCAGAACGATCGCCACATCGTGTTCGGCGATCCCGGTGCCCTCGGCGATGAATTGCGCGGCCCGCCGCGCGAGCGTGGTGGGGTCGGCCCGACCGTCAGTCACAGTCGGCAGCCTAATCGGCGGTGAGCTGACGCAGCGCACGCAGAAAGACCTCTCGGTCGTTGGCTGACAGTTGCCCTAGCCAATGCTCCTCGCCACGTTGGATGGCCACCTGCACTTCATCTTTGATCGAACGGCCCGACGGCGTGATCTCGAGCAGGCGTGCGCGGCGGTCGTCGGGGTCGGGGATCCGTTCGATGTAACCGTGCGCCTGCAACTCGTCCAGTGTGGGGATGATCCGTGTTTTGTCGGCGCCGATCGCCTCGGCGAGTGCCGCTTGGGTCCGGATCGGCGAACGATCCAGCGCGTTCAGAACGATGTAGCCCCACATCGACAGGCCGTGCGCCGCCAGCACCGGCTCCTCGGCAGCCACGGTTTGACGAGCCAGTTGCGCCAGCATCGCCGCGAGATCTGTACGCGTCGCCTTTCGCACCACAGCTGGATGATAGAGGTTGACATACGATATGCATACACACATGATATGCGTATGAATATTAATCAGGATCTTCGGCCTCTCCATCGGAGTGCCGTACTGGCCTCTGTTGACGTGGTCTCGGCCGTCACCGCCCAGGACCTATCGAAGGTCACGCCGTGTGTTGGCTGGAATCTCGCCGACCTGCTCACTCACATGACGGTCCAGCATTACGGCTTCGCCGCCGCCGCACGAGGCCACGGCGCCGACCCGGCGATATGGCAACCCGACACCGTCGCCGGCGCTGTGACAGCCGACCCGGCCGGCTCTTACGCTGCGGCCGCCACGGCGGTGATTGACGCGTTCGCCGGTGCCGATGTGCTCGACGCGGCCTTCGCGTTGCCGGAGTTTGGCGCGGGCGCGACCTTCCCGGGTGCACTGGCGATCGGTTTTCACTATGTGGACTACGTCGTGCACGGCTGGGATGTGGCGCGCACGATGGACCAACCTTTCGAGCTTGCGGCCGCCGTGGTGGCAGCCGCATTGCCGCTGGCGTTCGCGGTGCCCGACGGAAGCTTTCGCGCTGGCGACAGTGCCGTGTTCGGCCCGGCGATCCCATCGACGGAGCCCACCAACGACCTCGATCGCATCGTCGCGTATCTCGGCCGGTCGCCGCAGTGGAACCCACCCGCAGCCGCATGACAGCGTCGAGCTGGACTGGGCAGCCGCCAATCACGCCCGGGAGCGGCATCCTGCGCACTGACTGGTTGCCCGGCCCGTCCGATGGGACCCAATCCCCAGTTGTGGTGAGTTTCACTGATTTTCATGCAGACTCGGAAGAGGACTGGCAACAGATCGCCGCATTGGGCATGAAGCTGGCGGAGAGCTGGCCGATCATGCGTGGCGCGGTCGGGCTTTGGCTGTGGGGCAAGCAGGTTGAGTTACGCGGCGGATCGCTGTCGATCTGGGATAGTCACGCGGATCTGCGTCGTTTCATCCGCTGGCCCGTTCACGTCGCCATGATGAAAAATTGGCGCGGACGTGTACGGGTGCGATCCGCCAGCTGGGATGACGCGCGATTTCTTCCGTCGCAGGCATGGCTTCGCGCCGAGGCCTCCATTGGGACGCCGTGCGAAATTTGAGAGAACTAGTCGTCGTGATCGCCGGTGGTCCTGAAATGAGATACTGCGAGGATGGCCCCAAACACGGTGTTGGATCGCGTCGAGGACGCGGTACGGCGCCGCGGCATGGACTTGGTCGAGCTGTCCCACGCGATCCACGCCGAACCGGAGTTGGCGTTCGCCGAGTATCGCAGTTGCGCTAAGGCGCAAGCGCTGGTCGCTGAGCGAGGTTTCGAGATCACCGCGGCAGCCGGTGGATTGGACACCGCCTTCCGCGCCGACTTCGGCAGCGGCCCGCTGACCGTCGGTGTGTGCGCCGAGTACGACGCGCTGCCCGAAATCGGTCACGCTTGCGGTCACAACATCATTGCCGCATCGGCGGTGGGCGCGGCGCTGGCGCTGGCCGATGTCGCCGACGAACTGGGCCTGACGGTTGCGCTGCTGGGCACACCGGCCGAGGAATTCGGCGGTGGAAAAGTGTTGCTGCTCAACGCCGGAGTCTTCGACGACCTGGCGGCGGCGGTGATGATGCATCCCGGGCCGATCGATATCGCCGCCGCGCGCTCGTTGACCCTCGCAGCGGTCCGGGTGCAGTACTACGGGCGCGAAGCACATGCGTCGGCTACGCCATTCCTGGGTATCAACGCCGCCGACGCGGCCACGGTGGCGCAGGTGGCCATCGGGCTGCTGCGCCAACAACTGGCGCCCGGGCAGCAGGTGCACGGCATCCTCACCCAGGGCGGCCAGGTCGCTAATGTCATTCCGAGCCGGACCGAAATGCAGTACACGATGCGGGCGACCGAGGCGTGGTCGCTCGCCGACCTGCAAGGCAAAGTGGGTGACTGTTTCTTGGCCGGCGCGGTGGCCACCTGCTGCGAGTACAGCGTCGAGCAGACCGAGCCGATGTACGACGCGCTCAAACCCGACCCGTGGCTGGCCGGTGCCGTGCGCGACGAGATGACGCGGCTCGGGCGCACGCCCGTCGATGCGGAACTCGAGGCGGCGCTGCCGCTGGGCAGCACCGACATGGGCAACGTCACCCAACGTCTGCCGGGCATCCATCCGATGGTCGCCGTCGATGCCGGTGGTGCGTCGTTGCACCAGCCCGAGTTCACCGCGGCAGCCGTCGGTCCCAGCGCCGACCAGGCGGTTGTCGACGGGGCAATCATGTTGGCGCGCAGTATCGTTCGCCTCGCGGAGTCATCGGATGAACGTGACCGGGTGCTGGCGGCCCGTGACCAGCGGGCGGCATCATGAGCCTCTCGGATATCGCCGAATCGTGGCTGGCGGAACACTTCGACGACTTGGTCGCCTGGCGGCGGCACATCCACCGTTACCCGGAGTTGGGCCGCCAGGAATACGCCACCACACAGTTCGTCGCCGAACGGTTGGCCGACGCGGGGCTCAACCCGAAGGTGTTGCCCGGCGGGACGGGGCTGACCTGCGATTTCGGTCCCGAACACGAGCCCCGGATCGCGCTGCGGGCCGACATGGACGCGTTGCCGATGGCCGAGCGGACCGGTGCGCCGTATGAATCGACGATGCCCAACGCCGCACATGCCTGCGGCCACGACGCGCACACCGCGATCCTGCTGGGCACCGCGCTGGCGTTGGCGGGGGTGCCGGAACTGCCGATCGGGCTGCGGCTGCTCTTCCAGCCCGCCGAGGAGCTGATGCCCGGCGGAGCGATTGACGCAATCGCCTCCGGCGCGCTGTCCGGGGTCAGCCGCATCTTCGCCCTACACTGCGATCCCCGGCTGGAGGTGGGCAAGATCGCGGTGAAAGCGGGACCGATCACGTCGGCGGCCGACATGATTGAGATCACCCTGTATTCGCCGGGCGGACACACCTCGCGCCCACACCTGACCGCCGACCTGGTCTACGGGCTGGGCACGCTGATCACCGGGCTGCCCGGTGTGCTGTCGCGCCGCATCGACCCGCGCAACAACACGGTGATGGTGTGGGGCGCCGTCAATGCGGGGGTGGTCGCCAACGCGATCCCGCAGAGCGGGGTGCTGGCGGGCACCATCCGCACGGCCAGCCGGGACACCTGGCTGGGCCTGGAAGACATCGTGCGTCAGGCGGTGACCGCGCTGCTGTCGCCGCTCGATATCAAGCACACCCTGCAGTACAGCCGCGGCGTCCCGCCGGTGGTTAACGAGGAAGTCTCGACGCGCATCATTACTCACGCCATCGAGGCGGTTGGCCCGGATGCGCTGACCGATACCCGGCAGTCCGGCGGCGGCGAGGACTTCTCCTGGTATCTGGAGGAAGTACCCGGCGCGATGGCGCGACTGGGCGTCTGGTCGGGCCACGGTCCGCAGCTGGACCTGCATCAGCCGACGTTCGACCTCGACGAGCGCGCGCTGGCGATCGGGGTGCGGCTGATGGCCAACATCGTCGAGCAGTCCGCCGGTTCCGCATAGCGCGAGCGTGCGTGTTTGGACGTCGACACACCGCAAACGCCGTACAACTGTGCACGCTTGGCGGGCAAGCGGGATTTGCACAGGCGTGCTTTTGTCCACAACCGGACTGCGGCAAGCGCAGATGTGAGCACGCGAAGCGGCCAATGCGCCGACGATCCGAGAGGTGAACGACGGGCTGAGTCGGCTACTCGATAAGCAAGGCGGAGTTGTTTCCTCTGCCCAGGCGTTGGCGTTCTTAACCCGACGCTCCCTGGAAGCGCAGCTGAAAACCGGTGGGCTGCAGAAAATCTGGTATGGCATATACGGCCGGGGCGGCGCGGACTACCGATCGCGACTAAACGGTCTCGACCTTGCAACCGGCACAACTGTCGCCGTGTGCCTGGGCACCGCCGCCGCTGCGTACGGGTTCGACATCGAGGAAACTCTCGACTTACATGTCCTTAATCCCAGCCGAGGCCAATTGCGATCCACCGACGGACTGGTCGTGCATCGGCGTGATGGAGCGCCGTTGACCTCAGTGGCGGGCCGGCCCGCGACCGCCCCCGCCTGGACCGCGATTGAGGTTGCGCGCGAACTGCGCCGACCGCGCGCCTTGGCGACTCTGGACGCCGCCCTGCGTAGTCGCACCTGCAGCCGTGCCGACTTGTCGGAAGCGGCTCAGCGACAGGCCGGCCGACGAGGCATCGTATGTGTCCGGGAGTTGCTTCCGCTGGCTGCGCCGGAAGCGGAGTCGCCGATGGAAAGCGAGGCCCGTCTGATCATGATCGACGGTGGGCTGCCGAGGCCGGTGCTGCAGCACGAGGTCATCGACGCGAACGGTCAGACCTGGCGGCTCGATTTCGCTTGGCCCGAATATCGCCTGGCAGCCGAGTATGACGGGGGCGTGTGGCACAGCGGTCCCGATGCGTTCTTGCGGGATCGGCGACGATCAGCTGCGCTGGGAGATTTGGGATGGGTTGTGATCCCCATTGTCGCCGAGGACGTCAGACGCTGGCCCAGGCAGCTCGTTCGCCGCATCGAGATGCGGTTGGAGCGTGCTCAGACCGCTTAATCTCGGGCGAAGGTGCGCAAAGTGCCGTCATCGACGGCGTGTCGACGCACAAACACGCACGCTCGCCGAAAGTAGTTATTCGCTGTGACCCGGGCCGATGTTGCGTGCCGGACGAGTGCGCAGTTTGTGCACGTATTCGTCTGGCGCGCCGGCGATTTCGGCGGCATCGGCCATCACGCCGATGTAACGTGCCGACGGCAGGCCACCCTCCCACGCGTCCACTACATATAGCCACGCCAGCACTGGATCGGTGGTCGTGTCGGACGACAGGCGTTCCACCCGACACCGAATCTTTTTGTGGATGCCGAGCTCGGACCCCTCCCACCGATCGAGGTTTGCCTCGTCGGCCGGCGTCATGTCGTAGAGGACGACGAACACCTTCGAGCCCGGATCCTCGACAACGGTGGCCAGCGCACCCTCCCAGCCGATGTCCTCGCCACCGAACGTCAGCCGCCAGCCGTGCAACCAGCCGGTTCCGGCCATCGGTGAGTGGGGTGCGCGCTGCTGCATCTGCTCGGGATGCATGTTCGACCCGTAGGCAGCGTAGAGCGGCACGGAGAAAGCTTAAACGCCTGCCGCCAGAGCGGCGGTGATCCGGCGAGTTGGCTAGGTTAGACCCGTGGCGACCCGCATCGTGATCCTCGGCGGAGGACCGGCTGGTTACGAGGCGGCGCTCGTCGCGGCGGCACGCGATGCCGAGGTCACCGTGATCGACTCGGACGGCCTCGGCGGTGCGGCCGTGCTGTTCGACTGTGTGCCGTCGAAAACGTTCATCGCCTCCACCGGCGTGCGCACCGAATTGCGGCGGGCGCCTCGGCTGGGCTTCGACATCGACATCGACGACGCCAAAATCTCGTTGCCGGAGATCAACCAGCGGGTCAAGACGCTGGCCACCGCGCAGTCCGCCGACATCTGTTCCGAACTGGTCGATGCGGGTGTCAACGTCGTCGCCGGCCGAGGTGAGCTGATTGACGAGACCCCCGGCCTGGCAACCCACCGCGTCGAGGTGACCGCCGCCGACGGCACCACCAGCACCTACGACGCCGACGTCGTCCTGATCGCCACCGGCGCCAGCCCCCGGGAGTTGCCGTCGGCGCAGCCGGACGGCGAACGCATTCTGACCTGGCGCCAGCTCTACGATCTGGACACGCTGCCGGATCACCTGATCGTGGTCGGTTCCGGTGTCACCGGCGCCGAATTCGTCAACGCCTACACCGAATTGGGCGTTGATGTCACGGTGGTGGCAAGTCGCGACCGGGTGCTGCCTTACGAGGACGCCGACGCCGCTGCGGTGCTGGAGGAGTCGTTCGCCGAACGCGGCGTCAAGCTGGTCAAGAACGCCCGCGCGGAGTCGGTCACCCGCACCGACTCCGGAGTGCTGGTCAAGTTGACCGATGGTCGCACCGTGGAGGGCAGCCATGCGCTGATGACGATCGGTTCGGTGCCAAACACCAGCGGCCTGGGTTTGGAGCGAGTGGGCATCGAGCTGGGGCGGGGCAACTACCTGACCGTCGACCGGGTATCGCGGACGTCGGTGCCGGGCATCTACGCCGCCGGCGATTGCACCGGCCTGCTGCTGCTGGCGTCCGTCGCCGCCATGCAAGGCCGGATCGCCATGTGGCACGCGTTGGGGGAGGCCGTCAGCCCGATCCGGTTGCGCACGGTGGCCGCCGCGGTGTTCACCCGGCCCGAGATCGCCGCGGTCGGTATTCCGCAATCGGCCATCGACAACGGATCGGTGTTGGCCCGGACGATAAAACTGCCGTTGCACACCAATGCGCGGGCCAAGATGTCTGGACTACGCCAAGGGTTCGTCAAACTGTTCTGTCGGCAGTCCACCGGTGTGGTCATCGGCGGCGTGGTGGTGGCGCCGATCGCGTCCGAGTTGATCCTGCCGATCGCAATGGCCGTGCAGAACCGGATCACGGTGAATCAGCTGGCCGAGACGTTATCGGTGTACCCGTCGCTGTCCGGTTCGATCACCGAGGCAGCGCGGCGGCTGATGGCGCACGACGACCTGAACTGAGCAGGTTGGGTAGCCTTAGGAGCCAGTGCCCTACTGACGAGTAACCGACGGGAGACCTGTGCCGTGAGCGACCCGATTTTCGTACCGGGTGGCGAGCAGACCCGGCCGGGTTCCTTTTTGGGACCCGGGCAGCGCACCTCGGCGTGGCAGCGACTCGGCAGCGAACAATTCGACGTCGTGGTCATCGGTGGCGGTGTGGTGGGTTCGGGATCCGCGCTGGATGCCGCTACCCGTGGGCTGAAAGTGGCGCTGGTCGAGGCACGCGACTTCGCGTCCGGCACGTCGAGCCGGTCCTCGAAGATGTTTCACGGCGGGCTGCGCTACTTGGAGCAACTGGAATTCGGACTGGTGCGCGAGGCGCTCTTCGAGCGCGAGTTGTCGTTGACCACCCTGGCGCCGCACCTCGTCAAGCCGTTGCCGTTTTTGTACCCGCTGACCAAGCGGTGGTGGGAACGCCCGTACGTCGCCGCCGGTATCTTCCTGTACGACGAACTCGGCGGCGCCAAATCCGTTCCGGGACAAAAGCATATGACCCGCGCCGGTGCGTTGCGGCTGTGCCCGGGGCTGAAACGCAGCGCGCTGGTAGGCGGCATCCGCTACTACGACACCGTCGTCGACGATGCCCGGCACACCATGACCGTCGTGCGGACCGCCGCGCATTACGGCGCGGTGGTGCGATCGTCCACGCAGGTGGTTTCGTTGCTGCGCGAAGGAGACCGGGTCACCGGCGTGCGGGTGCGCGACTCGGAGGACGGCGCCGTCACCGAAGTTCGCGGGCACGTCGTCGTCAACGCGACCGGGGTCTGGACCGACGAGATCCAGGCATTGTCCAAGCAGCGCGGGCGGTTTCAGGTGCGCGCCTCGAAGGGTGTGCACATCGTCGTGCCGCGGGATCGCATCGTCAGCGACGTAGCGATCATCCTGCGCACCGAGAAGTCGGTGATGTTCGTCATCCCGTGGGGCAACCACTGGATCATCGGCACCACCGACACCGACTGGGGATTGGACCTGGCGCATCCGGCGGCTACCAAGGCCGACATCGACTACATCCTCGGCACCGTCAACACCGTGCTCGCGACCCCGTTGACCCACTCCGACATCGACGGGGTGTATGCCGGGTTGCGGCCATTGCTGGCCGGCGAGAGCGAGGAGACTTCCAAGCTGTCGCGGGAGCATGCGGTGGCCGTGCCGGCCCCCGGTCTGGTTGCCATCGCGGGCGGCAAGTACACCACCTACCGGGTGATGGCCGCCGACGCGATCGACGCTGCGGCACAATATGTTCCGGCCCGAGTGGCGCCGTCGATCACCGAGAAAGTGCCCCTGCTCGGCGCCGACGGCTACTTCGCATTGATCAACCAGACCGAGCATGTCGGTGCCTTGGAGGGCCTGCACCCGTACCGGGTGCGTCATCTGCTGGACCGCTACGGATCCCTGATCAACGAGGTGCTGGCGGTGGCCGCCGACCGCCGCGACCTGCTTAACCCGATCGCTGCGGCGCCGGGATATTTGAGGGTGGAAGCGGCGTACGCCGCTGTCGCCGAGGGGGCCTTGCATCTGGAGGACATCCTGTCTCGCCGGATGCGGATCTCGATCGAGTACTCACACCGCGGTGTCGACTGCGCCCGTGAGGTGGCCCAGATCGTCGCGCCGGTATTGGGCTGGACCGCCGCCGACGTCGACTGTGAGGTCGAGACCTACACGGCGCGGGTGGAGGCCGAGGTGCTGTCGCAGGCTCAGCCCGACGACGCGTCGGCGGATGCGCTGCGGGCCAGCGCTCCCGAGGCCCGCGCGGAGCTTCTTGAGCCGGTGCCCTTGACGTGAAGCCCACGCCGCTCCCGCCACGCGACGGATTAGGGCCGGCGCGACTGCGGGTGCGCGGTGGAGCGCTGGGCGATGAGTTGCTGACTCGGTTCGGGCCGGACGTCGCCGCCAAGGCGATCGCCGGTGAGGTCGTCGATCAGCACGGTAGGGTACTCGATCCCGCCACCGTGCTGCAGGCGGGCGCCAGCGTCTACCTCTACCGCGACCTGCGAGACGAGGTGCCGGTGCCGTTCGACATCCCCGTGCTGTATCGGGACGACGACATCGTGGTCGTCGACAAGCCACACTTTTTGGCCACCATGCCGCGCGGCCGCCACGTAGCCCAGACCGCGCTGGTGCGGTTGCGACGGGAACTGGATTTACCCGAGCTGAGCCCGGCTCACCGGCTGGACCGGTTGACCGCTGGGGTGCTGTTGTTCACCACCCGCCGCGAGGTGCGTGGCGCCTACCAGACCCTGTTCGCCCGAGCTGCGGTGCATAAGACATATCTGGCGAGGGCGCGGGTCAACCCAGAAGTCGCGTTGCCACGTGTGGTGCGCAGTCGGATTATCAAGCGCCGCGGCCACCTACAAGCCGTCGAAGAACCGGGCAGGCCCAACGCCGAGACGCTGGTGGAGTTACTTTCGCCCGACGGGCTGTACCGGCTGACACCGCGCACCGGGCGCACCCATCAGCTGCGAGTGCAGATGGCTTCGCTCGGAGTAGCGATCGACGGAGACCCGTTGTACCCCAACGTGGTTGACGTAGCCGACGATGACTTTTCCGCGCCGCTGCAATTGCTGGCGCAACGCGTCGAGTTCGACGACCCGCTGACCGGAGCCCGGCGCCGATTCGTCAGTGCGCGACGGCTGGATTCCAGTCGCTAGCAGCGCTCGGCGCCGCGACGCATGAGCGGCAGCTCGTTCTGGACGAACTTCGCCAGTTCCGGCGATCCACCCGGCGCGTGGCCGGCATTCAAAATAGGTGCCACGGCGCGGTTGAGTGTCACGCCCGCAACGGCGGCACGCAGTGTTCCCAAGGCGCGCGCCGTCAGGGTACCGGCCCTGAGCGAGCGGATGGTCGTCAGATTGTTCAGGCTCACGCGGTTCTGCAGTGTAAGCACGCTGGTGCCCTTCAATAAGCCGGCGACGTCGTTCGTCGTACTCCCGCGACGTCGCCGGTGTATTCCTCCGTGACTAACACGAAGACCCTCCCGTGTCGTGATCGGGGTCACAGGCCAGTCAGCGATGACCAACCGTGAATCGGCAATTTCTATTCCCACCGTACGTGCCGAGGCATGTTCACGCGCACTCAGCAGCAAGCCGTGTCGGAAGTGTTACTTGACGCCAGCTAACTGAGAGTTTCTCAGTCGGGCCGGGATTGGGCGATGTCGGCGAGCCCCGCTCGCAGGTGTGGCCAGTCTTCGCCGACAATCGAACGCCAGCGCCGCTCTACCCGCGTCAGCACTGTTCGGGTGCGGTCGGCCGCGTCTCGGCCCGCGGTAGTCAGGCGAATTTGCTTGGCGCGCCGGTCATCTGGATCATCTTCGCGAATTACGAGTCCGTCGCGTTGCAGTCTGGCGAGCACAAAGTTCAGGGCCTGCTTGGAGATATTGAGCCGCACTGCAAGTGCGGTCGGTCGCGCGCTTGCCTGCGCGAGCAGGATCAGCAGCGACGCGTCCAGCGGTTGGGCAGGGACGGCCTCGTCCGCGTAGGCCGCCGCCAGCTCCTGAAACAGCAGACGAGTCAGGCGAGCGACGAGAGCGGTCAGCGGAAGGCCATAGACGTCAACGTCGGCGCCGACCGGCGGCACCGTGGAATCACGCCGCGGTCGGTTAGCGCCGGCTGTCGACATCCGCAAGATAGTAAAGTAACTTGACGACCATGTCACGCAGGCGACGTGTGCCACTGGTTGTGATCGCGGTTGTGCTCGCCGGCTGTGGTGCACGCTGTGCCTGGGCGGCGCCCAACGACCCGTCGGCGACCTTCGAGTTCGGTGGTTTGTCGCGGACCTACCTGATCCATGTGCCGCCCGGCCGTCCCGCCGGCCTGGTGGTGAATCTGCACGGCGGGGGCAGCAACGGGTCCCAGCAGGAGCGACTGACGAATTTCGATGCCATCGCCGATGCGAACGGTTTCGTCGTCGTCTACCCCGATGGCATCGACAACAACTGGGCGGACGGTCGTGGGGCGTCTGAGCCGGACCGTCGCGGCATCGACGATGTGGGTTTCTTGGTGGCCCTCGCGGGAAAGCTGCAGAACGAGCACGGCATCGGCCCCGGGCATGTCTTCGCGACCGGGATGTCGAACGGCGGCTTCATGGCCAACCGGTTGGGTTGCGATCGTGCCGACGTGTTCGCTGCGATCGCGCCCGTTGCCGGCACGCTGGGCGACGGGGTTGCCTGCAATCCGTCGCGCCCGGTGGCAGTTCTCGAGGTGCACGGCACTGCCGATCCGCTCGTCCCGTTCGACGGCGGGACGATGCGCGGACGCGGCGGCACCAGTGACATCGTGTCGGCGCCGGCGATGGCCGAGCGATGGCGCACCGCCGATGGGTGTCAGGGCACACCCGCCGCGGAAACGCTGCCGAGCACGGGAGACGGAACCGTTGTGCACCGGTTCGCGTCCACGTCGTGCGCTGCCGGCACGGCCGTGGTGTTCTACCAGGTTGACGATGGGGGGCACACCTGGCCCGGCGGGCCTCAATACCTGCCGAAGGCGATCATCGGGCCCACCACGCGCGCGTTCGGCGCGTCGGACGCCATCGGTCAGTTCTTCGCCGCGCACGCGCATTGACATCAGGACCGTAAACAACACGGAAACTGCAGCTGAAATCGCAAATTCGGCGACGACCGGACACAATTGCCGCAGCACAGGTGTTGTTACCATGCCTGCATGGCTGCTCGGAGGACAGCTGTTGGGCAAGATGCGGCCGCGCTGGCGTCGATCGTCACATCGTTCCTGAAGGAATTGGATTGAAAATCAACAGTTTTGGCGCCGCACTGAGCACCCTCTTTACTGTTGCGCTGGTTTTGTCGGCATGTGGTCACAACAACGCAACCGGAGGAAACGCCACGTCGGCCACGTTGCCGGCGAAGGTGGCCTGCGGCGGCAAGCAGACCCTGAAGGCCAGCGGCTCCACCGCCCAGGAAAACGCGATGAGCCGGTTTATCAAGGCTTACGAACAAGCCTGCCCCGGCCAGTCGGTGAACTACACGCCCAACGGCTCCGGCGCTGGAATCGGCGAATTCATCGGCAACCAAACAGATTTCGCCGGCTCGGATTCGACCCTGAATAAGGGCGAGGAGGATCAGGCGAGCAAGCGGTGCGGCTCGCAGGCGTTGGAGCTGCCGGTGGTGTTCGGGCCGATCGCCATCGCTTATAACGTCAACGGTCTGACTTCGCTGAACCTCAACGGTCCGGTTGCGGCTCAGATCTTCAACGGCCAGATCACGATGTGGAACGACGCTGCGATCGGGCTGCTGAACCTAGGAGTCAAACTGCCTAACGAGCCGATTCGGGTCGTGTTCCGCAGCGACGAGTCCGGGACCACCGACAACTTCCAGAAGTATCTCGATACCGCTTCCGCCGGCACGTGGGGTTTCCCCGCGGGCAAGAAGTTCAACGGCGGTGTTGGCGAGGGCGCCAGCGGCAACGACGGCGCCGCCGCGGCCGTCAAAAGCACCGAAGGGGCAATCACCTACGTCGAATGGTCGTTTGCCCAAGGGCAGCAGCTGAAGACCGCCAAGATCATCACGACGGCCAGTCCGGATCCGGTGGCGATAAGCGCACAGTCCGTGGGACAGACCATTTCTTCCGCCTGGTTCATGAGGAACGGCAACGACCTCGCCCTCGACATGATCTCGTTCTATCGGCCAAATAAGCCCAATTCGTACCCGATCGTGCTGGCAACCTATGAGATTGTGTGTTCCAAGTACCAGGATCCGCAGGTCGGTGCGGCCGTGAAAGCGTTCCTACAGACCGCGATCGGCCCTGGCCAGACTGATCTCGCCGACCACGGATATTCGCCCATTCCGGACGAGTTCAAGTCGCGATTGGTGGCCGCGGTGAATGGCATCTCATGACCGCAGTGCCTTTGAAGTTGAAAGTTCGGGGGTTTTTTTCAACAAAGTCAACGCAAAGTTCCCAAAGTTTTCCCGCGATGGTCAAAGTTTAGAGTCATGGAGTTCACGACGCTGCCTCCCGAGATCACCTCTGCGCTGATCCACTCGGGGCCCGGTGCGGAATCCTTGGTCGCGGCTTCCGGGGCGTGGCAACAACTTGGCGTCAACTTAGAGGACTCTGCCGAGAACTACGCGGCCACGCTGTCGTCACTCATTGAGATCTGGCAGGGTCCGTCTTCCGCGGCGATGGCCCAGGCTGTCCAGCCCTACCTGACCTGGCTGCAAACCACCGCGCAGCAAGCTCAGCAGACCGCCTCTTCGGCAATGGCCGCCGCCGCGGCATTCAACGCGGCTCGCGCGGCGGTGGTTCCGACGGCCGAGGTCGTCGCCAACCGGATGCAGCTGGTGGAACTGTTGGCTACCAATGGATTTGGGAGGAATCTTCCAGCCATCGCCGAAAACGAAGCTCAATACCAAAGCATGTGGGCGAACAATTCCGCGGCGATGAATCGTTATGAGGCGGCCTCGTCGCAAGCCACCACGCTGCCGCAGTTCACCTCGCCGGCCGCAACGACCAACCCGACCGGGCAGACCGCGCAGAGCAAAGCGGTGTCCGCCGCCGCGACGAATTCGGGGCCCACCACCGCAGCGGCCAGTCCCGCCACACCCTTGCCCCCTGCCGGCGACCCGAATAGCGGCTACATAGGACTGGCGAACACGTATGCCAACCAGTTCGTCTCGTCCGGTTTTCCGCTCAACCTGCTGAGCTATCTCGCTCAGAACCAATCGGCCCAGGCCCTGCAGGGTGTGAACGCCCAGATCGGCCAGGGTGTCTCCGAGGGTGAGTCGGCGCTGGGCGGCGGGCTCGGAGGGGGAGGAGCCGCGGGTGCGCTCGGAGGGTTGGGTGGTTTAGGTCAGCTGGGCCCGGGTGCGTTGGGTGCCGCCGGACTGGGCCAAGCGTCCACGTCGGCGGCGACGGGTGTCGGAGTGTCGATCGGCAAACTGACCGCGCCGCCCTCCGTGGTGAACCTGCTGCCGAGTTCGCAAGCGCCGGTTCAGCTCGCGTCCGCGGCAACGCCGCTTGGCGCGGGTGAATCCGGGATGCCCATGCTGCCGCCGTTGATGCCGCCGCCGATTTCGCCGGCAGGCAGCGGTTGGCGCAAACGCAAGCAACAAAAGTACGAGGATGTTGAGATCGGTGCCGAACTCAAGGGCACGGTGATCCGTCCACCCCCATCGGCGGGATGAGCGTCTGCGGGCGAGAGCCTAGTTGTCGGCGGGGCGCGGCGAGTTGCCGTTCAGGAAGCCAAGGCCGTTCTGGATACCCTGGTCCGTCGGGTTCATGTCGGGGGCGTGGCCGCCCGGGGCCGTGGCCGGCGGTTGACAGCTACATCCGAGGGTGCCGAACGGGCTAGGGTCGGCGCTGGCCGGCGCTGCTATTCCTGCTGCTGCACTGAACGCGATCGCGGCGGCGAGCAATGCTTTTCTGATCACCAGTGGGTTCTCCGTAAGGGTCGTAAGCCCAGTCTACGGGCGCCGTCAGGATCCGGCATGCCGCGGACAGAACGCAGCAATACTGACGCCGACGAAGAACCCGGCGTGATAGCCGTCCAAGCTGCTTTGCTGCATGACGTCGTTAGCGACGTCGCTCGAGGCTCTACCGGAGTCAAGTTCATCGCACACCTCGTGGGCGGCGATGATCGCGGCCTGGGGGGACGCGAAGGTGATGCCACGAGAATTCAGTGCGTTCACAAAATTGCTATCGACGGCGTCGGCACGCGCGGTCGGGGCGGCGACCACGACGAGGCTGAGCATTGCGACGGGCACCACAAGCCCGGCCAAGTGCGACCGCACAGGCTTGAGCGAGCACAGTTGGGTGGTCGTCATTCGGCGAACCTCTCCGCTGAGCTGAAGCGCGAGTGTTGGTGGACGGCAAGTCAAGCCGCTGACATAGCGATCATCGCATGCCGCGCGGAGACCGGCGGCACCCATGCGATCGTTAACCGAACGGACATGCGCAGGGTGTCTGATGTTGGCAGCCGGGGCACCAGTAGGTCACCCGCTCACGGCCGTCGTCGTCTCCGGCAAACCCCAGGATGCGCTCAGGAATGGCATCGATCCAGGTACTCGAAACGTGGGTAAGAACTACTTGGCATGTGACAAAGAGCACTATAAGTTGCGCGCGATAGCTGAGAACTTCCAGGCTATTCAGGCGCGAAAAGCGCGAAGTTGGGGCACCGATGTCTAGTCGATCCGCTGGGTGAATCCACTGGGACCACGGATATCCAGAACTTGTTCGACGCGTTGGGTCTCGGCAGCTACGCGGGTCTGGTTGATGTCATCAAGAACGTCAATGGCACCCTGCTTGACCCCGAACCTGAGCCCCACCAGCTCTGTGACGGATTTGCTGAGCTCGTTGCTCAACACCGACACCAGCACGGAGACGCTGGGCAGCCTTCCGATCACTGTCGACAGCGTCACGACGACGCTGGGCGCCTTGCTGCCCTCGCGGCTGCCGCACGGCAGCGATTTCGCGCCGGTGGTCGACGGCACGGAAGTGGCGGTGTCTTAGCGTTGGCAGGCCGGGCACCAGTAGGTGACCCGGTCGCCGCTGTCGTCGAAGACGATCGCAGTGCCGCAGCGACGGCACTCCTGCCCGGCGCGCCCGTACACCCACAGCTGACGGCCGGCTCGGGTGTCGCCGGTGGTGCAGCGGTTCCAGCGAAAGCGGTTGGCCCACAACATCTCGCGGGCGCGAGAGACCAGGCGATGTGAGTCGCTGACTGCGCTTACCGGCGCGGTCGGCAGGCGTCCGCTGACGAAACATAATTCGTTGCAGTAGACATTGCCGATCCCGGCCAGCACCCGCTGGTCCAGCAGCGCCTCGGCGATCGGTCTATCGGGGTGTGCGGTCAGGTTCGCCGCGGCAACGTTCGGGTCCCAATCGTCGCCCAGCAGATCAGGTCCCAGGTGAGCGACCGCGTCCCCGTCGCGGGCGCGCTCGAGGATCTCCAGCACGCCCAGGTCGATGCCGACCGCGCGAACATCGTTGGCTTCTAAGATGATCCGGATTCGGTGATTGTTACGCACCGGCCGCGAAGTCACCCGCCAGCTGCCGTCCATCTTGAGATGCGAGTGGATGCTGGCAGGGCCCACGCGGATGAACAAGTGCTTGCCACGGCTGCACACCTCGTCGACCGTCTGACCGGCCAGGTCTGCGGTCGCAAAGCGCGGCACCCGCACATCGCAGCGGGTCAGTGTGCGGCCGACGAGCGCCTGCCGCAGTGTCGCCGCGGTATGAAAGACCGTGTCCCCTTCGGGCATGCGCTATCGCAGCCGCAGCCCGCGTGGGGTGCGGGCGAACCCGGCGTCGGCGAGCGCGCTCACAGCCGCCGCCGACACGTCGGGACCCAGTACCGCGGCGCCGTTGATCCGCTCAACCAGAATCGAGCTGACTCGCCTGGTCGTCACCAGCTCCGCCAGCCCCGCGCCCGCGGCGCGGTTGGCCTCGGGATCGTCGTGGAAGCTCAGCAGCGAGCGCCCGCCGCGCTCGACGAACCACACCAGTTCGCCGTCGACCAGCACGACAAGTGCTCCGGCTTTGCGACCCGGCCGAGCCCCGCTGTCTTCCTCCGGTGCGCGGGACGGCCAGGGCAGTGCCGCGCCGTACGGGTTGGCCGGGTCGGCGGCAGCCAGCACCACCGCCCGGTATTCCGGTCGCTCCGGGTCGATTCCGTCGAGGTAGTCGCGCAGCCGGTCCACCGTCGACGCCACCGCGAATTGGGCGCCGCCCAGCGACTCGACGAAATAGCCGCGCTGGCATCGGCCCGCCTCCTCGAAGGTGCTCAACACCTTGTAGAGCATCGCGAATCCGCCGGGGACTGCCTCGGCTGCCACCGCGCCTTTGGTCAGCACGCCATGGCGGTTCAGCAGTAGCTCAGCCTGGTGGTGTGCTCGCAACGTCGAGTCCGGCTCGGGTGTCGGCAGTGCTGACCAACGGCCCGCCACGGTCGGGTCGGTGGCGCGGGACTGGGCGTGCGCGACGCTGTAGCGGCTCAGCCTGGGCGGGCGTGCCCCGCGGCCCGGTCGGTGCGCCGGGGCGGACCGCCTGCGGCTACCCGGCCCGCCGCCGAGCATCGCGCGGACCGGCGCGAAGGTGTCGCCGGTGACCGAACCGGCCCAGATGAGTTCCCACAGTGCGGTTTTGAGCTCTTGCTCGCCGATGCCGGTCTGCGTCAGCTGCCGGAAGAAGAAGGCCCCACCGCCGGCCAGGCCGTCCAGGATCGCGTGGTGGGCGGCGGTCAGCTCGATCGCGGCGGGGGCACCCAGGGTCAACGGCGCCGTGTCGGCCGGGTGGAATGCGACCCAGCCATCGCCGGCCGAGATGGATCCGCCGCCGGACCAAACGACCTCGCCGGAAGCCAGCAGTTCGTCGAGCATGGCGGGGGCGTAGTCGCGTACCCGCGGCGGCAGCACAAGCGATTCGATCGCCGAGGCGGGCAGCGGGACGCCGGCCAGCTGATCGACGACGCTGGCCAGACCGTCGAGGCCGGCGTTGCTGGAAGGCCCAGCCGAGCCGACCTGATGCCAGCCCGGCAGGAAGCGCGCGTAGGCGCTGGTGCTGACCGGCTCGACCTGGGCCCGAAGCGCCGCCAGCGATCTGCGGCGAAGGATCCGCAACACGTCGGCGTCGCACCACTGGTCGCCGGTGGCTTCGGCGGAGAACTCGCCGCGGACCAGCCGCCCGTCGGCGGCCAGCCGGCCCAGTACATCGGCGGCTACCCGCAGTCCCAGGCCGAAGCGGCCGGCGACGTCGGCCGTGGTGAACGGCGCATGGGTGCGCGCGTACCGGCCCAACAGCTCACCGAGCGGATCGCTGACCGCTTCGGTGAAGCTGGCCGGCACTCCGACCGGTACGGCCACTCCGACGCCGTCGCGCAGCCGGCCGACGTCTTCGATTGCAACCCACCAACTTTGACCGGCAAACGAAACAATCAGCGCGCGTTTGGCGGCCACCAGCCCTTCCAGCCAGCCGCCCACATCGGCGCCGCCGGCGCGGGCGGCGACTTCTTCAGTCGTCAACGGGCCCAGCAGCCGCAGCAGATCAGCGACCGCCTCGGCGTCACGGGCCATCCGGTCGGTCGACAGGTGCTGCAATTGCCGGCCGGTGGCCGCGACGACCTCGGGGTCTAGCAGTTCGCGCAGCTCGACGCGGCCCAGCAGTTCGGCCAGCAGGGTGGCGTCCAACGACAGGGCGGCGGCGCGGCGCTCGGCCAGTGGGCTGTCGCCCTCGTACATGAACGCCCCGACATAGCCGAACAGCAGCGACGCCGCGAACGGCGACGGCGTGGCGGTCTCGGCCTCCAGCACGCGGACCTTTCGCTGTGCGATCTCGGCCATCAGGCCGGTGAGCTTCGGCACGTCGTAGACGTCCTGCAGGCATTCGCGGACGGCCTCCAGCACGATCGGGAAGTCCGGATACTTGCGGGCGACGTCGAGTAACTGCGCGGCGCGCTGACGTTGATGCCACAGCGGCGACCGGCGGCCGGGATGTCGCCGCGGCAGCAGCAGGGCGCGCGCCGCACACTCCCGGAATCGCGAGGCGAACAGCGCGGAACCGCCCACCTCCGCGGTGACGACCGGATCGATCTCGTCGGCGTCGAACACGAACAGTTCGGCACCCGGTGGCTTGTCGGCGGGGTCGGACCCGGCCTCGGAGAACGTGTCCGGCAACCGCACCACGATGCCGTCGTCCGAGGCGGTCGGTTTCTCATCGATGCCGTAGCGCTCACGCAGCCGCCGGCCCACCGCCAGGGCCAGCGGGCCGTGTACCCGCAGGCCATAGGGTGAGTGCAGGATGACCCGCCAGTCGCCCAGCTCGTCGCGGAAACGCTCGACCAGCAAGGTGGTGTCTGTGGGCACCACCGTCGTCGCGGTGCGCTGGTCATCCAGTAGCCGCCACAAATTCTCGATAGCGAAATCGTTGAAACCTAGCTCAGCGCAGCGGGTCTCGAATGCATCGCGGGCCAGTGCGGCCAGCTCGCCGGTGAACTTGCCGACCGCCTGACCCAACTCGGCGGGACGCCCGGCATCGTCGCCGCGCCAGAACGGCAACCGGGCCGGCTGACCCGGCGCCGGTATCACCAACACCCTGTCATGGGTGATCTCGGTGATCCGCCAGCTGGTGGCCCCCAGGGCGATGACATCGCCAGGGCGGGATTCGTAGACCATCTCCTCATCGAGTTCGCCTACCCGAGAAGGCTTTTCGGAATCAGCAGCCAGGTAGACGGTGAACAGGCCCCGGTCCGGGATCGCGCCGCCGGAGGTGACCGCCAGCCGCTGTGCACCCGGCCGCGCCGTCACGGTGCCGGTGTCGCGGTCGTACACCAGCCGCGGCCGCAGCTCGGCGAACTCGGTCGACGGATACTTGCCCGAGAGCAGATCCAGCGTGGCCTCAAAAGCGCTGTGCGGCAGCGTCGCAAACGGTGCGCAGCGTCGCACGGTGTCGAACCAGCGGTCGACGTCGAGCGGTTCCAGCGCCGCCGCGGCCACGGTGTGCTGGGCGAGGATGTCCAGCGGGTTGGTCGGCACCCGCATCGTCTCGATCTGGCCGGCGAGCATGCGCTGCACGGCGACCGCGCAGCCGATCAGGTCGGTGCGGTGCTTGGGGAACAACACTCCTCGCGAGATTTCACCGACCTGATGGCCAGCCCGCCCGATGCGCTGCAACCCGCTGGCCACCGACGGCGGCGTCTCCACCTGGATCACCAGGTCGACCGCGCCCATGTCGATGCCCAGCTCCAGGCTCGACGTCGCGACCACCGCCTTCAGCCGCCCGGATTTCAGCTCCTCCTCGACAATCGCACGCTGTTCCTTGCTGACCGAGCCATGGTGGGCGCGCGCCAAGACGGTTGGGGCGCCATATGTTTGGCCACTACCCAATAGGTGGGCGGGAGCGCCTCCGGCAACCTTGGGGTTGGCGGTCGTCGACAATTGGTCACCCGAGCGTTCGGCGTGAATCTCGTTGAGGCGAGCCGTCAATCGTTCGGCCAGCCGACGTGAGTTGGCGAACACGATCGTCGAGTTGTGCGTTTCGACGAGGTCGACCAGACGCGCCTCCACATCGGGCCAGATGGAGGGGGTACCACCTGCTTGCGAGGGGGTGTCCGCCAGGTTGGCCATATCGGGTACCGGCACCTGCACGGTCAGCTCCAACGTCTTGCGCGCCGTTGCGGGCGCGACGATGGTCGTCGGTGCCGCCCCCGACAAGAACCGGGCGACCTCCTCGGGCGGGCGCACGGTCGCCGACAAGCCGATGCGCTGCGCGGGTGCCTGCAGCATGTCGTCGAGCCGCTCCAGCGACAGCGCCAGGTGAGCGCCCCGCTTGGTGCCGGCGATGGCGTGGATCTCGTCGACGATCACGGTCTGCACATCGGCGAAGGTTTCCCGCGCCGCTGAGGTCAGCATCAAGAACAACGACTCCGGCGTGGTGATCAACACGTCGGGCGGCGTGGCGATGAGCTGGCGGCGCTGTGCGGGCGGGGTGTCGCCCGACCGCACACCGACGGTGATCTCCGGCGGCGGTAGACCCCTCCGTTCGGCGACGCGGGCCATTCCCGCCAGCGGGGTCCGCAGGTTGCGTTCGACGTCGACGGCCAGGGCCTTCAGCGGTGACACATACAGCACACGGGTGCCGCGCGGTCGCCCGTCACGCGGTGCGGCGGCCAGCCTGTCTATCGCCCACAGAAACGCCGCCAGCGTCTTACCGGACCCGGTCGGCGCGATGACCAGGGTGTTATGGCCGTCGGCGATCGCGGCCCAGGCGTCGGCCTGGGCGGGGGTGGGCTCGGCAAAGGTGCCGTCGAACCAGTCGCGGGTGACGACGCTGAACCGCGCGAGCGGATCGGCCGGCACGGTAGTCATCCATCCATGGTGCCAACCGGCACCGACAAACCCCGATAAAAGGTCAAGCGCCGTCAGTCGCGAACAGCCGGCGCCACGGCTCGCTGGTCGGGCGCGACCGACTTGGCCAGGTGTTCGGGAATCCCGGGAACCCGGATGAGCGCGTCAAGCAGCGAGTGAGCGCAGGTGTCGCTCAGGTGACCCGCATCGGTCTCGGGATGCATGATCCGCTGCCGGCAGATCTCGAACGTCAGCGCCAGCCAGCCGTGGATGACGATCCGCAGATCGCGTTCAACGTCGGGCTCGAGCACGGTTCCCGGGCCCTCGACTTCGATGATGCGGCTCATGATGTGTTCCATCTGCCGATCCTTGGCCTCGTCGTCGATGCCGAGTAAGACCGGATCGGAGCGGCCGAGACCGACATACGCGGCCCACGCGGCTTCCGGGTGCTCCTGGTGGTACTGCATGTAGGCAAGCACGCCGTCGCGGACCTCTTCAAAGAGCGACTGGCCTGGTAGTGGCGCGTTGGTGGTCTCGAACAGCTGGTCGGCCTGTCCTTTGACGACCGCGGCGAAGAATGCCCGCTTGTCCGGGAAGTAGTGATACATCAACGCCCTGGAGACGCCGGCCCGCTCGGCGATCTCGTCGATTCGGACCTCGTCGTAAGGCCGTTGGCCGAAGACTTCCGCGCCTAATGCCAGCAACTCGGCGCGGCGGTCCTCCGGGGATAACCTGCGCCGGGGCGTTCGCATAGAGCAGATCGTACTTGTCGATCCTTCGCGCAGGCCGTCAACGCTCAGGAAGGCTCTGCGAACGCGTCATCGCCGACGCTCGCGTCAATAATGGGCTCCGCGGCGACCGGCGTCGCGAAGCCGCCAGCGCCGTCCCAGCAGCAGGTTCGTTAGCCCAGCGAATTGGCGGACGTTTCCTACACTTTCCTCAGCCGACACATCGGGCAACGTGAGAATAGGATCTGAAGACCGATGGACGCGAAAAGTCCGGACGCCCGAACTCGGCTGAGTCACCGCGTTGGCGGCTTGGTCAACAGCTTCGAGACGGTGATTTATGCGATCGCCTTCCTCCTGCTGGTGGCGGCCGCCGTCCTCGTGGTGATAGGCGGAGTAGAAGCCGTCGTGCAAGCCGTGGAACACCAGGTCAACACGCTGCAGGGAAGTGTGCTTGTCCTCGACCGGGTGCTGATGGTCCTGATCGTTGCGGAGATCGCCGCCACGCTGCGCGCGGTTCTCGTATATCACGAAATCGCCGCCGAGCCGTTCCTCTTCATCGGCTTGATCGCCTGCGTGCGACGGATCCTGATCGTGACGGCCCAGACCGAACAGGTGCACACCGACAAGGAACTCAACCGCCTGCTGTTCGAATTGGGCGCGCTAGGGCTGCTGGTGATAGGTATCGCTGTGGCGATATTTCTGGTTCGCTTCAGTTCCCGACGCGCTCAACCGAACAGCACGCCCTGAGCCAGTGGCAGCTCGCTGGAGTAGTTGACGGTGTTGGTGGCGCGGCGCATGTAGGTCTTCCAGGCGTCCGAGCCAGACTCCCGGCCGCCGCCGGTCTGCTTCTCGCCACCGAACGCGCCGCCGATCTCGGCGCCCGACGTTCCGATGTTCACGTTGGTGATGCCGCAATCCGAGCCGTCGATGAAGCGCTCCGCCTCTCGGATGTCTGTGGTGAAGATCGCCGACGATAAGCCTTGCGGCACAGCGTTATTGAGCGTGATCGCCTCGTCGAGGTCGTCGTAAGCCAACACGTAGAGGATCGGCGCGAACGTCTCGGTGTGCACGATGTCGGTCTGTGACGGCATCCGCACCACCGCCGGAGCGACGTAGTAGGCGCTCGGGTGGCCCGCATCGTGACGCTCGCCGCCGGCCACGTCGCCGCCGTCGGCAGCTGCTTGCTCCAGCGCGCCCACCATGTCGCGGTAGGCCGTCTCATGCACGAGCGGGCCGACCAGCGTGCCCTCGGTCGACGGATCGCCGATCGGCAGCTGTCGATAGGCGGCGGCGATGCGCCCCGCCACCTCGTCGGCCACCGATCGGTGCACGATCAGCCGGCGCAGCGTGGTGCAGCGTTGACCGGCCGTGCCGGCCGCGGCGAAGACGATGGCGCGTACCGCCAGGTCCAGGTCGGCCGATGGCGTGACGACGGCGGCGTTGTTGCCGCCCAGCTCGAGCAGCGAGCGGCCGAACCGTGCCGCGACCCGGGGCCCGATCTGCCGGCCCATGCGCACCGAGCCGGTCGCGGAGACCAGCGCGATCCGCTCGTCGTCGACGAGCCGCTCACCGACCTCGCGGCCACCGACGATCAGGGTGCTCACCGCGGGCGGCACGCCGACGTCACTGGCGGCTCGCTCAATCAGCGCCTGGCAGGCCAGCGCCGTCAACGGCGTCAGCTCGGATGGCTTCCACACCACGGTGTCCCCGCAGACCAGCGCCACCGCGGTATTCCACGCCCACACCGCGACCGGGAAATTGAATGCGGTGATCACGCCGACCACACCGAGCGGATGCCAGGTCTCCAGCAGCCGATGCCCCGGCCGCTCGGAGGCGATCGTGCGCCCGTACAGCTGACGCGACAGGCCAACGGCGAACTGGCAGATGTCGATCATCTCCTGCACCTCGCCCAGCGCCTCGGCGGTGATCTTGCCCGCCTCGATCGTCACCAGCGTGGCGACGTCTTGCTTGTGCTGGGTGAGCAGCTCGCCCAGTCGGCTCACCAGCGCACCGCGTACCGGGGCGGGGGTGGCTCGCCACGTCGAAAACGCTTGTGCAGCAGCGGCGATAACGCTGTTGACCCGTTCGGGTGTGGTCTGCTCGACGGTGAACAGGACGTCGCCGGTGATCGGCGTGCTTGCCGGCTGGCCATGCTCGCCGGGCTCACCGAGGGCGAAGGCGGTGAGGTCGCAGCCGACCGCGTCCAGCGCACGGCGGGCGCGGGTGCGCAACTCGTCAACGGTGGGCAGGTGGGTGCTCACGCGAGTGCCTCCTTGCAAAGCGATTCGTAAAGCACGTAGGGGTCGTGAATCTCGCGGCCGATCGCCTCAGCCATCCACTGGATGCTGTAACCGGAGCTGTCGGCGACGTCGGCGGTCTCGGCGTCGCGGTCCAGATTAGACCGAAAGATGCCAGCGGCTGAGGCGGGCAGAAAGTCTTCGTAGACAACGGGTTTGGCTGGGTCGCCGTCACGGTAGTAGGCCAACCCCTGGGTGGCCATTTCGCCATCGGTCGCCGGGAAATACTGGCCCCACGCCGTGGCGGGGTCGTCGTTAGCAGAAAGGCGAGCCATCGCTGCGTCGTAGCGGTCGCGGCCCTTGGGCGTCAGCGCCACGCCGCGCGCCTCGACCTCGCCGAAGCGAACCCGCAGCGAGCCCTCGACGACCGTCCCGTCATCGTCGCGGAATCGGCGTGGTTCGGCGAGCGCGCGAAACGACGTCTGGCGCAACAACACCGCGGGCCCGTCCCAGCGCGGCGGCCCCTGGATGGCGTCGATCATCGTGATACCCCGCGCGATCATCCGACGGTACAGTTCGTCGATGTCGAGCACCCGCGGCGTCAGGTGGTTGATGTGGGTGGACGCTATGCCGGCGATGTCGGCCGCCACCGCCGACACCCGCGACAGCTCGTCATACCAGGACTTGTCGATCGGTTGATGTGACAGCGCGAACGCCGCTACGGCCTGCGCGACAAAGTCATCGGCCTCACCCACGCCGCAGCCGCGGGCGGCCGCGATCATCCGGGCCCGGGCGATCAACGCCGGATCGAACAGCTGGCGGCGGTCCAGGAACGTCTGCACACGAGCGCGCAGCCCGGTGTCGAAGAAGCGCGGATCATGCAACGCCAGCATCGAGGTGAACACCCGAAACGGGTTGCGCGCCAACTCATCCCCGTCGATCGGCCGGAACGCGGTAGAAACCACCGGTACCGGTGAAGCGGCGTCGCGCAGGTCGTAGTAGCCGACCGGGACCATGCCGAACGCGGAGAACAGGTCGGCGACGGCGGCCAGTTCCTGCGGCGTGCCGACCCGGATCGCGCCGTGCCGCTCGGCGGTCACCCGGGACAGCGAGCCCAGTCGCTGCGCGTCCGGATGCCGCTCGGCGTAATCGCGGTTGACCTGGGTGCTCACCTCGACCAGCGTGGTGTACGCGGGCACCTCATGGGCGTACATGGCGGACAGGCCGGCGGCGAAGCGCTCCCGCAGCCGCCAGGTGGGCAACTTTTTCGCGGGGCTCAACGGCGATCCTCGCTGCGATACTCTCCGGCCATGGCTGAGACGCTCGACGACATCGACCGGATCTTGGTTCGCGCACTGGTCGCCGATGGCCGCGCGACATTGTCGGAGCTTGCGGCGAGCGCCGGGTTGTCGGTCTCGGCGGTCCAGTCGCGGGTACGCAGGCTGGAGTCTCGCGGCGTGGTGGCGGGGTACTCGGCGCGGATCAATCCGGAAGCCGTCGGACATCTGCTATCGGCGTTCGTGGCCATCACTCCTCTCGATCCCTCTCAGCCCGATGATGCGCCCGCTCGCCTCCAAGACATCGAGGCGATCGAGTCGTGTCACTCGGTGGCCGGCGAGGAGAGCTACATCCTGCTGGTGCGCGTCGAGTCACCGCGAGCGTTGGAAGACCTGTTGCAGCGGATCCGCACAGCCGCCAACGTCCGAACCCGCAGCACGATCATTTTACAAACGTTTTACGATGATCGACAGTTTGTACCGTAAGAGTTACGGTACAGCCTCAAGATATCGTAAATATTACTGATACCGTAGGTGCCATGACGAGCGTACTGGCACGGACTTGTTCGACCGATCGGCAGCTCGAACCCGACCGGGTCCACGAGGTGTTAGCGCGCAGCATCCTGGCCGACGGCATGGATCTGGTGCTCGACCTGGATCGCTCGACGGGCTCGTATCTGGTCGATGCCCGCGACGGTCGGCGTTACCTGGACATGTTCACGTTCTTCGCCTCGTCGGCGCTGGGGATGAACCACCCGGCGCTGGCCTACGACGACGAGTTTCGTGAAGAACTCGCTGACGCCGCGGTCAACAAGCCCAGCAACTCCGACGTGTACTCGGTCCCGATGGCCCGCTTCGTCGAGACCTTTGCCCGCGTCCTCGGCGATCCGGCGCTGCCGCATTTGTTCTTCGTCGACGGTGGCGCCCTAGCGGTGGAGAACGCGTTGAAGGTCGCGTTCGACTGGAAGAGCAGGCACAACGAGGCGCGCGGCATCGACCCCGAACTGGGCACCCGGGTGCTGCATTTGCGGGGCGCGTTTCACGGCCGCAGCGGCTACACGTTGTCGCTGACCAACAGCAATCCGGTCAGCATTGCCCGCTTTCCGAAGTTCGACTGGCCACGCATCGACGCGCCTTATCAACGTTGCGGCGCGGACATCCATGCGCTGGAAGCCGAGTCGTTGCGACAGGCGCGGGCAGCCTTCGCGGCCTACCCACAAGACATCGCCTGCTTCATCGCCGAGCCCATCCAGGGCGAGGGCGGCGACCGGCACTTCCGGCCCGAGTTCTTCGCCGCGATGCGCGCGTTGTGCGACGAATACCACGCGCTGATGATCTTCGACGAGGTGCAGACGGGCTGTGGTTTAACCGGAACCGCCTGGGCCTACCAGCAATTGGGCGTTGCACCCGACGTCGTTGCGTTCGGCAAGAAGACTCAGGTGTGCGGCGTGATGGCAGGACGCCGGGTCGACGAGATAGCCGACAACGTTTTCACGGTGGCTTCCCGGATCAACTCGACGTGGGGCGGCAACCTCACCGATATGGTTCGCGCGCGGCGCATCCTGGAGATCGTCGAAGCTGACGGGCTGTTCGAGAACGCGGCCACCCAGGGGCGCTATCTGCGCGCGCGGCTCGACGAACTCGCCGACGATTTCCCGGCCTTCGTGCACGATGTCCGCGGCCGCGGCTTGATGTGCGCGTTCAGCATGCCGACCGCAGCCGAACGCGATGCGTTGCTCCGCCGGCTATGGGACAACGGGGTCATCGTGCTGCCCTGCGGTCAGGCCGGCGTGCGGTTCCGGCCGGCCCTCACCGTTGCGCGCGCCGAGATCGACGAGGCGATCGGGGCGCTGCGGAACGTGTTTACCGCCCGCGGATGATGGGGTATGCAGGTGTGGCGCGTGTGACGGCGCGTGACGGTGGTAATGCTCTACAGCAAGGTTCGAAAGATGCAAACACAGCAGCGCTCAGGCGGCGACCGCCTCGGTCATGAAGACAACGAGGTGCATGCCGCGGTG
This sequence comes from Mycobacterium sp., assembly GCA_035506875.1. GTDB lineage: Bacteria > Actinomycetota > Actinomycetes > Mycobacteriales > Mycobacteriaceae > Mycobacterium. Next base: position 34,913 of record DATJOR010000116.1, read on the forward strand.
CGGTTCGCGGTCGTCGCCGCGGTTGCCGGAGTTGCCTTCCTCATTGTGGCCGCACTCTGGGCCAGCACCTGCCAGGGTGCGATGTCCATCGACACCGTCGCCTGCGGTCGGCCGCAGCTGACAATTCTGGCGTTCGGTGCACCGCTCATTCTGCTGGTCGCCGGGTGCCGGGCATTTCTGCGGACGTATCGCATCTGGCGCAGCGAGGGCACCTGGTGGGCGTGGCAGGGCGCCGGCTGGTTTCTGTTCACGCTGATGGTGGTCACGCTCACCATGGGCGCACCTCCGATCGCCGGACACGTTCTGGCTGGCTGACGAACTCCCGCCAATCTCTTTGGACTACTTCCGGGCCGGTTGTGACCGTTCTACCGTGATAGGTACCGCCCAAAAGGTTGGGGAAAGGGTTCAGTCATGGGTGATACCTATCGTGACCCCGTCGACCATGTGCGGACGACGCGGTCACACGCAGGCGAGTCGATGATCGATGTGTTGCGCTGGCCCGGCTATTTGCTCGTGGTGGCGGGCGTCATCGCTGTCGTGGGTTGTCTGGCGGCGTTCGGGACCGGGCACCAAAGCCAGGGCATGACCACCGGCGTTGTCGCCGTCGCGGCGATGACGTTGGGTCTGGCGTGGCTGGGGTTCGAGCACCGGCGGGTGCGCAGAATCGAAGCCCGTTGGTACGACGCACATCCTGAGGTTCCGCGTCAACGGCCCGCCAGCTGAAATGCCGGGGACCACGCCGGTCAGTGGTTACGGATTTTCTTGATCAGCTTGTCCTTTGTCAGGCTCGAATAACCGGACAGGCCAAGCTCTTTGGCGCGCTTCTTGAGTTCTGCGACGGTCCAGTCTTGATATGCGCCGGATTTACCACCTGATTTGCCCACACGGGAGCGGCCGCGAGCCGCGGCGGCGTTGGAAATCCGAGCGGCCTTTTCTTTGGAGTCACCTTGTTTGCGAAGATCCTGATAAAGCTTCTCGTCCTTGATTGACGGGTTCGGCATCGTAACCTCCTTCGGCCACTTTGATGCTGCTGCTTTTCCCCGCCCGTTACCGCCTCAAACGCCAAGGACCTCCTTCTGCTGGATCAAGCGGGTTTTAGTCGCCGGAGCTAATGGGTATCTGGTCTGCACGATGATGAGCTTGACGACGGTCGCCGCTGCCACGGAATTTGGCACATCCGCGCCACGGCGACAGAATTACCAACGCAGCAATGCAAATGCCGACAGCAATGACCACCAGGACCGAAGGTGGGGGGTACGTCGAATTTCTGTCGTCGCGCCGGAGTCAGTCGGCTTTCGCATACCCGGCGGCGGCCATGACTAACCGGCTTGAACACGAGGGTATGGTCGGTCAAACACTGCCGGGAGGCCCAATGACCGCTGGTGAGAAGTCAGGGAAGATCCAGCAGCGCGGTGCGCGCGCGATTGAATTGCGTGTCGCCGCTCAGCTGGAGAATCTAGCGGTACTGCGCACGCTGGTCGGCGCGGTCGGCACCTTCGAGGACCTCGACTTCGACGCGGTCGCCGACCTGCGGCTCGCGGTCGATGAGGTCTGTACCCGGTTGATTCGTTCGGCAACGCCGGACGCCACGCTGGCCATCGTCGTCGATCCGCGGGAAGACGAATTGGTGATCGAGGCGTCAGCGGCATGCGACAACTACGACGTGGTGACGCCGGGCAGCTTCAGCTGGCATGTGCTGACATCGCTGGCCGACGACGTCCAAACCTTCCACGACGGCCGCGAACCCGATGGCGGTTGCGGCGTCTTCGGCGTCACGCTCACGACCCGACGGGCGGGCGCTGACCGGTGACAGCGCGAGCTGTCGGCGGTTCTTCATCTCGTCCCAACGAATACGCCGACGTTCCGGACATGTTCCGCGAGTTGGCCGCTCTCGACGGCGACTCGTCGGAATTCCAGCGCCATCGCGACAAGATCGTGGAGCGCTGCCTGCCGTTGGCGGATCACATCGCGCGCCGGTTCGAAGGTCGCGGGGAGCCCCGTGACGACCTGGTTCAGGTGGCACGCGTCGGGCTGGTCAACGCCGTCGCGCGCTTCGACGTCGACGCCGGCTCCGACTTCGTCTCCTTCGCCGTGCCCACCATCATGGGGGAGGTCCGTAGGCATTTCCGGGACAACAGCTGGTCGGTCAAGGTTCCGCGGCGGCTGAAGGAACTGCATCTGCGACTCGGCACAGCGACCGCCGACCTTTCGCAACGACTGGGCCGAGCACCCACTGCCTCCGAACTGGCCGAGGAACTCGACATGGACCGCGCGGAGGTCATCGAGGGCCTGGTGGCGGGCAGCTCCTACAACACGTTGTCCATCGACAGCGGCGGCAGCAGCAGCGGTGATGACGATGCCCGGGCTATTGCCGACACGCTCGGCGATGTGGACTCCGGTCTGGAGCGCATCGAGAACCGCGAGGCGCTACGGCCATTGCTCGACGGACTGCCCGAACGTGAGCGAACTGTGTTGGTGCTCAGGTTCTTTGAGTCGATGACGCAGACGCAGATCGCCGAGCGAGTCGGCATCTCGCAGATGCACGTGTCGCGGTTGCTCGCTAAGTCGCTAGCGCGGCTACGGGACCAGCTGGAATAGCCGCAGTTCCTCGTCATTGTCGTCGCGGCCGTCCGGCGCCGCCAGGGGCAACGTATTGTCCGGGTCGCAAATGCGCAGCAGCCGGGAAACTGCCTTACCTGGCACGACAGTCCAGCGCAGGTCGGCACCGGCGCACCGGACATTGATCGTGTGCAGCGCCGAAAAGCCCGCAGTCCCAAAGAATTCCAGGCGGCTTAAGTTCAGGATTATCGACTTGGAATGGGCCGCGCAACGCTGGACGTAATCGGCGAGGTGATTGGCATTGGATGCGTCAAGCTCGCCGTGCGCTGTGATCACAACAGAGGACGGGCCCCACTCGGCGGTGAAACGAGCGGTGTGGTTCTCCCACGGCTCTGACGGAATTGCGATTTCGGTTTCTCGAACCGGGGAAACAGTATTCGGGTCTCTCATGGCAAACATCAGTGTGACTCCATCAGTCGGCAAAGCAATCTTTCTGGAGAGCACGTCAAGCGGTTAGCGCCGCGCGCGGGGAAGGCTGGGACTACCCGCCTACCCCTACGTCAATTAACGTCGTCCCGGGCGGCTGTCAACTCAACCTTCTTCAGAGCCTACTCCGGCCGCAGTAGGGCTACAACGCGAACAGCAGCCGTGTTCCTAAGAATCGCTGTTCAATACCGCAGCGGCGAATCTCCGCACGGACTCCGCCGCCGCGGCCGCGGCCTGAGCCTGGCCGGCACGCGCCCGGGTCGCAATCGCACCGCTTTGCGGGTCGAGCGTTACCTCTGCCAGCAACTCCCCCGTCGTCGGCTCGCACACTGCCCACGAGTAGCGGGTATCGGTTGACCATCGGGCGGTGCAGCCCGCGATGTAATCCGGTTCGGCCACACCCAAATCAGCGAGTGCAGGGCGGTCATCGACGCGGCTATCCGCGCGCAGTGCACGCAAATACCATTGCCCGGCGTTGATTTCGACGGGGTCTATGTCCGGCTCCTCATCGCTGTTCCCCTCGCCGCCGGACGGTCCAACGTTTACTTGATTTCGGCGAGGACCGTGCCCTGAGTGATGGCGGCGCCCGCCTCGACCGCGAGTCCGGTGATCGTCCCGTCCTTGTGCGCGGTGACCGGGTTCTCCATCTTCATCGCCTCCAGGACCACCACCAGATCACCGGCGGCGACCTCCTGGCCCTCTTCGACGGCGACCTTGACCACGGTGCCCTGCATGGGCGCGGTGACCGCGTCACCGGAAGCCGCCGCGCCGCCGTGCGAACCGCGCTTGCGCGGCTTGGGCTTCTTGCGGATGACACCGGCGTCGGATGCACCGCCGTTGGACAGCGCCAAGTCACCGGGCAGGGAGACCTCGAGCCGTCGGCCCCCGACCTCGACCACCACCTTCTGCCGCGGCCGGGTGTCCTCCTCGTCGAGGGGTTCGCCACCGGTGAAGGGCTCGATGGTGTTGTTCCACTCGGTCTCGATCCAGCGGGTGTGCACCGAGAAGCCGTTGTCGTCGCCGATGAACGCCGGGTCGGAGACCACCGCGCGGTGGAACGGGATGACGGTCGCCAAGCCTTCGACATGGAACTCGTCCAGGGCCCGGCGGGAGCGGGCCAGCGCCTCCTCGCGGGTGGCGCCGTACACGATCAGCTTGGACAGCATCGAGTCGAACTGCCCGCCGATCACCGACCCGGCCTCAACGCCGGAGTCCAACCGGACACCGGGCCCGGTGGGGATGTCATAGCGGGTGACCGGACCGGGCGCGGGCAGGAAGCCGCGTCCGGCGTCCTCGCCGTTGATCCGGAATTCGATAGCGTGCCCGCGCGGCGTCGGGTCCTCGGTGAGGTCCAGCTTCTCGCCGTTGGCGATCTTGAACTGCTGCAGCACCAGGTCGATGCCGGCGGTCTCCTCGGTGACCGGGTGCTCGACCTGCAGGCGGGTATTGACCTCGAGGAACGAGATCAGGCCGTCCTGGCCGACCAGGTATTCCACCGTCCCGGCGCCGTAGTAGTGGGCCTCTTTGCAGATCCGCTTGGCGGACTCGTGAATTTCCTTGCGCTGCGCGTCGGTGAGGAACGGCGCGGGTGCCTCTTCCACCAGCTTCTGGAAGCGGCGCTGCAGCGAGCAGTCGCGGGTGCCCGCGACGATGACGTTGCCGTGCTGGTCGGCGATCACCTGCGCCTCGACGTGCCGCGGCTTGTCCAGGTAGCGCTCGACGAAGCACTCGCCGCGGCCGAATGCGGCGACCGCCTCGCGGGTCGCCGACTCGAACAGTTCGGGGATCTCCTCGAGGGTGCGGGCCACTTTCATGCCGCGGCCGCCGCCCCCGAAGGCCGCCTTGATCGCGATCGGCACGCCGTATTCCTTGGCGAAGGCGACCACCTCGTCGGCGTCTTTGACCGGGTCAGGGGTGCCGGGCACCAGCGGGGCCTGGGCGCGGGCGGCGATGTGGCGTGCCGTCACCTTGTCGCCGAGATCGCGGATCGACTGCGGACTGGGCCCGATCCAGATCAGGCCGGCGTCGATCACCGCCTGGGCGAAGTCGGCGTTCTCCGACAGGAAGCCGTAACCGGGGTGGATCGCGTTGGCGCCGGATTTCTCGGCGGCCTCCAGAAGCTTGCCGAAGTCCAGGTAGGACTCCGCCGAGGTCTGACCACCGAGTGCGAATGCCTCGTCGGCCAGCTTCACGTGAGGAGCGTCGGCGTCGGGCTCGGCGTACACCGCCACGCTGGGCAGACCGGCATCTTTCGCCGCGCGGATCACCCGCACCGCGATCTCACCGCGATTGGCGACGAGAACCTTGGCGATCGTCGAGCTGGCGTGACTGGGCACTGCGCCTCCTGTATGGCTGACCGCTTCTTCTCTAAGAGAAATTCTTACAAGCCGTTTGGGGGAAGTTTAAGCGGCGCGCCGCGGGAGACATGACCGGGTGCCCCCTTCAGCCGGACTCGCGCAGCCGCCGCTTGATGCGGGCCAGCATCCCTGCCATGCCACGCAGCCGTAGCGGGCTGATCAACGCGGCCAGGCCCAGCTCGGTGTAGAAATCGTCCGGCACCGCCAGGATGTCGACCGCGGGCTGCTCGTCGAGACCGGCGGCCAATATCGACGCGAACCCACGAGTCGTGGGAGCCTCGGGCGGAGCGCTGAAGTGCAGCCGTATCCGGTTGACGTCGCTGGCGTCGACGTGCAGAAACACCGGCGACTGGCATTCGGGCACCGGTTCCATCGCCGCTTCTTCCAAGTCGGCTGGAAGTGCCGGCAATTCGTCGGCGAACTCCAGCAAGAGCTTGAGCTTGTCCTGGCCCTGAACTTCGGCGAAGTCGGACACCACCTCGGCCAGCGGCGCGGGCATGCTCATCAGACCGGTACGACTCCTGGGCTTTCGCCGGCCACGATCGGCACCCGGACGGTATTGCCCCACTCGGTCCACGAGCCGTCATAGTTGCGTACGCCCGGGATACCGAGCAGATGCGTGAGCACAAACCAGGTGTGGCTGGACCGTTCGCCGATGCGGCAATACACGACGGTCCTGTCGTCCGGCCCGACGAACCCGTAGAGCTGCTCCAGCTCCTCACGGCTGCGGAACCGCCCACTGTCGTCGGCCGCCTTGCCCCACGGGATCGATCGCGCCGTCGGGATGTGCCCGGCCCGCAACGCGCCTTCCTCGGGGTAGTCGGGCATATGGGTGCGCTCGCCCGTGTACTCCTCGGGGGACCGCACGTCGATGAGCGGCTCGGAGCCGAGGATGGCCAGCACGTCGTCTTTGAACGCGCGTATCGGTGCATCGTTGCGCTGCACAACGGGATAGCCGCTCGACGTCTTCGTCGGCACATCCAATGTGGTGTCGCGTCCGTCGTGCATCCACAAGGCACGCCCGCCGTTGAGCAGCCGCACATCCGGGTGGCCGAAGAGCGTGAAGACCCACAGCGCATACGCGGCCCACCAGTTGCTCTTGTCCCCGTAGATCACCACCGTGTCGTCTCGGGAAATGCCTTTGCGGTTCATCAATTCGGCGAACTGCTCGCCGTTGATGTAGTCGCGGACCCGCGGGTCGTTGAGGTCGGTATGCCAGTCGATCTTGACCGCTCCCGGGATATGGCCAACGTCGTAAAGCAAGACATCCTCGTCGGATTCGACGATGGCGAGCCCCGGCTGACCCAGGTTGCTGGCCAGCCAGTCGGCAGTGACCAGCCGTTCCGGGTGGGCGTAGGCGCTCAGCGTCGGGCTGGGATCTGCTGGTAAAGGCACACCGCGAGCCTACCCGTCGCGGCCGCCCCCCGGACGGCTGCCAGGTGTGGGCCGGTGAGAGCGTCGAGATTGCGTCCAGGGTCGTGGATTTGGGGGCGGGTCACAGCCCTAGACGCAATCTCGACGATGTGGCCCGCTCATCGCCACAGCTCGGCAACCGACAAGCCAACGCGTTGCAGCAGTGCGCGGGTCAGCGGCAGGCTCAGGCCGATGACGTTGGAGGGGTCGCCCTCGATCCGGTCGACGAACCAGCCGCCCAGCCCGTCCAGCGTGAATCCGCCCGCGACCGCCAGCGGTTCGCCGCTGCCGATGTACGCGTCCAGTTCTGCTGCCGCTGGTGTAGCGAAATGCACTGTGGTGAAGGTTGATTCGGACGCACCCTGGCTGACGTTCCCGTCGAGCAGTCGGAGCAGGCAGTGCCCTGTGTGCAGCTGTCCGGACCGGCCGCGCATCGACTGCCACTGGCTTCGCGCCGCATCGGCTGATGCGGGCTTGCCGACCAGTCGGCCGTCGATGTACAGCATCGAATCACAGCCAATGACAACGCAATCCGTGGCGACGGCGGCGTCAAGGCGGGCCGCAACCTGGTCGGCTTTGGCCTGAGCCAGGGCGCGCACGACGTCACCGGGTGAGGTGTCTGATCCCAAAGTGGCGATGACCGCTTCCTCGTCGACGCCGGACACCACGACCAGCGGGTCGATGCCGGCCTGCCGCAGCACCGTGAGCCGGCCCGGCGAGGCGGACCCGAGCACCAGCCGGGTCATCGCCGCGGTTGAATGGCGCCGTTCGTCCCCGCAAGCGGGAAGTGCCCCCACAGCATCGCTGCGCTCTGCATCGTCATCGGCGCATGTGACGCCGCTCCAGCAGGGTGACCCTCTGCCAGCTGAATGTCGGATAGCGGAGTTTGTCGACGGGCAGGCCCCAGCGGGTTTGCTCCGGCTGTGCCGGTTCGCCCCCGCCGCCGACGGCGCTGCCCAGTACCGCGATCAGCGCGGCCAGCTCTTCGTCGGTCGGGTTGCCCTTGAGCACCTGGATGTGCGGCTCGTGGGTTTCCGGCGTCTCCTCGTGCCCGCTCACAGTGGGATGTTCCCGTGCTTCTTCGGCGGCATCTGGGCGATCTTGCGCTCCAGTAGCCGCAGCGCCGTCCCGATGTAGCCGCGGGTGTGCGACGGCGGGATGACCGCGTCGACGTAGCCGCGCTCGGCGGCGATGTAGGGGTTGACCAAGGTGTCCTCGTACTCCTGCTGCAACTGCAACCGCAGCGCGTCGACGTCCTCGCCCTTCTTCGCGGCATCGCCGAGCTGCTGGCGGTAGACGAAACCGACCGCGCCGGATGCGCCCATCACCGCGATCTGCGCGGTCGGCCAGGCGACGTTGACGTCGCAGCCCATGTCCTTGGAACCCATCACGCAGTAAGCCCCGCCGTAGGCCTTACGGGTGATGACGGTGATCTTGGGAACGGTGGCTTCGCCGTAGGCGTACAACAGCTTTGCGCCGCGGCGGATGATGCCGTTGTATTCCTGGCCGGTGCCCGGCAGGAAGCCCGGCACGTCGACCAGCATGACGATCGGGATGTTGAAGCAGTCGCAGGTTCGGACGAAGCGGGCCGCCTTCTCCGAGGCGTCGATGTCCAAGCAGCCGGCGAAATGGGTCGGCTGGTTGGCGACGATGCCGACCGGATGGCCGTCGACGCGACCGAACCCGATCACGATGTTCTGGGCGTAACCGGACTGCACCTCGAGGAACTCGTCGTCGTCGAGGATGCGGGTGATCACCTCGTGCATGTCGTAGGGC
>DATJOR010000117.1:0-15492 GCA_035506875.1 Mycobacterium sp.
AGATAGCCGCCAATCCCATACGGGAGATCGATGATCGCCAGCAGCCCCAGCCCGACGTCCGGCACGTTACTGAGAGCGCCTGGAACGCCGGCAAAGATTGTTATCAGTTCGGACACCACGTTCAGCACGTCCAACAGGGAAGTTGACTGTGCCGACGTACCTGTCGACGCAGCGGACAGCGCTTGCGGCACACCCGATAGGGCGCTTTGCACGTTGCCGGCAGGAGCTGTCGTCGCTTGACTGACCGCGGCCGCTTGGCTGGCTGTCCCGTCTGGATTGGTGTTTTGGTCCGGCGGGGTGAACGGCGTCAGCACTGTCGCTGCTGCCGACGAACCCGCGTAGCCGTACATCGCTACCGTGTCCTGCGCCCACATCTCGGCATACGCTGCCTCGGTGGCCGCGATCGCCGGTGCGTTGATCCCCAGGAAGTTCGTGGCTACCAGTGTTGCGAGCAGGCTGCGGTTGGCGGCGATCTCCGGCGGCGGCACCGTCATCGCAAATGCCGCCTCGTAACCGGCGGCCGCCGTCCTGGCTTGCGCGGCGGTCTCTTCGGCCTGTGCAGCGGTGGCGCTCAGCCATTCCACGTACGCCGCGGCTGCTGCACTCATTGCCGTCGACGACGGACCCGACCACGACCCGGAGGTGAGCTCCGACACCACTGACTGATAGGCGCTGGCCGCCGTATACAACTCGTCAGCCAAGCTGCCCCAGGCTTGCGCAGCGGCCATCATCGGCCCTGATCCCGGACCGGTATACATCCGGCCGGAGTTGATCTCCGGCGGATAGATCCCGAAATCCATTGCTGCGCATTCCTCTTCCAGGCAACCGGCGCTCACGCCGCACGGCGGCGGGCGGCTTAACGGCCGAGCAGTCGGTTCTTCTGCTCGCTGTATTCCTCGTCGGTCAGAATTCCTTCGTCACGGAGTTTGGCGAACTCGCGTAACTCGGCCGCGACTCCTGTGACGACGGCCCGAGCTTTCTCTGGCGGCGCTGCGTCTTTATCAGCAGTTGCCGCAGTGCTATTGGTGGTCGCCGGCTCGCCTGCGCGCGCCGGCGCCCGCCCGCCTTTACCCGCCTTGCCGGCAGCCTTGCTGACGCCGGTGCCGACGGTCCCGGCCATCGCCCTGCCGGCCATGCCCGCCAGCGCCATCTGGCTGAGCGTGCTTCCCGAACCGGCTTCTGCAGCCGGCGCTGCTTTGGCGCCGGCCGTGGATTCTTGCAGCGGCGGCAGCGTGTAGGAGATCGGCTTTACCGCTGGTGTGGCGACGGCCCACGTCGGCGGAACCGACAAAGCTCCGACCGCGTTCGCCTCGCCCAGCTCGGCCGAAAGGCTTGGCGGCGGCACTGTCCCCGGCGGCAAGTTCAACAGGGGCGCCGGGAACGGCTTCACCGGCACAAGTCCCTGTTCCGGCCAGGACTTTACCCCGGCCCAGCCGCTGACGATGTCGTCGGTGTGGACACCGGTGCCATAACCGCCGATGTCGAAGGGCAGCGACACAATCCCCAATGTGCCCAGCGGCACGGAGACGAAAATGCCTGCCAGGTCGGCGGGCAGGTCGAGGAATATCGAAATCAGGTCGGCGATCAGGTCCAGTGTGTCCAGGGGACTCAACTGGGCCGGCGCCGCGGCGCTGGTCAGCGCGGTGGGTACCGCGGACAATGCCTGCTGAATCGACGACACCGTGCTCTGCACGTTGCCGGCCGACGTGCCGGCGGCCTGGGTGGCCGCGGCGGCCTGGGCGGTCGACCCGCCCGGGCTGGTGTTTTGCTGCGGCGGGGTGAACGGCGTCAACGACGTCGCGGATGCTGACGAAGCGGCGTAGCCGTACATCGCCGCGGCGTCTTGGGCCCACATCTCGCCGTACTGCGCCTCGTTGGCCGCGATCGCCTGGGTGTTCCGGCCGAACAGGTTCGTCGCCACCAGCGTCGTCAACTGCGCGCGGTTGGCGGCGACCATCGGGGGCGGCACGGTGGACGTAAACGCCGTCTGGTACGCGGCGGCTGCGGCCTTGGCTTGGGCGGCGGTCTCCTCAGCCTGCGCGGCGGTGGCGTTCAGCCAGGTGACGTACGAGGCGGCCGCCGCAGCCATCGACGACGATGAGGGCCCCACCCATGGTCCCGCGGTGAGTCCAGCGACCACAGATTGATACGAGCTGGCCGCCGAATGCAGTTCGGCGGCCAATCCTTGCCAGGCTTCCGCGGCGGTGAGCATTGGCGCCGCCCCTGGGCCGGCATACATTCGACCGGAGTTGATTTCTGGCGGATAACTCCCGAAATCCATTGCTAAGCCACCCCCTAATTTGCCGCGATCGAGTGGGATAGCTCACGCCCCGTCGTGGCCGCGCCATTGACCGCTAGCTGAATGGTGGCATGTGCCAAGGCTTTTGTCGCTTGCCGATCCGGCGCGTCGTCAGCCGAGCTCTGGATGGCCACCCGCCCATCTACACCGGCTTTTAGGCCGAGCTGGCGTGCCGGAATTAACCGCTGCTGCTGTCGACATTCGGGCTCTTCGGTCCCAGAAAGCATTGCCCTCCCTTTCCGGATAATGGTCGGGCAGACCGCTAAATTCGTTACATCAGGTTGTGGTTTGGCGGGCCCACCAGCACAGGGTCTCGACTGTCGGGCAACCTCCATTATCGACTTTTAACGGAAGGTGGCCGATTTTATAACACTTCCTTAACGCTTGTTTGTGGCAACCATCACGTGAATTCCGCAGGTTTAGCGATTTCTGAGCGCCAAGTGGCGTGTGGCGTCCGGTTGCCGAGTCTAAGACCCCACTCCTGTGAGGCAGCTGGCAGCGAGTTGGACATTCGCTGTCAGCGTTCAGCCGGTCCTGGCCTGGTGGCTGACGTCGACGTCAGGCCCCTTGTTGTCCGGCCCAGCTTCGTGACCGTCGCGGGACGGTTCCTCGCCGTTGGTCGGTTGACGGGGCGGCAAACCACGGCGCAACGCCCCCAGCAATTCCCGGTACGGGCCGACCAGGTAGACCGTGTCGCCCGCGCAAAGCCGGTGTTCCCGGCGTGGGCGCAGCTCGACCGGTCCGTTTTGCCGGATGAACGCGATAACGCGGATTTGCATGGACAGGTCGGACATCGTCAGCCCGTCCAGCTCGCTGCCGGCCGCCACCCGCATTGCCCCGACCATGAACGAACTCTGCCCGACCGAAAACGTCCCCAGCACCTCCAAGCCGCTCGCGGCGCCGATAAACCAGGGTGCGGCCAGTTCGACACTGGACCGGACGGTCTCGAATCCGAACCGCTGAGCGACCGCGAAGCCCAGTGCCCGGTCAAACACCCGCAGTACCAACGGAACCTCGGCACGCCGGTTGATCTCAGGCAGCACCCGCGGCCCCAGCATCTCGGACAGGACGATCCCGGTCTCGATATTGATCATGTCGTCGCGGGTCACCACCGCCACCGCGCGGGCACGATCTACCCGCGCCGATTCCAGCGTCTGCAGGAGCGTCGCGTCGCCGAAGATCACCGGCACGTCGAGTTCGTGCGCCATCGACAAGAAGCGGTTCTCCTCGCTGCGCTCGATCACCGCAACGTCGTGTCCGGTGTTGACCAGATCGGTGACGACGCGGATCCCGAGTTCGCTCAGCCCGACGACGATGATGTGGTTGCGCAGGTGGCGCACCCGCGGGCGTGCGGCGGCTATCACGAAGCGTTGTGACAGCAACACGTCGGCGATGAACGCGACCAGCAAAGCAATCGTGGTCGCTCCGCTGAACATCAACATGGCGGCGAACAGACGAAGCCATATCACCTGGTGGCCGAAACTGAAGTCGCCATAGCCGGTTGTCGTGATTGTTTCGACGGTGAAGTACAGCGCGTCGATCCACGACATCCGCGGGCGCTGGTAGTTGTAGTGCAACACGATCATCGAGGTGGCAAGCAAAACGGCCGCGGCCGTCAACGCCGGGTAAAACGCCGGATTGAAGTCATTGAGCACAACTCGGACAGCATCGACGGCTCGGCGTAACCGGGGGCGCTGTACACGCGTCCCCGTTGGCTGCAGCACCTTGACGCCGCGTTCGGCCGCCTCGTCGACGGTCCCGATCACCACCGTCCAGTCACCGGCGTGCACCCGCTCATCTCGAGTCGGACATGCCACCACCTCACCTGGGGTGGGGGAGTTCTCGCCGTGGATGATCGCTACCGGCGCCAAGTCGCCGTAGATCTCGCGCAGTGACCCGTCGCGGGGTGCTTCGCTGCCGGTGGCGACGAATTTGAGGCCGGCGGCCTCGAATGGGTGGGTGGTGTGCGATAGGCAGGCTTCGACGACCGACGGCGCCGAGAGTTCCGCGACGTTGAAGATCGCACCGGGCCCATTGTCGTCAGCCACCGCGGCGCGCAGCACATCGTTGGTCAGCCGCGCCACAACACGCAATTTCGGGTTGGCTCTCCTTGCCAGTAAGGCGATTTCGAGGTTTGTCGCGTCGTCATCCGCGGCACAGACGACGGCAACAGCGCGCGCGACCTCGGCCCGAGCCAACTCACGAGCAACGCCGGCATCGGCGAGCTCTGCGTTGTCCAACTTGACGACACGCGCGCCAGCCCTTTTCAACTCCTCGATGATCGTGGTGGCCAGCGCATCGTCACCGCTGACAATGATGTGATGATGCATGCTCTCATCCGCCACTCGGGAATACCTGACCGCGACCGAGTCAAGGACTGAACGCGGGGAGACACCCGCTTTGCCGATGCCGTTACCGATGAAGGTTACACGATGGGGTTATCCAGTCCGCCTTGGACAGCCAATTTTGCTGGCGCTGAGATGTCCTCGTGATGCGGCGGCGACTGGATGCCGCGGCGGCTTGTGGCAATGAAAGGTGAAATGGACACAAATTCGTTCTGACACAATGGTATTCGCATACCGTCGAGGCCCGTAAGCGTCACGGCGATCGGCGCGTCGTGATCGATCGAGCGCCACTTAGTGAGAGCTTAATCGAATATCAGTGTCCGCTAATGAAAGACAATGACGTTCACGCCTCGAAGCGATAACCCATGCCCGCTTCGGTCAGTAGGTGGTTGGGTCGCGATGGGTCATCCTCCAGCTTTCGTCGCAGCTGTGCCAGATAGACCCGCAGGTAGTGGGTTTCCTTCGCGTACTTCGGTCCCCAGACTTCCCTGAGCAAGTCCTCACGCCCGACCAACTTGCCGCGGTTGCGCACCAGCATTTCCAGCATGCCCCATTCGGTAGGCGTCAGGTGCACCTCTGCGCCGTCCTTGATCACCTTTTTCGCCGACAGGTCGACAGTGAACGACCGCGTTTCCACGACTGGCTCGTCGCCGTCGGCCGATACCGCTGCCCGGCGGACCGCGGCGCGCAGCCGCGCCAGCAGCTCGTCCATGCCGAACGGCTTGGTGATGTAGTCGTCGGCACCCGCATCCAACGCCCCCACCTTGTCCGCGGAATCGGTGCGTGCCGACAGCACGATCACTGGCGCGCTCATCCAGCCGCGCAGCCCGGCAAGCACCTCGACGCCGGATATGTCGGGCAGACCCAGGTCCAGGATCACCACGTCGGGGTGCTGGTCGGCGGCGGCTCGCAGTGCAGCCGATCCGGTTGCGGCAGTGGTCACTTCGTAGCCGCGCACGGACAGATTGATGCGCAGTGCACGCAGCAGCTGTTGGTCGTCGTCGGCTACCAGCACCCTGGTCATCAGCGCCACTCCTCCCCATCGCTGCGCTCTGCATCGTCGCTGGCGCGAGTCATGAGCGCCACTTCTGGGTTGTCGGCCCCTCCGGCGGCGCCTCCAAATCCACCATGACGGTCAACCCGCCGCCAGGGGTGTCGGTCGCTTGGATGGTGCCGCCCATCGCCTCCACGAACCCCTTGGCCACCGACAGGCCGAGCCCGAGACCGCTGGTGTTATCGGTATCGCCGAGGCGCTGGAACGGCTCGAACATCTGCTCCGCGGCGCCTTTGGCGACCCCCGGTCCTTCGTCAACGACATTGATCAGTACACGTCCTCCCACCTGACCGGCATTAATCCGCACGATGCTGTCGGGCGCGTAACGCAGCGCGTTGTCGATGAGGTTGGCCAGCACACGCTCCAGCAACCCCGCGTCGGCCATCGCAACCGTCCCGCCGAGCTCCACCTTGACCCGATCGAGGCTACCCCGGCCGAAGACGGTCGTCCGTTTACCGATACTGATAAGCGCGCGCTGCACGACCTCCTCGAGATAAACCTCGGAGAGCTGTGGTCTGACCACGCCAGCGGCGAGCCGGGATGAGTCCAGCAGGTTGGCCACCAGGGAGGTCAGCTGGTCGATCGACTCTTCAACGGTGGCAAGCAGTTCGGCGGTGTCCTCGGGCGAGAACCAGACGTCCTCGGCGCGCAGGCTGGATACCGCTGCCTTGGCCGCGGTCAACGGCGTTCGCAGGTCGTGGCCGAGCGCCGAGAGCAGCAAGCGACGCAGCTCATCGGCCTCCGCGAGGGATTGAACCTTGCCGGCTTCTGCGGCGAGCTCACTCTGCTTGACCAGGCCTGCGGCTTGCGTGGCGACGACCCCCAACACTCTGCGGTCACGGCCGCTCAAGGCGCGGCCGGACATCAGCAACCAGAATTCGTCTTCGCCCACTTTCACGGCAGTGTCAGCGGAATCCACGGTGGCGCATGGGTCTTTGCCCACGCTCGCGACGAGCTGCTGGTGACCGTCGACATCGCGCATCAGGCACACCGCGCGCTGGGAGTACGCCTCCCGCACCCGCTCCAGCAGTGTCGCGAGATCGGCGCCCTTCAGCACCGAACTGGCGAACACCGCCAGCAACTCCGCCTCTTGGGTCGCCCGCCTGGCCTCCCGGGCGCGGCTGGCTGCGGCATCCACCAGCACGGCGATCGCCATCGCGACGCCCAACAGGACCACGATGGTGACGGCGTTGCTGGGGTTGTGAACGGCGAACGAGTATCGCGGTTCGGCGATGAAGTACACCAACAGCGCTCCGGACAGCATCCCCGCCAGCACGGCCGGCGCCACTCCGCCGAACAGCGCGACGGCAATTACCCCGGCGAAGAAGATGGCGGTCTTTCCGCCGATGTCCAGCGTCGGGTCCAACCAGCGTGTGGTGATCGCCAAGATGCCCCACGGAACGGTGATGGCGGCCAGCCAAGACACCATCTGGCGAGCGCGCGGCGAAATCGGGGCCAACGACAAGCCGCGGTTAGCCTGCTCGTGGGTGACCATGTGGACGTCGATCTTCCCCGAGTCCTTGATGGTCGCGGCGCCGATTCCCTCGCCGAGGAGGCGCGCCCACCGTGACCGCCGGGAGGTACCGAGCACCAGCTGAGTCGCATTTGTCTCGCGCGCGAAGTCAAGCAGTGCTGTCGGTACGTCATCGCCGACCACGATGTGCACCGTCGCGCCCAAGCTGGCGGCGAGTTCGCGCACTGTACCCATTTCCTTCGGCGACACGCCCGAGAGGCCGTCGCCGCGGACCACATGCACCACCATGAGCTGGGCGCCTGACCTCGATGCGATGCGAGAGGCGCGGCGCACCAACGTTTCCGACTCCGGGCCGCCGGTCACCGCGACCACCACGCGCTCGCGGGCTTCCCAGGTGTCCGTAATCTTCTGTTCGGCACGGTATTTCGCCAGTGCCGCATCGACCTGGTCGGCAAGCCACAGCAGCGCGATTTCGCGCAGCGCGGTCAGATTGCCGGCGCGAAAGTAATTGGACAGTGCCGCATCGATCCGCTCCGGCGGATAGACGTTGCCGTGGGCGAGCCTGCGCCGCAAAGCCTCCGGTGTGATGTCGACCAACTCGATCTGCGCCGCTTTTCGGACGATTTCGTCGGGTACGGTTTCGTGCTGTTCGACGCCCGTGATTTGAGCGACGACGTCGTTGAGGCTTTCCAAATGCTGGATATTGAGCGTCGAGATCACGGTGATCCCGGCGTCGAGAAGCGTTTCGATGTCTTGCCACCGCTTGGAATTGACGCTGCCCGGGATGTTGCTGTGCGCATATTCGTCGACCAGCGCAACTTCCGGTCGACGGCGCAACACCGCCTCGACGTCGAGTTCGGGAAATAGGGTTCCGCGGTAGGAAAGGTACTGCGGCGGAATGACCTCGATGCCTTGGATGAGTTCGGCGACCTTGCTGCGGCCGTGAGTCTCGACTACCGCCGCGACGACGTCGGTGCCGCGCCCCAGCCTGCGATGCGCCTCGCCGAGCATCGCGCAGGTCTTGCCGACGCCCGGTGCCGCGCCCAGGTAGATGCGCAACTCGCCGCGCCGTTGCGTTGGCACGCTATGGGCAACTGGCTCATCGGCGCTTGCCGCTGGTGGCGGTGGCGGCTCATTGGCGGAAGTCACATGGATATCATTCCACCGGGAACGTCAAGACTTCACCGGATACTTGCGGTCCAACTCTTGATTAAGCTGCAGAACGTTAATCACCGGCTCGCCGACGAAGCCGAGCAGACGACCATGCTGGTTGTCGCGAATTGCTTCGCGTACTTGGCCGGCACTGATTCCGCGCGTGCGGGCCACCCGGGCTACCTGGATATCGGCGTAAGCCGGTGAGATATTCGGATCCAGGCCGCTGGCACTGGCGGTGACGGCGTCGGCGGGTACCGCCGGGTTATCCGGCGCGGAGCCGCGAATCGGGACGACCTGACCGGCCGAGTAGTCCTGGCCGTACTGCGCGCATTCCACCCGCACACCCTCATAGAATTGCTGGAACACCGAGGTTGGTGCGCTCCCGGGCTTCGAGCAGGGCTCGTTGACGCTGACCACCTGGGTTGGATGGATCACGTTGCCGGATGAATCCCGCGGCCCGATCACCGACAGCACAGCGCCTACCCCGCCACCGGTGCAGAACGGGCGTGAGCCGTCGACCTTTTCGAGTTGGCCGATCGCGTAACTGCGGGAGCACACCTGAGTCAGTAGGCTCGGTTTGAACCCGGCGGTGGACGGATCCGCGCCCGGGGCCAGCTTGGTCGGATCGGCCGGTGTGTCCACGATGCTTTCCGGGCCCAGGTTGCTGGCGCTTGATGCCAATGGGTCGTAGCCCGTTCCCGCTGCCGACGGCCTGCTCTGGAAGTACTGCGGGAGCGGGTTGCCGTCCTTGTCGGCGAACGATTGGCCAATCAGCTTGCTGCCGACCGGCTTTCCAGAAATGTTGACTATTGAGCCCTCTGCCTTTGCGTGCAGACCGGGAAGGAACCCGACTCCCCACACCACTAAGGGGTAGACGAAGCCAGTGATCACCGTCAGCACCAGTAGCGCGCGTAGCGCTGCCCAGTGCTGGCGAATGAGGTTGTTGAAGTTCATATCAGCCCATCCCGGGAATGAATTGCACGACCAGGTCGATTAGTTTGATGCCGATGAACGGGACGACGATGCCGCCCAGCCCGTAGATGTAAAGGTTGCGGCTCAACAGTTTTGACGCGCTGCTCGGTGTGTACTGAACACCACGCAGCGCCAACGGAATCAGCGCGACGATGACCACCGCGTTGAAGATCACCGCGGAAAGAATCGCCGACTGCGGGCTGTGCAGCCGCATCACGTTGATCAGGTCCAGTCCCGGGAACAGCGCCACGAACATGGCTGGGATGATCGCGAAATATTTGGCGATGTCGTTGGCGATCGAGAATGTGGTCAGCGCGCCACGCGTGATCAACAGTTGCTTTCCGATTTCGACGATCTCGATGAGCTTGGTGGGGTCGGAGTCCAGGTCGACCATGTTGCCGGCCTCTTTGGCCGCGCTGGTGCCGCTGTTCATCGCCACCCCGACGTCGGCTTGAGCCAATGCCGGTGCGTCGTTGGTGCCGTCGCCGGTCATCGCGACCAGCCGGCCACCCTCTTGTTCACGCTTGATCAGCGTCATTTTGTCTTCGGGGGTGGCTTCGGCGAGGAAGTCGTCGACCCCGGCTTCGTCGGCGATCGCTTTGGCGGTCAGTGGGTTGTCGCCGGTGATCATCACCGTTCGGATGCCCATCTTGCGCATCTCATCGAAACGATCCCGCATGCCGTGCTTGACCACGTCCTTGAGGTGGATGACACCGAGCACTTCGGCTTTATCGCCGTTGTCGGCCTTGGTGCCCACGCCGACGACCAGCGGGGTTCCGCCGGCGGCCGAGATGCCGTCGACGATTTCGCCGAGGCTGTCGGGAATGTTGCCGCCCTGTTCGCGAATCCAGTTGGCGACGGAGCTGGCCGCGCCTTTGCGCAGCTGTCGGCCGTCGATGTCGACACCGGACATCCTTGTCGTCGCGGTGAACTCGACCCAATGGGCGTGGCTGAGTTCGCCGGGCGAGCGCTCCCGCAGCCCGTAAACCTGCTTGGCGTAGACGACGATCGAGCGGCCTTCGGGGGTTTCGTCGGCCAGGCTGGACAGCTGCGCGGCGTCCGCCAGATCCTCTGCGGTGACCCCTTTCACTGGGATGAATTCGGATGCCTCCCGGTTGCCCAGTGTGATCGTGCCGGTCTTGTCCAGCAGCAAGGTGTTGACATCGCCGGCAGCCTCGACTGCGCGACCCGACATGGCCAGCACGTTGCGCTGGACCAGCCGGTCCATGCCGGCGATGCCGATCGCCGACAGCAACGCGCCGATGGTGGTGGGGATCAGGCACACCAGCAGCGCCACCAAGACAACGCCGGTGACACCGTTGTCGGTGAGTGCGGAGGTGTTGGCCACACCGGGGTTGTTGACCTTGGAGTAGATCGCCAGCGGCTGCAGCGTCGCCACCGCGAAGACGAAGATGATGGTCAGCGCTGCGAGCAGGATGTTCAGCGCGATCTCGTTCGGTGTCTTCTGCCGGTTGGCGCCCTCAACGAGTGCGATCATCCGGTCGATGAAGCTTTTGCCCGGCTCCTGAGTGATCTTGACCACGATGCGGTCCGAGAGCACGGTGGTGCCGCCGGTGACCGCGGAGCGGTCGCCGCCGGATTCCCGGATGACCGGCGCTGATTCGCCGGTGATGGCCGATTCGTTAACCGACGCAATACCTTCCATGATCTCGCCGTCGCCCGGGATGAGTTCGCCCGCCTCGACGACGACGATGTCGCCCTTCTGCAGCTCCGGAGCCCGGACGTCCTCCTCGGTGCCGGGGTTGTCCGATGACCAGCCTTGTAACCGGCGCGCGATGGTGTCGGCCTTCGATTTGCGCAACGTGTCGGCCTGGGCTTTGCCACGTCCTTCAGCGACAGCCTCGGCGAGGTTGCCGAAAAGCACTGTCAGCCAAAGCCAGAACACGATGAGCCAGCCGAACCACGATGAGTCGCGGACCGTCAGCACGGTCGACCAGACGGCGCCGATCTCCACGATGAACATCACCGGATTGCGCCACAGCGTGCGTGGATCGAGCTTGCGCAACGCGTCGGGCAGCGATTTGGTCAGCAGCGCGGGGTCGAGTCGGCCGCCCTGAACCCGCCCGCCCGGCGCGTGGCCGCCGTGCTGGCGCTGCGACGAACGGGCGGAACGGGCTTTCAAAGCCGTAGAAGTTGGCATTTCAGTGAATTCCTTCAGCGAGGGGCCCGAGTGCCCACATGGGCAGGAATGTGAGGGCAACAAGAATCACCGTGACGCCGGCGACCATTGCGACGAACTGCGGCCGATGGGTGGGCAGTGTCCCTGGGGACTCCGGCGTATGACCTTGGCGGGCCAGCGAGCCGGCCAACGCGAGCGCCAACACGATTGGCAGGAACCGCCCAATCACCATCGCCAGGCCGATTGCGGTGTTGTACCACACGGTGTTGGCGTTGATGCCCGCGAAAGCCGAGCCATTGTTGTTGGCGCCGGAGGTGAACGCGTACAGCACCTCCGACAGCCCGTGCGGGCCAGTGTTGAGCATGCTCGCGCGTTCGCCGGGCAGTGCCATCGCGATGGCGGTGCCAATCAGCACGATGAGCGGGGTGACCAGGAAATAGCTTGCGGCGAGCTTGATCTCGCGGGGGTTGATCTTCTTGCCGAGGTATTCCGGTGTGCGCCCGACCATTAACCCGGCGACGAACACCGTGATCACCGCCAGGATCAGCATGCCGTACAGGCCAGATCCGGTGCCGCCAGGCGCCACCTCACCCAGCTGCATGTTAAAGATCGCCATCAACCCGCCGAGGCTGGTGTAGGAGTCGTGGAACGAGTCGACGGCACCACACGAGGTCAGCGTGGTCGAAACGGCGAACACCGCGGAGTTGGGGACACCGAAGCGTTGATCGACGCCTTCCATGGCCGCACCGACCGCAGTCGGCACCGTGCCGTGGTGTTGCAGCTGCATCCACATCATGATCGTCCAGCTGATCGCGGCCAGGACACCCATGATCGCGGCGATCGCGTAGCCCTGCTTTTTGCTTCCGACTATGCGGCCGAAGGTGCGTGGCAGCGAGAAGCTGATGGCCAGCAGCAGGAAGATCTCCACCCAGTTGGTCCACGCCGTCGGGTTCTCAAAAGGATGCGAGGAGTTGGCGTTGTAGAAGCCGCCGCCGTTGGTGCCGAGTTCTTTGATGGCTTCCTGGCTGGCTACCGGCCCGCCGGTGATGGTTTGTTGCGCGCCGCTCAGCGTGGTCACGACCTGGTCGTGCAGGTGGAAGTTCTGTATTGCACCGCCGGCGAGCAGCACGATCGCGCCGATGAGCGAGATTGGCAACAGGATGCGCATCGTGCCCCGGACCAGATCGACCCAGAAGTTACCCAGCTCATTGCTCTTGATCCGCGCGAAACCGCGGACCAGTGCAATCGCGACGGCCATGCCGACCGCGGCGGAGACGAAGTTCTGCACGGCGAGGCCGGCCATCTGCACCAGGTGGCCCTGCGTCGACTCGCCCGAGTACGCCTGCCAGTTGGTGTTGGTCACGAAGCTGATCGCGGTGTTCCAGGCCAGCGCGGGCGTCATCGGCGTCGCCGGATTGTGCAGGTGCAGCGGCAACTTGCCCTGCACCAGCTGGAAGAAGAACAGGAACAGCACACTGATCGCCGAAAACGCCAGCACGCTGCGGGCGTAGGCGTACCACGGCTGTTCGGCTTTCGGGTCGGCGCCGATGACGCGGTAGACGGCCTTCTCGATTCGCCAGTCTTGCGGCGAGGTGTAGACGCGGTACATGTAGTCGCCCAGGGGCACGTGAACCGCCACTAATGCCAGCACGAGCAAAGCGAGGAATGCGATCCCCGCGGTAGATGTGCTCACCTAAAACCTTTCCGGAAAGAGCAAGGCGGCGGCTAGGTAAACTGCCAACACTGCCGACAGCGCGAGGCCGACGATGTTTTCGTAGCTCATAGCTTTTCGACCAGCTTTTGGGCATAGCCGAGGACGGCGAAGACTGCCACCGTCAGTAGGACGTAGGCAAGCACGGCCATAGGTACTCCGTTCGTGACAGCCGATCAGATAGTGGTCGTACAGCATGAATTTAGCCCTCGACGGTGAGAACCGGGAAGGACGTTAGGCTCCGCCGTTGCATAAAGGTCCGCCGTTAACGCTTTCTTTACGGCCGGCCGTTTCATTTGAGTTTGCCGCCCGCGAGAGGGGCTAACTGTGGCGCTCGGGGCAGCGCCCGCCGAGCAGTGGCTGTCAGCGGTTTACGCGTGTCCGAGTAGGCGAACGCGAACCGCATAGCGTTTGCTGTGACGGCTGTGATCTTCTACTCAACGACTGGCAGGCGTACCCGGAAAGTGGTTCGGCCGTCAGCGGATTCGACGGCGGCCGAGCCCTTATGAGCCTTGACGATCGAGTCGACAATGGCCAGGCCCAATCCATTTCCAGACCCGTCGTGCCGGGAGTTCTTTGCGCGTACGAATCGCTCGAACAGATGTGGGAGAAGATCCGGGTCAATATCGGGCCCGTCGTCGGCAACTGTTAACTCTGCGTATGAATCGCTGTTACCGGACCGGTGGCAGGTAATTCCCGTCGTCACGGTCACTCCGTTCGGGGTATGCACCCAGCCGTTGGTCAGCAGATTGCTGACGAGTTGGTGCAGGCGATCGCGATCCCCGCGCACCCAGACCGGCTCGTCGGGCAGGTTCTTGACCCAGTGATGGGTGGGCGCCGCCACCGCGGCGTCGTTGACCGCATTGAGGACGAGGTCACCTAAGTCGACGTCTTCGGTATGCAGATCCTGGCCCTCGCCTAGGCGTGACAGCAGCAACAGCTCGTCGACGAGCGACGTCATCCGTCGGGCTTCCGACTCGATACGGGCCAGCGCGTATTCCGTGGTCGGTGGCAGCGCGGCGCTGTCCTGGCGGGTGAGCTCGGAGTAGCCCTGGATCGATGACAGCGGGGTGCGCAGTTCGTGGCTGGCGTCGCTGAGGAATTGCCGCATCCGCCGGTCGGATTCGGCGCGGTGCGCGAGCGCGCTATCCACGTTGTCCAGCAATCGGTTCAAGGTGTGCCCGACGATTCCCACCTCGGTCTCCGGATCGGTGTCCTCCGGTTGCACTCTGGCGGTGATGCGATGGTCGTCGCCGATGAGGGGTGTGCCGGCGACCTCGGCGGCGGTCGCGGCGACACGGCGCAAGGGGCGCAGGGCGTAGGTGACCACCAGCATGGTGAGGCCTGCCGTTACCAACATTGCGGCGATCAAAAGCATTGTGGCGCTGATGATTCTGCGGGTAATGAGTTTGTTGGCCAAGTCCAGCGAGACTCCGACGATCAGCCTGTCATCGGTACCGGCGCTTTGGCTTTCCAATCGGAACGAGCCGAGGCCGCCCAGTGTCGCGGTGCGTAGACCGTCGCCCTGCCAGGGCTGTGCCTTGATTGCGGCCACGACATCGGAAGGGGCGGGCCGAGCATCGTCTTCGTAAAACACCGCCGAGCCGATCACGTCGCCGTTATGCAGCACCGCGATGACGTTGCCTTGGTTCTGGCCGGTGAACCCCAACATCGCATGCGCGAGATCACCGTGATGCAGCGATTCGCCTCGCTGATACCGGGTGAACGAATGATTCAGTGCGTCAAGCGATTCATCGACTTCCGCATCGTTCAGTGCGTTGACGTAGCTGCGAAAGCTCAGCGTGGTGACCACGCCGACGACCAGCACGACAATCGTGACCACGGCCGACACCCCCACGACCAGTTGACGGCGCAAAGTGCGTGGGCGCCACCAGGGTCGGGTTGGGGCGCTATTCATTTGCGCGTCATTTCGGCGGTCGCAGCATGTATCCAACGCCGCGCACGGTGTGGATCATCGGCTCCTTGCCGGCATCGATCTTCTTTCGCAGGTAGGAAACGTACAGATCGACGATGCTGGTACGGCCCGCGAAATCGTAATTCCAGACGCGGTCCAGGATCTCGGTCCGGGTCAGCGCGCGGCCCGGATTGCGCATCAGAAAGCGCAGCAGTTCAAACTCGGTTGAGGTAAGCGGAATCGGTTTGCCGGCACGCGCGACTTCGTGGCTGGCGCTATCGAGTGTGAGGTCGCCGACCTTGAGACCCTCCTCCGCGGGTGCGGCCAGGTAATTGGAACGCCGAAGTAGTCCGCGCAGTCGGGCGACCAACTCTTCCAGGCTGAACGGCTTGGTCATGTAGTCGTCGGCGCCCGCAGTCAAGCCGGT
>DATJOR010000118.1:0-3593 GCA_035506875.1 Mycobacterium sp.
TACTGCCCTGCGGGGCAACACTTCCCAATCCGTAGAGGCTAGGGCCGCCAGCCCGACGCGTCGGCCCAGTCCCACGCGCGACTGTATGCCTCGAAGAACCAAGGCTCCTTGACGGCGAGATAACGCTCGATGTCGCCGTCCGGCAACGCCGCCCGCTCCGCATTACGTTTGACGGCAAGATACTCGTCCCGCACATCGGGATTGGCGGTGAGCCAGTCCACGAACAACAGCGCGAACTGCTGATCAGGCCAACCGTCGACGCGCAGATGCACATTCGTCGGCCGGCCGGGATCAGCTGAACCATGAATCCGCTTGGACCACAATGCTGGATCGTCATTGCGGTCGTAACGTGCGACCGTACTTCGCGCGTTGGGTTTGGCGATGTCGGCGGTGATGTGGTCGATGCGCGGGTAGCCGGCGGGCAGCAGTTGGTCGGCGAGCTCGTCCGCTGCTGCCAATGATTCGACCGTGACCTGGATATCGATAACATCTTTTGCATCCTGCCCGGGAACGGCGGTCGAGCCGATGTGGTCGACGCGCAACGCCTTTGCCCCACATGCGGTCTTGAGGCGGGCAACAATGCGTGCGGCCTGGTCGGGCCAGGTCGGATCGGCAGGTACCAGCCGGACGGGTGCGCGAACGACGCGGCCGGCGCTGAGGTTAGCGGCGAACGGCGTGATGCGGTGATCCCATACCTCGCGAGCGCGTTTGGTCAGCTGCTCGGGCGTGCCCGAATTGTCCAGCCAGACATCGGCGACCGCGCGACGCTGCGCGTCGCTGGCTTGCGCGGCGATGCGGGCGCGCGCGTCGTCCTCCGCCATACCGCGTTGTTGGACCAGCCGCTTGAGCCGCACGTCGGCGTCGGCAAATACCACTACGACCAACGGAAACATCGGAGCCATTCCGGATTCGACCAGCAGCGGAATATCCTCCACCACAACCGAATCCTCAGGCACGGCGGCAATCAGCTCGGCGCGACGCTTGCCCACCAGCGGGTGAACGATTCCGTTGAGTTTCGCGCGGGTCTCGTCGCTGCTGAACGCCTTGGCCGCCAAGGCCGGGCGATTCAGCGCACCGTCGGGCAGCAGAATGTCGTCACCGAATGCTTCGACGAGTGCGGCCAGCCCCTCGGTGCCGGGCTCGACCACCTCGCGGGCGATCACGTCGCCGTCGACGACTACCCCACCGCACTGTGAAAACTGCGCCGAAACCGCCGACTTACCGGCGCCAATGCCGCCGGTCAGCCCGATCCGAAGCATCCGGTGTGCGGGTTAGGCGCTACCGGCGAGCTTCTCCCGCAGAGCGGCGAGTTGCGCGTCGCTGGCCAGCGAGCCACCGCTCGGCTGGTCATCGCCCGACGAGCCGTTGGCCTGCGGTCGCTCGGCAGCTTCGGCCTCGGCCGCGGCGAACTTCTCCATCTGCGTCGTGTGCATCTTGTGCCGGCGCTCGGCCTCGGCATAGCGGGCTTCCCACTCGGTGCGCTGGGCGTCGAAACCTTCGAGCCACTCGTTGGTTTCAGCGTCGAAGCCCTCCGGGAAGATGTAGTTGCCCTGCTCGTCGTAGCTGTCGGCCATGCCGTACTTCGCCGGATCGAATTCCTCGGTGTAGTCCTCGTTGGCCTGCTTGAGGGACAGCGAGATGCGGCGACGCTCGAGGTCGATGTCGATGACCTTGACCATCGCGTCATCACCGACGGCGACCACCTGGTCGGGGACCTCGACGTGACGCTCAGCCAGCTCGGAGATGTGCACCAGGCCCTCGATGCCCTCCTCGACGCGGACGAACGCGCCGAACGGCACCAGCTTGGTGACCTTGCCGGGCACGATCTGGCCGATGGCGTGGGTACGGGCGAAGTGCCGCCACGGGTCTTCCTGAGTTGCCTTGAGCGACAACGAAACCCGCTCGCGATCCATATCGACGTCGAGCACCTCGACAGTGACCTCGTCGCCGACCTGAACCACCTCGGACGGGTGGTCGATGTGCTTCCAGGACAGCTCGGAGACGTGCACCAGACCGTCGACGCCGCCGAGATCGACGAACGCGCCGAAGTTGACGATCGAGGACACCACACCCTTGCGGATGGCGCCCTTCTGCAGCTGGTTGAGGAACTCGCTGCGGACCTCGGACTGCGTCTGCTC
This sequence comes from Mycobacterium sp., assembly GCA_035506875.1. Taxonomy (GTDB): domain Bacteria; phylum Actinomycetota; class Actinomycetes; order Mycobacteriales; family Mycobacteriaceae; genus Mycobacterium. The sequence continues at coordinate 2,139 of DATJOR010000118.1, forward strand.
GAGCCAGGCGCGGCGGGACAGCACCACGTTGTTGCGGTTCTTGTCCAGCTCGATGATCTTGGCTTCGATCTCCTTGCCGATGTACGGCTGTAGGTCGCGGACGCGTCGCATCTCGACCAGCGAGGCGGGCAGGAAGCCGCGCAAGCCAATGTCGAGGATCAGGCCGCCCTTGACGACCTCGATGACGGTGCCCTTGACGGCCTCGTCCTTCTCCTTGAGCTCTTCGATGGTCCCCCAGGCGCGCTCGTACTGCGCGCGCTTCTTGGACAGGATCAGGCGGCCTTCTTTGTCCTCCTTGGTGAGGACCAGGGCTTCGATTTCATCGCCCACGGAAACGACCTCGTTGGGGTCGACATCGTGCTTGATGGACAGTTCGCGGGAGGGGATGACCCCTTCGGTTTTGTAGCCGATGTCGAGCAGGACCTCGTCCCGGTCAACCTTGACGATTGTCCCTTCGACGATGTCGCCATCGTTGAAGTACTTGATGGTCTTGTCGATGGCGGCGAGAAAATCCTCGCTCGAGCCAATGTCATTGACGGCTACTTGCGGCGAGGTGACGGTGGGACTCGGCATATTGTTGGGTTGCTCCGGACAGGTTGGGGTCGTAGGGACAGTGCTTGTTGCGCACGCGAAGGGGCCGCGGGCTACCTGTCGAGGTTACTCGACTGCGCGCACGCTGGCCAAACTGCGTCCTATTGCATCGAGTGTGCACTCATGGGGGCAAAGCCGCCGGATTTTCGCCACAGCCGCACGCTCGGCGCTTAATGGGCGGCGGAGTCCCAGCTGCGTCCGTAACCCACCGACACCTCCAGCGGCACGTCAAGCGGGTAGGCGCCGCCCATTTTCTCGCGCACTAACGCCTCGATACGCTCGCGCTCACCGTCAGCTACTTCGAACAACAGTTCGTCGTGCACTTGCAGCAGCATCCGCGACGCCAGCCCCGCGGCTTTGAGCGCTTTATCGACCTCGATCATGGCGACCTTGATGATGTCAGCCGCACTTCCCTGGATCGGAGCGTTGAGCGCCGCCCGCTCGGCGGCCTCGCGCACCTGGCGATTGCTGCTATCCAGCTCGGGCAGGTAGCGGCGTCGGCCCAGCACCGTCGAGGTGTAGCCGTCCTTGCGGGCCTGCTCGACGACATCCATCAGGTAGTCGCGCACTCCGCCGAATCGGGCGAAGTATTGGTCCATCTGGACTTTGGCCTCCTCGGTGGAGATCTTCAGCTGGGCGGCCAACCCGTACGCGCTCAACCCGTAGGCCAACCCGTACGACATCGCCTTGACCCGGCGCCGCAGCTCGCCGGTCACCTCCTCGATCGGCACCCCGAATGCCCGAGACGCAACGAACGAGTGCAGATCCTCGCCGGTGTTGAACGCCTCGATCAGACCGTCATCGCGGGACAGATGGGCCATGATCCGCATTTCAATCTGGCTGTAGTCGGCCGTCATCAACTCC
>DATJOR010000119.1:0-22549 GCA_035506875.1 Mycobacterium sp.
TGTTCGCCTACGGGGTCAGCGGCCTGGTCGTCGGCGCGGTGTTCGTCGAGAAGATCTTCGGCTGGCACGGCATGGGCGAGTGGGTGGTGCAGTCCATCGCGAGCCAGGACACCCATATCGTCGCGACGATCACGTTGTTCACCGGTGCGGCACTGCTTTTCGCGGGACTGTTGTCCGACATCATCTATGCGGTGTTGGACCCAAGGGTGCGGGTGTCATGACGGACCAAGCGACTGCGGAAACCAGCACCGACACCACGCCGCTGCGGGTGGGCATCAAGCCCGCGACCTTCACCTCGCGGCGAAGCCTGGTGGTACGTCGCTTCATCCGCAACAGACCTGCCGTGGTGGCGTTGGTTCTGCTGGTGGTGTTGTTCATCGGCTGTTACGGGCTGCCGCCGCTACTCCCCTACGACTACAACCATCTCGACTACCACGGGCTGCTGCAGCCGCCGTCAGCCAAGCACTGGTTCGGCACCAACGCGCTGGGACAGGACTTGTTGGCCCGAACGCTGCGTGGCATGCAGAAGTCGATGCTGATCGGTTTCTGCGTGGCAGCGATATCGACCAGCATCGCCGCCACCGTCGGATCGATTGCCGGTTACTTCGGCGGCTGGCGTGACCGGGCGCTGATGTGGCTGGTGGACCTGCTGCTGGTGGTGCCGGGCTTCCTGATCATCGCCATCATCACTCCACGTATCAAAAATTCGAGCAGCATGTTCTGGCTCATCGTGCTGCTCGCGATCTTCGGCTGGATGGTCAGTTCACGGATGGTGCGCGGGTTGACGATGAGTCTGCGGGAACGCGAATTCGTCCGCGCGGCAAGGTTTATGGGAGTGGCGGACCGCCGGGTGATCATGCGGCACATCCTGCCGAACGTCGCATCGATCCTGATCATCGACGCGACCCTCAACGTCGGCTACGCGGTGCTGGCCGAAACCGGGCTGAGCTTTTTGGGATTCGGCATTCAGCCGCCCGACGTCTCGCTGGGCACGCTGATCGCCGACGGCACTCCCTCGACCACCACGTTCCCCTGGGTGTTCCTGTTCCCGGGCGGTGCACTGGTTCTGATCGTGTTGTGCGCCAACATCACTGGCGACGGCCTGCGCGATGCCTTAGATCCGGGCAGCCGGTCCTCACGCCGCAAGAGGCGGCGCAAAAAGTGACACCCCTGCTTGAGGTGGCGGATCTCAGCGTCATCTTCGATACCGGTGACGTGCGCGTGTCCGCGGTGCGCGCCACCAGTTATCGCATCGACCCCGGCGAAGTGGTCGCCATCGTCGGCGAATCGGGCTCGGGCAAAACCACTGCCGCAATGGCCGTCGTCGGGCTGCTGCCCGAACACACCGACGTGTCGGGATCGGTGCGGTTGCACGGCGAAGAGTTACTCGGGCTGTCTGACCAGGCGATGTCGCGGATTCGGGGCAAGTCGATCGGCACCGTGTTCCAAGACCCGATGTCGGCGCTGACCCCCGTCTACACCATCGGCGATCAGATCGCCGAAGCCATCAAGATCCACAACCGCAACATTAGTCGGGCGGGTGCGCGCAAACGTGCCGTCGAGTTGCTCGAGCTGGTGGGGATCGTGCAACCGGAAACCCGCGCAAGGGCTTTCCCGCATGAGCTGTCCGGCGGCGAGCGTCAGCGGGTGGTGATCGCGATCGCGATCGCCAACGACCCGGACCTGCTGATCTGCGACGAGCCGACCACTGCGCTCGATGTCACCGTACAGGCGCAAATCCTCGATGTGCTGCGAACCGCGCGCGATGTCACCGGCGCCGGTGTGCTGATCATCACCCACGACCTGGGCGTGGTGTCGGAGTTTGCCGACCGGGCACTGGTCATGTACGCAGGACGTCCGGTCGAGATCGCCGCTGTCGACGAGCTTTACCGTGACCGCCGAATGCCCTATACGGCGGGGTTGTTGGGCTCGGTGCCGCGACTGGACACTCCGCAGGGCACCAGGCTGGTTCCGATCCCGGGCGCGCCGCCGACGATGACATCGCTGCCCGATGCCTGTCAGTTCGCTCCTCGGTGCCCGCTGGCGATCAGCGAATGTCGAGCGGCGGAACCCGATCTCATCGAGGTTCGGGACGGCCACTGGGCTGCGTGCATCCGCACCGACGAGGTCGCGGGGCGCAGTGCAGCAGACATCTATCACGTTTCAACGCAACCGATTTCGGGCGATAGCGCTGTTGCCCATCCGCCGGTGGTCCTGCGAGTCACCGATCTGGAAAAGACCTTTGCGCTGACCAAGGGCGTGGTGTTGCGCAGACAGGTGGGTGAAGTGCGAGCCGTCTCTCGCGTCAGCTTCTCCCTGGAGCAGGGTCGCACGCTGGGCATCGTCGGCGAATCGGGTTCGGGGAAATCGACGACGTTGAGCCAGATTCTCGAGCTCACCACACCGCAGGCCGGCGCCATCGAGATTCTTGGCGCTGACGTCGCAAGCCTCGACCGGGCCGCCCGTCGTAAGTTCCGGACCCAACTGCAGGTGGTGTTCCAAGACCCGGTGGCGTCGCTCGATCCCCGTTTGCCGGTATTCGACGTCATCGCCGAACCGTTGATTACCAACGGGTTTGACCGGCGTCGCAGCGAGGAACGAGTCGCCGAGCTGCTGGGAATCGTCGGACTGAACCATGACGACGCCAGCCGGTATCCCGCCGAGTTTTCCGGCGGACAAAAGCAGCGGATCGGTATCGCGCGAGCGCTGGCACTGCGACCGAAGATCCTCGCACTCGACGAGCCGGTGTCAGCGCTGGACGTATCGATTCAGGCCGGCATCATCAACCTGCTACTGGATCTGCAGAATCGATTCGGATTGTCTTATCTGTTCGTGTCACATGACCTTTCGGTAGTCAAGCTGCTGGCCCATAAGGTCGCCGTGATGTACCGGGGAAAGATTGTCGAGCAAGGCGATGGCGAGCAGGTGTTCACCAACCCGCAGCACGAGTACACGAAGCGGCTGTTGGCCGCCATCCCGCGAGCACACCCGGATGTCGCCGGTGGGTAACGTGATTCGCAGGTTTGCGCTGCTGGCGACTGTGCTGATTTGTGCAGTCGTCACGGGCTGCTCGGACGGCTACCAGGACGTCGTCGGGCGGCGTGCGGTGCGAGTCGGCACCAGCAGCGACATCAACCCGCAGGACCCGGCAACGCTGCGCGACGGCGGCAACCTGCGGCTTGCGATCAGCTCGTTTCCGCCTAACTTCAATGTTCTGAACATCGACGGCAACACCGCCGACGTCGGGTCGGTCGTCGCGCCGACGCTGCCGGGAGCGTTCATCACGCAGGCGGACGGGTCGCTGAAGCTCAACACCGACTATTTCACCGGTGCCGAGTTGACCAGTGCGAGCCCGCAAGTCGTCACCTTGACGATCAACCCGCAAGCGGTGTGGAGCAACGGCAGCCCGATCACCTGGGAAGACATCAAATCCGAGGTCGACGCCTGCAGTGGCCGCGACAAGCGGTACTTGATCGCCAGCAGAGCCGGATTCGAACGGGTGAAGTCGGTGACCCGAGGCGTCGACGATCGCCAGGCGGTAATCACTTTCGCCCAGCCGTACGCGGAGTGGCGCGGGATGTTCGCCGGTGGCATGCAGCCTCACAGCATGACGGAGAACCCGGACGTCTTCAACAAGGGCCAACTCGACGCCCCTGGGCCATCGGCCGGACCGTTCATCGTGTCCAGGATCAACCACAGCGCGCAGCGCATCGTGCTGACCCGCAATCCCCGGTGGTGGGGCCGCAAGCCGCGGCTGAACTCGATCACCTTCCTGGTGCTCGATTCGTCCGCCGTCATCCCGGCCCTGCAAAACAACGCGATCGACGCGGCGGGCGTGGGCACGCTCGACGACATGGTCACCGCCGAGCGCACCCCCGGTGTGGTGATCCGAAGCGCGCCGGCGCCGACCTGGTATCACTTCACCTTCAACGGTGCGCCCGGATCGATCCTGTCTGACGAGAAGCTGCGGCTGGCGATCTGCAAGGGCATCGATCGCCAGGCGATCGTCAATGTCGTGCAGCACGGCCTGACCGATCACCCGACGCCGCTGGACAATCACATCTACGTCGTTGGCCAGCTCGGCTACCAAGACAACAGTGCGCCGGCCGCCTACAACCCAGACCAGGCTCGCCGCGATTTGGACGCGATCGGCTGGAAGCTCAACGGCGCGGTACGAGAAAAGGACGGTAAGCAGCTTGTCGTCCGCGACGTGCTGTACGACTCACCGGCCGCCCGCCAGATCGCCTTGGTGGCCCAACAAAACCTGGCGAAGATCGGTGTGAAGCTGGTGCTCGACGTCAAGGCGGGTAACGGCTTCTTCAATCAGTACGTGAGCGTCGGTGACTTCGACATGGTCCAATTCGGCTGGGTGGGAAACGCTTTCCCGTTGTCAGCGCTGCCGCAGATCTACACCTCGGACGGCGAAGGAAACTTCGGCAAGATCGGCAATGCCCGCATCGACGCGAAGATCGATCAGACGCTGTCCGAGTTGGATGAAAACGCAGCGCGCAACCTGGCCAACCAGGTTGACAAGATGATCTGGCAGGAGGGCTTCAACCTGCCGCTGTTCCAGTCGCCCGGTGACATCGCGGTGCGCACCAACCTGGCCAACTTCGGCGCGCCCGGGCTGGCCGACGTGGATTACACCGCCGTCGGATTCATGCGCTGAGTTCGAACCGCTGCGCACCTTTGATGCCGTCGTATCGTGCTGGCGTGCAGGTCAATACAATGACCTGTCCGCGTTCGCCCAGGGTGTCGAACACCTCGGCCATCTTGGCCAACCGCTCCGGGTCGGAGAAACCGAGCGCGTCGTCGATCAGGATCGGCACGGCGTCCTCCTTGGCGACCAGCGCTGCCCCGGCCAGCCGCGCCAGGATGCCGAGTTGCTCCTTGGCGCCACCCGACAGTGATTCATAGGGCACGGTGCAACCGTCGAGAGTGCGGTTGAGGATGCACAGATCCGTGTCGATGCCGACCTCGAAACTGGGCCCGAAGACCGGACGCCCGAGTCGTTCCAGTTCGGCGCGGAACGGCTCAACGTAACGCAGCCGGGTGTTGTCACGGTGGCGCACCATCACCGACTTCAGCAATTCGACGGCACGGGCCCGGCTGCCCACCCGAGCGTGCTCGCTACGAGCGTGTTCGAGCGCGATCTCGGCCGCGTCGAGCTTGCCCTTGCGGCCCTCGGTGCCGAAGAGCGTTAGCTCGACACTGATTTCGCGCAGCGTGCCGGCGATTTCGTCGTGGCGGCTTTTCAATGCCGCAGCCGCTGTGGTGGCTTCGGCCAGTTCGGCGGCCACGCTGTCAGGCGCCGCTGCGGCCAGCAGCTCTTTCAGCTCGGCAACCCGGCAGTCGGCCTGCTGCGCCGCCTGCAGGTCTGCCTCAGCGGCGGCTTCGAGTGTTTCGTCGGTGGCGGATGCGCGCTGCTGGGCCAGCCGGTCGGCGACCGCAGCCAGCTCGGCGCGCTGGGTAGCCAGTTTGCCGCTGGAAAGCGTTGCCTGCGTAGATAGTTCGGTGAACTTGGCCACCGCCGCTGCCGCGACTTTGCGGTGCGTCTCGAGGTCGGCGGCCGCCTTGACGCGGGCCGCGTCGGCTTCGTCTAGCTCGGCGCGTGCGGCGGCGGCGTCCATCGCAATGTCGTCGACGCGCGTCTTGGCCCGCAGCGACGCCAACCTCTCGCGCATCTGCTCGACGTCGTCATCACCGCACAACGCAGCCAGGGTCGCAGCCAGCCGGTCACGGCTGTTCACCAAGTCGCGGCGCCGCTGATCGGTGAGCCGCGCGGCCGCCACGTCAGCGACCTGTGCCGCCGCCAGCGCTACCGTCAGGTCCTGTTGGGCGGCAGCGTGTTCGGCCTGAATGTCAAGTGCCGTCGCGCCAGGGGTGAAGCGTGCGGTCAGGACACCGGGAACCTCGACCTCGGTGGCACCGCCCGTGGTGGTCGACCAGCACTGGCCCGCGGGCAGCGACACCCGCTGGTCGGCGACGACAAGTTCGATGTCGCTGGCCGCGACGAATTCGATCGTCGCCGACACCAATGCGAGCTGGCCCTCGACTCGCTCGACCGTCGCGGCTGCACGCTCGATCTGTTGGAAAAGGTTGTCGGTCAATGCGATTGCCGACAATTCGCCTGCGACAGCGTCGCGGTCGCGCTCGGCGGCGTCGATCTTGCCAAGCCGGGTTGTCAACCGGTCGGCTTCCTCGCGCCAGGCCAGCTCGTCGACGACGCGACGGGCGTTGTCGGCGCGGTGTTGCGCGGCGGCGAGCAGCTTGGTGGCCTCGTCGACCACGGCATCGGCCGCCTCGACGACTTGTAGTGCGGTCGCCTGCGCTTCGGCGGCCTCGTCGGTTTGGGCTGCCAAGGCCGCGACAGTGGCTGCTCGGGTGTCGGTTTCGGCCCGCAACCGTTGCCGTTCGGTGTCCGCAGCTTGCGATGACGTGCTGGTCGCGGTCGCGGCGGCGGCGATCAGCTCGGCTTCCTTCACCTGTTCGGTCAGTCGGCTGATCGTGTCGGCAGCGGCTTGGGCGGCGGTCTGCCGGACCGTGGCCGCTTTTTGAAGCGGCGACAATTCAGCCAGCTCGGCCGTCAATGTGGCGTGCCGGTTTACCCGATCGTCGACGTCGGCGACGGCCGCGGCGCATCGCTGCACGTCTTCTTCGGCGACGCGCAGCGCGGCGATCGCATCCGCCCACTCTCCGGTGGCGCGACGGCCGGTCGGGCTGAAGTAGCGGCCGAACTCGGCATCGATCTTTTCGATCAGCAGCGGCTCGGTGCCGGACAGCGCGGCGGAGTCACCGGCCGCGACATCGAGGGCCCGGGTCAGCGCATCGCAGCCCGACAGATCCACCGCCGCCGTCGACGCCGACTGCACCACTCGTTGGGCATGCCAGAGTTCGGTGTCGACCGTCTCTGCCAGCATCGCCTGTACCCGGTCGTGCGCCTCGTCACCACTGTGCGCTTCGCGGCGCGGCTCCAGCACCGTCAGCCGTGTCTCACACTTCTTATTGAAGCGCTTGCGATAGATGAAACGGTAAGGGCCAGTGCTGATCTCGGCCGTGACCTCGGACCCGACGTCGGCGTTGGTCGGCTTGACCTGCTTGACTTCCTTTTTCGTCGAGCGGTCTTTGGATTCCAGTAGCAGGTCCAGCGCCTCGATCATCGACGACTTGCCGATTTCGTTGGCGCCAGACACCACAACCACGCCGTGGTCGGGGAAGTCGATCTCGCGATGCTCAACGCCGCGATAGTTCTCCAGAACCAGTCGGTGCAGCTTCATGCCGCGCCCCTACCGCGGTCGGTCAGCCGCAAAAGCAGCGCCAGCGCGGCCTGCGCGTCACCGGCGGTGTCGCTATCGGCAGTACGCGCCGTCTCGACCAGTTCCTCGACCGCCGCGGCCGCGAAACCACCGATGCCAAGGTCGTTGAACTCGCCGTCGGCCGGTATGACCGCCAGGTCGCTGTGGCTGTCCCACACCCGCAACGACGCGAACAGCCGCGAATATTTGTCGAGGCACGCGTCCAGCGCCGCGCGGTCGGTGACCGTCAACGAACCAATCAAGGCCAGCCGTAACACCGTTCGGTCTTTGTCTGGCATCAGATCCAAATTCAGATCCAAGTCGGCGATGTCGCGGCTGTTGTCCACGTGACGATTCAAGGTGCCGAACCGCCAGCGACCGACTTTTCGGGTATCGACGGTGACTGGGTGCCGCGGATCCGACTCGTCGAGGTCGACGACCAACACATGGCCGGGATTGGCTTCGACGTCGTCGTAGTTGGTGACCTCGGGTGAGCCCGAGTACCAAATCCGGCCGGTGCCGCCGACTTCGGTGAGTGAATGCTTGTCGCCCAGCGCGACATAATGCACCGCGCCGCGGGCCAACGCGCCCTCGACACCGGCCAGCCGGATCAGCGAGGGCTTGGCCGGATCGGGATCCAGAACGTCGACGCCACCGTGGGCGACCAGCACCCGGGTGACCCCGTCGAAGGGCATGCCCTGAAGATCACTGAGCACGTCGGCGACCAGGTCGGTCGTCGGCACTTTGGATCGCCATGGCGCCGCGACGATCTGCAGACCCGGCCGGACCTCGTGGATGCCGGCGCGGTCGAGGACCGTCACGTTGTCCGGACGTTCGGCCTTGAACAGTGCGCTGGTGTAGACCGATGACGCGTCCAGCGGATCGTGGTTGCCGGGCAGCAGGTAGACCGGAATCTTTATGCCGCGCATGGCTTCCAGCGACTGGCTGATCACCCGCGGGTCCAACTGGTTGTCTTCAAAGACGTCGCCGGCCACCACGACGAACTCGGCGTTCACGTCGGCGGCCAGCGAGCCCAGCCCTGCGACGGCGTCGCGACGAGCCGCCGAGTACCGCGGCTGCGCTTCGCCCGCGAGAAAGTGACGGGTCATGCCGAGTTGCCAGTCGGCGGTATGCACGAATCGCATTGCGATCCCGTCCCTTCTGCTTCATGGTCGGCCGATTTCCGACCAGGCATCGCGAGTGTAGGACCCGGTGCCGACAAGTCCGGGGACCTCGACCGGCAGGTCGGGAGTCGGCCGGTGCCGGTCGCCTCATCGACGTTTCACAAGTCACTCCCGCCACATCAGCCCCGCTCAGGGGCGGTACCGGTAACCTCGGTCCGGTGAGCGACCAAACCCGCACCCTGGTGCTACTGCGGCATGCGAAGTCGGCCTATCCCGACGGCGTGCCAGACCACGACCGGCCACTCGCGCCCCGCGGACGACGAGAAGCCGGGCTGGCCGGCGACTGGATGCGGTCCAACCTGCCCGCGATCGACGCGGTGCTCTGCTCGACGGCGACCCGGGCTCGGGAAACTTTGGCGCACACCGGCATCGACGCACCGGTGCGCTACGTCGACCGACTCTACGACGCCGTCCCCGGAACGGTGATCGACGAGATCACCCACGTCGACGACAACGTGGGCGTCCTGCTGCTCGTCGCACACGAGCCGACCATGACCCAGGTGGCGTTGGGCTTGGCCGGGGCCGAGCACTCCAACACCGCCGCCGCCGAACGCATCTCGACGAAGTACCCGACGTCGGCGATGGCCGTGTTTCGAGTCACCGCCAGCTGGAAAGGCGTCGAGCTCGGTTCGGCCGAGCTCGTCGACTTCCACGTACCGCGTTAAGCGCGGCTACTTCTTGCAGATCTCCACCGTGGTTTTGATCTTGTCGTCGAGCGCTTGGCGCAACTCATCCTGGGTGAAGTCGGCCGCGCCGGCCAGGTAACCGATGGCGAGCTCCTCGAGGTTGGAGGCCATGGCGTTGACCGACTTCGCCAGGTCGGGCGGCGTCTGAGGCTCTTGGGCTACGCGGTCGCGCAGAAATGCGCCGCCGCTAAAGAACGCCAGCCGCGCGGCAGTCGCCACCGAAAGCGCGCCGATCGGCCCGCCGTTGTCCGGGTTCTTCAGGCGAGAGTTTCTGACCACGGCTCGGTCGACGACCATGAACGTCTCGCAGATACGCTTTTTCGCTTCTTTCGGGTCTTTGGCTACTGTGTCGCTGACGGCAGGCGAGGACGACGATGAGGCGTTCTTGTGTGGGTAAAGGAAAAAATAACCGGCCACGCCACCCGCGACGGCGACGAGGGAAAGCACCAGGGCCGCCACTGCGAGCCACAGGGTCAGCTTCGACGCGCGGGGGGCGGCAGAGTCCTCCTTGGCGTGCGACACCGGCTCAGACGCGGCGTGCGACACCGGCTCAGACGCAGCGGTCGACTCTACGGTGTCGGATTCGGGCGAAGGTTCCTCCGCATGGGAGGTTGGCTCATTAAAAGGTGTCTCAGACATTCGACGATGGTAACGTCCGCACCTAGTGGCCGGGAGCCATTTGGGTGTCAAAAAAACGCTATATCAATCGTTTTGCTGAACAATGCGTATCGCGCAGGAAACATCCGGCGCCCCGGTAAGTTTGACCATCGCATTTTGGGCGATGACTAGCCCAAACAGAAATCCCTAGCACAACAGTTACTTTCGCGCGCGGTACCTACGGGCAAGGTGGTATTAGTTGCCAGCGGTTGTCGCGAGCGCTCATGACAGCGGAATCAGGAGTTCGTGGAGAGCGTCAACTCCATGAGCTTAATGGCCTGCGCACAGGCGTCGATACCGGGCGCCTGCGGGTTGACCCACCAGCCGACCACGCCCGCGGCGTCGCTGGCCACACCACACGCGCCGTTGGGATCATTCGGCCGCATCACGATCGACGCGACACCGGAGATCGCCCGATTCTCGATCTGATACTTCAGGTACTCGGCAACCTTGCGCTCGTTGTCGAGGCTGCCCTGCTCGAACCAGAACCGGGTGATGTCGATCAGGCCGCCGGGGTTGGCCGCCTGCCAGCGGCATATCGCGCCAACGAAGGTGCTCTGAATGTCTTGCGGGTCGGCGCCCACCGTCTTGGCCAGCACGTCGGTGGTCAGCACCTCGCATTCCTTCTGCAGGTTCGGGTACTGCTGCTCGGAATTGTTGTTGCGCGGCTCATCGCCCATGCCCGCTTTTTGCGCGGTGCCGGCCACCGACTTGGTGCAGCCAGTCAACACGGACACTGCCGTGGTCACGACGGCCACGCCGACCAACACGCGATGACGCGAGGTGGTACTCATTTCGAATTCGCAATCGACTGGCGTGCAAGCTCTTTGGCGACGTCGCACGCGTCGGGGAACGGCTTCTGGCTGAAGTTCACCGACCATTCGATGAAGTCGTCGCCGAACTGGATCCCGACCTCGCACAGCGAGTCGCCCAACGTCGGGTCGTTACCGACGGCGACGAAGCCGCCATGGCCGTCGATGTTGATGTCCTCGACACTCGACCGCGACAACTGCTCGGTCTTGCGTTCACGGCCGATCGGGCTCCCGCGGTACCAGGAGAACGAGAAATGCGGGCCGAGGATGCCGCCGCCCGCGAGCCACTGACAGCCCACGGAATTCTTCGCGGTGTTGACCAGCCCCCTGACCTTGGTCAGGTCGGTCACCGTCTCGTCGCTGATGCCTCCGCACTGCGGAAACATCGGCCCGTGCTTCCCCTGCCCCGAGGCCGGCGCGGACGACTCGGTCGACTGGGATTGGTCGGAGCCGGAGTGGGAGCACGCGGCCACCACGGGAGTCAAAGTCGCCGCCGCCAGGGCCAGCGTCGCCACCTCACGCCGCATGGCTACGGAAGCCTTCTGCTGATCACACGATGCACTGTAGCGGCAGCACCTAGGCGCAACCATTGCACACGCGGTGACCTGTACTTTCTTTCTCCACCAGCGGCCCTCGTGTAACAGTTACCAGATGCTCTTGGCATTGCTGCGCACCTACGTCCGGCCGTATCGGCGGCTGGTGGCGATAGTGATGACGCTGCAGCTGATCAGCACCCTGGCCTCGCTGTACCTGCCGACGGTCAACGCCACGATCATCGACGACGGCATCGCCAAGGGCGATACCAGCACCATCGTCCGACTCGGCGGGGTGATGTTCGCGGTCACCGCGCTGCAGGTGGTGTGCGCCGTCGGCGCGGTTTACTTCGGCTCCCGGACCGGGATGGGGTTCGGTCGCGATCTCCGCTCGGCGATGTTTCATCAAATCACCACGTTCTCCGAGCACGAGACGGCCCGGTTCGGCGCGCCGTCGCTGCTGATCCGCTCCACCAACGACGTCCGCCAGATCCAATTCCTGGTGCAGATGACCTGCACGGTGCTGGTGACGGCTCCGATCATGTGCATCGGCGGCATCCTGATGGCCATCCACCAGGACGCCGGGCTGTCCTGGCTGCTGTTGGTCAGTGTTCCGGTGTTGGTCGTGAGCAATTACTGGATCGTCGGGCGTACGCTGCCCCTCTACCGCAGCATGCAGAGGCTGATCGACAACATCAACCGGGTCATGCGCGAGCAGCTGTCCGGGGTGCGGGTGATCCGGGCCTTCGCCCGCGAACCTTTCGAACGTCAACGCTTCGCCGAGGCCAACCTTGCGCTCTCGAACACCGCACTGAGCGCAGGCAATTGGCAGGCGTTGATGCTGCCGGTCACCACACTGACCATCAACTGCTCCAGCGTCGCGCTGATCTGGTTCGGCGGCTTGCGCATCGACAGCGGGCAGATGCAAGTCGGCTCGCTGATCGCATTTCTCGTGTACTTCGCCCAGATCCTGATGGCGGTGATGATGGCGACGATGACGTTGATGGTGTTGCCGCGCGCCGCGGTGTGCGCGGAGCGGATCAACGAAGTGTTGTCGCTGACCCCGGCGGTGCGTAGCCCGGAGCATCCGGTGCGACCCGCTTTACGAGGTGTGGTCCGGCTCGACGGTGCGACGTTCCGCTACCCCGGCGCCGATCGTGCTGTGCTGCAGGATATATCCTTCACCGCCCGACCCGGCACCACCACCGCGATCGTCGGCAGCACCGGTTCGGGAAAGTCGACGCTGGTGTCGCTGATCTGCCGGCTGTACGACGTGACATCCGGTTCGGTTCTGGTCGACGAGGTCGACGTGCGTGAGCACGACCTCGAAGAGCTGTGGTCGGGCATTGGGCTGGTGCCGCAGCGCGGCTACCTGTTCTCCGGCACCGTCGCCGACAATCTCCGGATCGGTGCGCCTGATGCGACCGACGACGACATGTGGGATGCGCTGCGGGTCGCGGCCGCTGACGAATTCGTGCGCGCACACGACGACGGGCTGCAGATGCGGGTCGCGCAGGGCGGCGTCAACTTCTCCGGCGGGCAGCGGCAACGACTGGCGATCGCGCGGGCGGTGATCCGCCACCCGGCGGTCTACCTGTTCGACGACGCGTTTTCCGCTCTCGACGTGCATACCGATGCGCGGGTCCGCGCGTCACTGGCGGAAATCGCCAGCGATGCGACGATGATCGTTGTCGCGCAACGGATCTCGACCGTCGCCCGCGCGGATCAGGTGATTGTCGTTGACGACGGGCGGGTGGTCGGTGCGGGCACGCACGAATCGCTGCTCGCGGACTGCCCTACCTATCGGGAATTCGCCGAATCGCAGTCGATGGACGCTCAAGCGGGACGTCGGCTATGAAAAGAAGCGCGCCCAGCACGCCTGCGTACCCGAATCAGCGGTCCCGTGACTTCACCGGGTCCGCCGTTCGTCTGTTGAAGCGTCTGGCCCCGCAACGGGGGACAGCCGTCGCGGTGACGGTCTTGGGCGTGGCGGGAACGGTGATCGGCGTCGTCGTTCCGCGCATCCTCGGCCATGCCACCGATCTGCTGTTCAGCGGCGTGATCGGCCGTCAGCTGCCGGCCGGCATCACCAAGGCTCAGGCCGTCGCGGCATTGCGGGCCCGAGGCAACAACGCGTTCGCCGACCTGGTGTCCGGGATGAACGTCGTCCCGGGCCGAGGTGTCGACTTCGGCGCGGTCGCCCGTACGCTGGCTTTGGCACTGGTCATGTATCTGCTTGCGGCGCTCCTGATTTGGGCGCAGGCCCGGCTGCTGAACGTTACCGTGCGCCGCACGCTGCAGGCGCTGCGCACCGATGTCGAGGAGAAGCTGCACCGGCTGCCGCTGTCCTACTTCGATTCCCGGCAGCGCGGTGAGGTGCTCAGCCGGCTCACCAACGACGTCGACAACCTTCAGACGTCGCTGTCGATGACGATCACCCAACTGCTGTCTGCAGTGCTGACGGTGGTGTCGGTGTTGGCGATGATGCTGACCATCTCGCCGCTGCTGACCGGGATCACCTTGCTGACGGTGCCGCTGGCGCTGGTGGCGACGCGGGCGATCGCGCAACGCTCGCAGCGGCTGTTCGTCGCACAGTGGACCAACACCGGCCGGCTCAACGCCCACATCGAGGAGACCTACAGCGGGTTCACCGTGGTCCGCACGTTCGGCCAGCGCGCCGCGGCGCAAGATGAGTTCCGTCGGCGCAACGACGATCTCTACCACGCCAGTTTCGGCGCACAGTTCATCTCCGGCTTGGTGTCGCCGGCGACCGGGTTCATCGGCAACCTGAGCTACGTCGCGGTCGCGGTGGTCGGTGGCGTCCAGGTGGCGACCGGACAGATCACGGTGGGCAGCATCCAGGCCTTCATCCAGTACGTCCGCCAGTTCAACGCGCCGATGAACCAGGTGGCCTCGATGTACAACACCCTGCAGTCCGGAGTGGCCAGTGCCGAGCGGGTTTTCGACTTGCTCGACGAGCCCGAAGAATCACCGGACCGGGAAGTACCGCTGCCCTCACCCAACGGTGACGGACCCACCGGGCGCGTGGAATTCGACCAGGTCAGCTTCGGCTATCGCCCCGGTACTCCGGTGATCGACGACCTCTCCTTCACCGCGGACCCGGGCAGCACGGTGGCGATCGTCGGGCCGACCGGGGTGGGCAAGACCACGCTGGTGAACCTGTTGATGCGGTTCTACGACGTCGACGCCGGCCGGATCCTGGTCGACGGCGTCGACATCACGACGATCAGCCGGCAGTCGCTGCGTTCCCGCATCGGCATGGTGCTTCAGGACACGTGGCTCTTCCGCGGGACGATCGCGGAGAACATCGCCTACGGCCGGCCCGACGCCAGCGCCGACGACGTCATCGAAGCCGCCAGGGCCGCGTACGTCGACCGTTTCGTACACACGCTGCCCGACGGATACGAAACCCGGGTCAACGACGCCGGCAGCAACATCAGCGCCGGCGAGCGCCAGTTGATCACCATCGCACGGGCATTCCTGGCACGGCCGCAGCTGCTGGTCCTCGACGAGGCGACCAGCTCGGTGGACACCCGAACCGAGCTGCTGATTGCGAAAGCCACCCACGAGCTTCGTCGTGACCGGACGAGTTTCCTGATCGCTCATCGCCTTTCGACGATCCGGGACGCCGACGTGATCCTGGTGATGGAGTCGGGCAAGATCGTCGAGCAGGGCAACCACAGCGAGCTGCTGGCCCGGCGCGGCGCGTATTACGCGATGACGCAGGCCTAGTCCGTAACACCGGCCACACCAGCACCGTCACCTAACCATGGCTCGTATTTGAAAACGACGACGCATGCGATATCACCGTCGGCGTGATATCACCGGTGTACTCAAACTGCAGAAGAGAGCAATCCTCCAGCCAGCAACTGATGAGGCTGCTGAGGTTCTAGAGCTCCGGGCCCTCAGCACGCAGGTCGTCGACGGCCGACATCGCGTCACGAAGCTTGGCCAGCCACTCTTCGGTGTGCTCGCCGACCAGTTTCACCGACCACGCCAGCGCATCGGAGCGGGATCGGGCCACACCGGCGTCCACCAAGGTGTCGAGGACTTGGCGCTCCGGCTGCTTCAAACGCGTCATGACCGGAACGGCGATGTGGGTGAACAAGATTCGCTCACCACCGACCTCGACGCCCCAGGAAACCTTGCGGCCGTAGCGGTCCTGCGCCTCGTCGGCGATGTTCATCCGCTCCGACCGGGTCTCTTCGCGGAAGCGCGAGACACGGCCCGACGCCCGAGCTTCGCTCTCGTCTTTCTCCGACCCTTCGGGCAGCTTGCCGATCACGGTGATCTCCTCGCGGTCGACGACGACGGTCGGGTCGCCGTCGAACCAGGCGTCGGGCAGGCGTCCGGCAAACCAGTCCGCGGCGTCGCCGGCGTCGGGTTGGCCGGCTTGCTGCCAGCCGCCGGGGCGGCCGTAGCGCCGCCCATGTCCATGATGTTGATGCCTCATGCTTACATAATTACACCGTTGCACCAATTGCAGAAGTGGCTTTCGCCGGGGGCGAACAATCCCGGGCCGCCGAGTGCGGGCTTCAAGCCCGTTTTTCAGCGGAAACCGTGACGGACGACCACATTCGACGCCAAACAAAACCATTGATCTGACCCGTGCAGAGTTGTAACTTTGAATACGAAGCAGGCCCGGAAAGCGACGATTTCCAAAGAGCCGGCAAGCGGAGTGAAAGCCGGCCGCGCAGGATGTACGAGACGCCTCCCAACGTCCTCCGGGCCTGCCCCTATGTGGTTTCGGCGTCGCCTCGCCGGGCGCGGAACAGCTTCGCCTCACCCTTGATCCCCTTGAGATGACGCGCGCCCGCGAACGACCAACTGAAGCCGGCGTCGTCGCCGAGTTCATCGCGCGTCGACTCGGCGGCCAGCACGGCGCCCGGCCGCGCCACCGCCGTCACCCGGCTGGCCAGGTTCACCGGGCTGCCGAACCAGTCCCCCGCCCGGCTCACCGCAGACCCCGACGCGATGCCCGCCCGCAGCCGCGGGAAATCGTTGTCGCCGTCGGTGGCGTCCACAAGCTTGAGCACCGCATCCAGCAGCGGTGCCGGCTCGGTGCAGACGAACATCACCGCGTCGCCGATCGTCTTGATGAAGCGCACCGGCGGGACCGCCACGTCGCGGGCGACGTCGGCCAGCCGATTCGCCAACTGCCCCAGCTCCTCGGCCGGCACCTGCTCACCGAGGCGAGTGAAACCGACCAGATCGGCGAAGGCGACAGTGACCTGCCGTGCGCCCGGTAGCGGCGCTCCGGCGGCTCGCTCGCTGGCGGTGACGGCTTCGGTCTCCATCATGTTCCGCAGCTGCATGAACAGCATTTCCTCGATCCACGGCCCCAGCAACGGCGTGATCTGACTGACCAGTGCGTTGGATCGCTTGGCGACTTCCAGCTCGGTGGCGCCCGGTTCGATGACAGCCGCCAGGGCGGTATAGCGCATGACCTCGGCCGCGTGCGAGAGACCTTCGGCGAGCACCCGCGTGACCAGCACCAGGTTGTCGGGATCCAGGCCGAGTTTGAGGAAGTGGCGGACATGGGCGGCTGCCTCGACGTCGGCGCGCATGTGCACGGCCGCGTCGGGATCGTCGATCCTGGCCAAACCGATGGCGCGCTGCACCCGCTGAAGTAGGTCAAGATCAAGGCCGTAGGCGTCGGCAATTTCTCGCGTCGACACATAGGTACCGTCGTCGCCGATCACTCGGCGGGTTGCCAGCAATAAGGGTGCGGACGTGCCCCGAATCTCGTCGGCGGTGATGCCCTGCTCGAGCAGCCACTCGATCAGCTCGGCGCGCTCGGCACGTGCGCTGCCCTCCAGATCTCCCAACAGCTCGTCCACGTCGCCAACGTATAACGAGGCAGGGCATCATGGGAATCCCATGACGACACCACTTCTGGAAGGGTTTGCGCCCGTTGTCGACGACGGCGCGCGGTTGCTGATCCTGGGGTCGTTCCCCAGTGTGCAATCGCTGGCCACCGGCCAGTATTACGGCAACCCGCGAAATGCGTTCTGGCCGATCACTAGTGCGCTGTTAGGCTTCGACGTTCGGGCGCCCTACGAAACCCGGCTGGCCGCATTGCAATCGAACGGTGTGGCGCTCTGGGATGT
Source organism: Mycobacterium sp. (assembly GCA_035506875.1). Classification (GTDB taxonomy): domain Bacteria; phylum Actinomycetota; class Actinomycetes; order Mycobacteriales; family Mycobacteriaceae; genus Mycobacterium. The sequence continues at coordinate 17,299 of DATJOR010000119.1, forward strand.
GCTGTACATGTGTCGCCGCGCTGGCAGCTCAGACGCCAAGATCGATCCAAAGACTATCGTGGCCAACGATTTTGGACAACTCTTCGCTACTTACACCCGCATCAGGCGGGTGTATTTCAACGGCCGGACCGCAGAGAAGCTGTTCGTAAGGCTGGTCGATGTCGAGGCGCCGGTCAGCTACCAGCTGTTGCCGTCCACCAGCCCGGCGCGCGCGATGCCGCCCGGCCAGAAGCTGGACGCCTGGCGCGTGATAACGCCGTCATGACACCGGCGGGCGCCGGTCCGCCCACGGCCTCGCCGACTCGATCTGCGCGCTCAACGACAGCAGCGTCGCCTCGTCGCACGGGCGGCCGACCAACTGAACCGACAGCGGAACACCATCGCGGTCGAACCCCCACGGCACCGCGGCGGCCGGTTGGCCGGTGAGATTCCAGATCTCGAAGAACGGCACGCGGCGCGATACCAGCAGCAAGCTCGAGATGGCACCGCGGCGTTGGTAGGCGCCGATGCGCGACGGCCCGGTGGCGTTGCCTGGCGTGACCACGACGTCGACATCGTCGAAGATCGACTGGATTCGGGTGGCCACCGCCACCTCCCCCGCACGCACGGTTGCCATCCGCCGGTCCGACAGCAACGACCCGATGCGCGCCATGTTGCGGGCCCGCTTCTCCAGCCGGTCCTGATGCGGCAGTGAGCGGACGTCGTTGTAAATGCCCCGGAAATAACGGGGTAGGTAGTTGGCGTAGATGGCGGCCGGTGGATAGTCGGGGTGGCGCACGACAACGTCGTGGCCGAGTTCGCGCAGCAGCGCACCCGCTTCGTCGACCGCGGCCCGTTGCTCCTTGCCGATGTTGACGACCAACGGCGGTGGAACCTTGGTGCTCAACGCAATTCGCAACCGTCCGGGTTCACGCGCGGCGGCGCCGACGAAGCCGCCGTCCGGGCCGGGCATTGTCGTCGTGACATCCAGGAACAACGCCGCGTCTTGCACCGACCGCGCGAGCGGACCGTTGACGCTCAGCCCGCACCACGCGTCGTCGTGCGGGGCCAGCGGGACCCGATCGCGTTGCGGCTTGATCCCGAACAGACCGCACCAGCCCGACGGGATGCGGATCGAGCCGCCGCCGTCGGAACCGAGCGCCAGTGCTGCAAGCCCGGCGGCCACCGCGGCACCGCTGCCACCACTGCTGCCACCCGGCGTGAACGCGGTGTTCCACGGGTTGCGGGTCGCGCCGAACGTCACCGTTTCGGTGAACGGGAAGATCATCATTTCCGGCACAGCGGTTTTGCCGATGATCACCGCGCCCGCCGCCCGTAGCCGGGCCACCACCTCGGCGTCGCGGGTGGCCGGCGTCGAGACGGCGCTGCTGCCATACGTCGTCACCTCACCGGCGACGTCGACGTCGTCTTTGATCGCGACCGGGACGCCGAGCAGCGGCAGCCGCTCGCCGGTATCAAGGCGGTGCTGCGCGGCCAGAGCTTCCTGACGCGCGCTTTCGGCCAGGACCACGCGGTAGCTGCGGAGCTGTGGATCCAGCCGGGCGATGCGGTCGAGGTAGATCTCGAGCAGCGTCGGCGCGGTGATCGTGCCCTCGGCCAACATCCGCGCCTGTTCGGCCGCTCCCGCGAAGGCCAGATCTCTGTTGTCCACGTCGAGGCAGACTACTCACATGAGCGACACGGTGTTCGATCAATTGACCGAGCAACAACTGCGCGAGCGCAAGACGATCAAGTGGAACCATTTCGGGCCCGACGTGTTGCCGCTGTGGATCGCCGAGATGGACTTCCCGCCCGCGCCGGCGGTCGTCGACGGGATCCGCGCGTGCGTCGCCGCCGAGGAGTTCGGCTATCCGGCGTTCCGGGAGGACACCATGGCGCGGGCGACCGCCGATTGGTGCCGACGCCGTTACGGCTGGCGCGTTGCTTCCGACTGGGTTCGCGTTGTTCCCGACGTCCTCAAGGGCCTGGAGGTCGTCATCAACTTCCTGACCAGACCCGAAAGTCCCGTCGTGCTGCCCGTTCCCGCGTACATGCCGTTTTTCGACGTCCTGCGGATCACCGGTCGTCAGCGGGTGGAAATCCCTATGCTGCAGGATAATTCGGGGCGATACGTGCTGGATCTGGATGCGCTCGATGCCGCATTCGCAAGCGGCGCCGGATCGCTCATTCTCTGCAATCCGAACAACCCGCTGGGCACCGCATACCGCGACGACGAGCTGCGGGCCATCGTGGACGTCGCCGCTCGTCACGGCGCGCGTGTCATCGCCGACGAGATTCACGGGCCGCTGGTCTACGGTCGGCCGCACGTCGCCGCCGCCTCGGTATCGGACACGGCCGCGCACACGGTCATCACCCTGATGTCGGCGTCCAAGGGATGGAACCTGCCGGGTCTGATTTGCGCACAGGTGATCCTGTCCAACGAGCAGGACGCCCGCGAATGGGAATTCATCAACAAGCTGCACAAGATGGGTGTGTCCACCATCGGCATCCGCGCCAACATCGCAGCCTACGACCACGGGGCCGACTGGCTCGACGAGCTGCTCGGATACCTGCAGGCCAACCGCGACCACCTGGCCACCGCCCTGCCGGCGGCGAGTCCGGGCGTGCGGGTCAATACCCCGGAGGCCACCTATATGTCGTGGGTGGATTTCCGAGCGCTGAACCTGACGACCGAACCCGCGGATCACCTGCTGTCCAAGGCCAAGGTGGCGGTCAGCCCGGGCATCCCGTTCGGCGCTACCGTCGGCTCGGGTTTCGCCCGGCTGAACTTCGCCACCACCCGCGCAATCCTCGACCGCGCGATCGACGCGATCGCCGCGGCGCTACCGTGACTCCCATGTCGTGTGTGTTCTGTGCGATCGTTTCCGGTGAGGCGCCGGCCATACGCATCTACGAGGATGACGGCTACCTGGCCATCCTGGACATCCGCCCCTTCACCCGCGGCCACACGCTGGTGATACCGAAAAAGCACACGGTTGATCTGACCGATACGCCCGCCGAGACCCTGGCCGACATGGTGGCGATCGGACAGCGGATCGCCAAGGCCGTCCGCGCGACGGAGCTGGCCGACGCCACCAATGTCGGCATCAACGACGGGTCGGCCGCTTTCCAATCCGTGTTCCACATCCACCTGCACGTGCTGCCACGGCGCAACGGCGACAAACTGTCGGTAGCCAAGGGGATGCTGTTGCGCCGGGACCCCGACCGCGAAGCGACCGGGCAGATCCTCCGAGACGCGTTGGCGCAGATCGACGCCGAGCGGTAATACTGGGCGAATGGCTCTTCCGTCATTCGTAGAACAAAATTTGCTGCCCGCGGTTTTGCGGGTACACGATGCCGTTTATCAGAGGACGAACGGCTGGATCGGGCACCGGACGCTGGGGATCCCCAGCCTGCTGCTGCACACCGTCGGCGCCAAGACCGGCCAGGCCCGCACCGCGTCGCTGACCTATGCCCGCGATGGCGGCAACTACTTGATCGTCGCCTCCAAAGGCGGCGATCCGAAGGCGCCCGGCTGGTATCACAATCTGAAGGCCAACCCGAACGTCGAAATCAACGTCGGACCAAAGCGTTTCGGCGTGACAGCCAAACCCGTGCTGCCTGATGACCCGGACTACGCCCGACTGTGGCAGATCGTCAACAAGAACAACGGCAATCGGTACGAGGCTTACCAGAAGAAGACGTCACGGCCCATTCCCGTCGTGGTCTTGACGCCTTAGAACAGCTCCTTGGCCAGTAGCTCCAGCGTGGTCTCGCGACCGGGAGCTGTCGCAGGATCGGTGCCGCGGTGCGCCGACGCGACGGGATGCACCATCACCTCGTCGACATCGAACCGTTTCGCCAGCGCGTGCAGCTGCTCGGCGGCCTCAGCGGGTGTGCCGAGGACCGCGCGCTCGAGTCCGCTGCGCACGATGCGCTGCTGCTCAGGAGTCAGCTGCGCGCCGCGAGCGTCCTCGACGAGTTCCAGCGGCCCTAGCGGCTGACCGGTCCGCAACCGGGCCATCATGTGAAGGTTCGGCAACATCAAAGCCGTTGCCTCGTCATGGGTTTCGGCGACCGCGGCGTTGACGGTGAGGAATGTCACCGGCTCGGCGGCCAGCTCGCTCGGCACGAACTGCGACCGGTACAGCGCAAGCGCCTCCTCGGTGCCCTTACCCGAGAAGTGGTGAGCGAACACGTAGGGCAACCCCTTGGCCGCGGCCAACCGGGCCGAGTACATCGACGAGCCGAGCAGCCAGAGCCGCGGCTCGCTGGCCGCGGCCGGCGTGGCCTTGAGAATGTAGTCCCCGTCGCGCAATTGGACGGCCACGCCGCGGGCGCTCATCATCGCCCGCACATGGTCGAGATACTCCGGAAACTGATCGATGTCTCGATCGTCTCGTCCGGCTGCGCCGCGCAACAGGATCGACGTCACCGGGTCCGAGCCGGGCGCGCGGCCGATGCCGAGGTCGATGCGGCCCGGCGCGGCGGCTTCCAGCAACGCGAACTGTTCGGCCACCGCCAGCGGGGCATGGTTGGGCAGCATCACACCGCCTGAGCCCAGCCGCAGCTGCGACGTCTGCGCCGCCAGGTAGGCGATCAACACCGGCGGGCTGGTCGCACCCACCGACGGCATGTTGTGGTGCTCGGCGACCCAATAGCGGGTGAAGCCCAGCCGGTCGGCGATCTGCGCCAGTCGCACGGTCGCCGCCAGCGCGTCCGACGTGGTCTGGTCGGTGCGCACCGGGACGAGATCGAGCACGGAAAGACGCATAGACCTACTAACGTCTGCGGTCACCGCGATAATCCTGCGATCGCGGCGGCGCGGCCGAAGACATCGTCGAGCATCGCCGTGGTCAGCTTGCCGGTGAAGGTGTTCTGCTGGCTGGGGTGGTAGCAGCCCAGCAGCACCACCTCGCCGTGCGCGGCATGCAAGGTCGCGGTAACGCCGTGACCGAACTTCGGCTGCGGGCGGGGAACCTGACCGCCGCCCGAACGGACCATGTCCAGCGACGAGCGCCAGCCGAATCCGCCCAACGCCACGATGACCCGGACGTCGCCGCCGGTCAGCCGCCACTCAGCGGTCAACCACGGCGCGCAGGTGGCCCGCTCGGCGGGCGTCGGCGCGTTGTCCGGTGGCGCACACCGGACCGCGGCCGCCACCCGGGTGCCGTTCAGCGCCAGGCCGTCGGCGGCGTCCACGCTGGTCGGCGAATTCGCCAGCCCGGCCCGGTGCATGGCCGCATACAGCACATCCCCGGACCGGTCACCG
>DATJOR010000120.1:0-9066 GCA_035506875.1 Mycobacterium sp.
ATCCATCGCGAACGACAACTCGTTGTAGGTGATCGCGCCCTCGGTGTTCTTCACCATCGCCGAGGTGCCGTCGTTGCCTTTGGCGCCGGTGCCGACGCCGCCCTTGAACTCCTTGCCGGTGCCCTGGGTCCAGGCGCCGCCCGATGCGGCCTGCAGGTAGGCCTGGAAGTTGGCCGTGCTGCCCGATTTATCGCTGCGGTAGACGACCTTGATGTCCTCCGGCGGCATCGATGCGTTCAGCGCGGTGATGGCCGGGTCGTCCCAGCGTTTGATGCTGCCGTTGAAAATCCTGGCCAACGTCTCGGCATCGAGCACCAAAAAGTCGGCGTTGTAGAGGTTGTAGGTAATGGCCAGCGGGCCGAACACCACTGGCAGATCCCACGCGTCGTTGCCGCCGCAGCGTTGCTTGGCTTCCGGGTATTGGTCGGCGGACAGCGGAGTGTCTGATCCGGCGAAATCGGTCTTGCCGGCGAGGAAGTCGCTGATTCCCTGGCCCGAGCCGTTCGGCGTGTAGTTGAGCGTGTGGCCGGGGCAGGCCTTGGCGTACGCACTGACGAACGATTTCATCGCGTTGGCTTGCGCGGTCGAGCCGCTGGCGTTGATCGTCGCCTTACCGCCGCAGTTCACCACCTCGCTGGCGTAGGCCATGCTGGTATGCGGGACCTCGCATCCCGACAGCACGATGCTGCCTGCAGCCAGCAAACTCGCCGCGGCGACTAATCGCTTGTGCTTCATGTTGATTGCCTCACCCCGGAACTCGATACGTGTTGACAATTGCAGCTACCGGAACCCGCATGCAAGCAAACATCAGACTAACTGGTCAACGCGCGCTCCGCCGCCGGGTTGCGATGTCGAAATGTCGATCGCTGCAGCGATGTTGAACTACGAGTTACCGATGGATGGACGGCGGGTGACGGGATTTTAGAGTCTTGCCGGGCAAAGTTATTTCATCGCGCGGCGGGCATCGGTATTCGCTAACCTAACCCCGTGCGGCGCCGACTGTCACGGCTTTCCGGTAGCGACCAATGAGTGTCGACGCTCCACCGACGGCGGCGCCGTCGCCGCCGGCGGAGAAGAAGTCGCGACGAGGCATCATCATCGGCCTGTCGATCCTGCTGGCCTTCTTCGCCACCTACGGCCTATCGCTGGTCGGCGTCCGCGCACTGCAAAGGTCTGAGGGGCCGCTGCCGCCACTGGACCTGAGCCAGGCCGGGCCCGACGACACGGTGGTGCAGATGCGCCTTCAAGAGCTGAAGCCCACGACCAATCGCCTCACGGTGAACGTGATCATCTATCCGGGCGAGTCGCTGTACGACAAGCGCTTCGACGAGCTGAACACCGACATCGCCGTGCGGCTGTACCCGCCGAATGACCTGGGAGACCTGGTATTCCCGAAGGGTAAAGCGCCGGCGCAGGTCACCACCACCATCGAGGCACACGGCGATCCCGGCAGCTGGCCGTTCGACTCGTATCGCACCGAGCCGCAGTCGGCCGATGTGTTCGTCGGGACCGGTGCTAACCGCAAGCGAGTCCCCGCCGTTGTCCAGGTCACCGGATCGATGGACGGCTGGGATGCCGAAACCCGGCGCTCTATCGACACCAGCGAAACCGGAAGCCACAACAACACCAGCGTGGTCGTCACCTTGCAACGGGCCAAGGGCCCGCTGATCTTCGACCTGGGCATCATCCTGGTGCTGATCAGCCTGCCTACCCTGGCGTTGCTGGTGGCCATTCCGATGGCGATGGGCCGAAGGAAGTTCGTGCCGCCGTTTGCCACCTGGTACGCGGCGAACCTGTTCGCCATCGTTCCGCTGCGAAATATTCTGCCCGGTGCGCCGCCGCCCGGTTCGATGATCGACCAAGCCCTGGTGCAGTGGGTGCTGCTCGCGCTGGCGACGGCGATGGCCTTGTACATCTACTCCTGGGTCAAGCAAGGAGACTGACGCCGCGGCTCACGACCCGTGGCAGGTGAGGGTAACCCGCGCGATCACGCTGTCCGAGTTCAACAGGTTGGTCTCCACGTCGCCGTAGAAGTAGCTGCGGTCGGCACTCCAGTTGGCGGTCTGCACGGTCGTCGCATAGACGGGCTTATGCCCGAAAACGCGGGCATTGTCGTCCGCGTTGAAATCGCTGAGCCGCTGTGGATTTGAGCCGTCAGGGCTCATCGTCCACCAATCTGTCCCGTGTGACGGGTTGTCGGTGCTGGTCATCCACAACACCTGGCCGTCCGGGGTATAGCGGGGATGTTCGTTGTAGCTGTCGCCTTTGGTGAGTCGAGTGATGGCAACCGTTTTGAGGTCGGCACGGTAAATCTGGTTGTGCCAGAAGTTGTGGTTTTCGAAGTCGCTGGTGAACACCAGCGACGAGGAATCGGCTGAGAAGCCGCCGGTCTCGTTGAACGCATCGCCGGGCGGCGAGACAGTGCGAACGTCGGACAACGACGGTGTGCCGTCCGGGCCGACGACGAAGTTGGCCACTTTGATCACCCAATAGCCGGCGAACCGATTCGGGTTCAAGATCTTGGGGGCTTTGGTGCGCTCGGTCCATTCCAGCAGCCGGCCGTCGGGTGAAAACTCCGGAATGATCGTGCCGTGGTCCTTGTCGGTCGGGACATCGGTGAGCTGCCAGACGCGTGAACCGTCGGCGTTGGCCACCCACAGGTCGGAGTAGCTGCCCCAGCCGGGCGTGGCGGGTACCGAGTTGCCCGGGTGATCAGATTTCTCGGCGACGAACGCGATGAACTGGCCCGACGGGCTCCACACCGGTGTGCCGGTGGTGCGCTGCGGGAAGTTCGGCGTGCCGAGTCCGAACTGCACGGGGTTCGCACCGTCTGGTTTGACCGTATAGATGTGGTATCGCCCGTCGCTGCCCTTGGCGTTGTAGGCAAGCAGACCGCTGGCCTTCGACCAGTCAGCGCCGAAGGCGTCCTTCTGGAACACCTGATAGCTGATCGGCGGGCCACATCCGGGACGCCCGACGGACCTCCCCGGTGTCGGCTCTGAGCTCCGGCTGTTGACCGGCGGGCGGGCGCAGGAGATGCCGAGGAGAGCGGGCAGAACCGAGACCAATACGCAAGCCAAGACGCGCCGCATCACCCGGATATTAGGTTCCCAAGGCACATATCGCTTCGGCTCAGTTCCGCTTTGTCGGAGGGCGATGGCATAATCGAATGTATGTTCGAGGAAATCCACGCTCGTTTCGATGAGTACTTCGAGCGGCGCCACCCATCGACGACCGCGGAGTCCGCGGCGCTGGTGGAGCGGATTTGCGCGGCGACACGGGCGGAGAATCGGGCGGCGGCCGCTCAGCTGGTCGCGATCGGAGAGTTGTTTGCTTACCGGCTCTCTCGGTGTTCAGACACTGCGGAGTGGGCGGTTGACACCGAAGAGGCGGTGACCGCCGAGGTGGCCGCGGCGTTGCGGATCGGTCAAGGGCTGGCGGGCAGTCGGCTGCGGTATGCCCGGGCCATGCGCGAGCGGCTCCCCAAGACGGCCGAAGTGTTTGCCGCCGGCGATATCGACTTTCGGATTTTCTCCACGGTTGTCTATCGCACCGATCTGATCACCGAGCCCGACGTGCTGGCCGCGGTGGACGATCAGCTGGCGGCCAATGTGGCGCGGTGGCCGTCGATGACCCGCGGCCGGCTGGCCGGCCAAATCGACAAGATCGTGGGCAAGGCCGACGTCGATGCGCTGCGGCGCCGCCGCCAGCACCAGTCCGACCGGGAGATCTGGATCTCCGATGTGCAGGAAAGTGGTATCTCGGAAATCCACGGCAGCATGGTCAGCGTCGATGCCCATGCTCTAGACAAGCGCCTCAATGCACTAGCAGCCACGGTGTGTGAGCACGATCCGCGCACCGCGCGGCAGCGCCGCGCCGACGCGCTGGGTGCGCTGGCCGCCGGTGCTGATCGGCTGGCCTGCCGCTGCGGGCTGCCCGACTGTGCTGCCGGAAAGCGGCCTGCGGCAACGCCTGTGGTGATCCACGTGATCGCTGAGCGCGCTACCGTCGGCGGTCGCGGCTCGATCCCGGCATCCGAAGTGGGCGCCGACGGGCTCATCGCACCTGAACTTGTCGCCGAACTGGCCAAATCCGCCAAGCCGATCGCGCTCATCCATCCCGGCGATGCCCCGCCCGAACCCGGCTACCTGCCGTCCAAAGCGCTGGCGGATTTCGTGCGTTGCCGAGATTTGACGTGCCGCTGGCCCGGCTGCGACCACCCCGCCTACGACTGCGACCTCGACCACACCATCCCGCACGCCCAAGGCGGGCCAACTCATGCCTCGAACCTCAAGTGCTACTGCCGAACCCACCACTTGGTCAAAACCTTCTGGGGCTGGCGGGACCAACAATTACCCGACGGCACAATCATTCTCACCTCCCCTGCCGGGCACGCTTATGTCACCACCCCCGGCAGCGCGCTGCTATTCCCCAGCCTGTGCCAAGCCACCGGCGCGTTCCCTGCCCCCGAAACCGATCTACCGCAGGACTACTGCGGCGATCGCACCGCGATGATGCCCAAACGCCGCCGTACCCGCGCCCAAAACCGGGCCCACCGCGTCGCCGCAGAACGCCAAAACAACCGCGATGCACGCCTAGCCCAACGCGCCGGACCTGCATCACCACCAGCCGACGACGAACCGCCGCCCTTCTGACGGCAGACCCAGGTCGTTGCGGTTTCCCGGCCAGTCCGGGCCGCCTTTTTCTCCCCGCTGACCAGGAATTTGGCTCTGAGCAGGTCTTCACCTAGACTCTAGGGGTTGCCGTGGGCAGACCTCGGCTGGCGCCAAGTTCTATCAGTCAGCCCCGCGTGCCCTTCGGTGGCGAAGACCATGCATGACAGGTCTGGCGGATGATGTCCGCCGGCGTGCCAGTGCCTGGCTGTTATACGTGAACCAGGTCAGGAGATCGAGTGATTCAGCAGGAATCGCGGCTGAAGGTCGCCGACAACACCGGCGCCAAGGAGATCTTGTGCATCCGTGTGCTCGGCGGCTCGTCGCGCCGATACGCCGGGATCGGGGACGTCATCGTGGCGACGGTCAAAGACGCCATCCCCGGCGGCAACGTCAAGCGCGGTGAAGTGGTGAAGGCCGTCGTGGTGCGCACCGTCAAGGAGCGCCGCCGTGCGGACGGCAGCTACATCAAGTTCGACGAGAACGCAGCCGTCATCATCAAGCCTGACAATGATCCGCGCGGAACGCGCATTTTCGGGCCGGTCGGTCGCGAACTGCGGGAGAAGCGCTTCATGAAGATCGTTTCGCTGGCCCCGGAGGTGTTGTAGGTGAAGATCCACAAGGGTGACACCGTCCTGGTCATCTCAGGCAAAGACAAGGGCGCCAAAGGCAAGGTGCTGCAGGCCTACCCGACCCGCAACAAGGTGCTTGTCGAGGGCGTCAACCGGATTAAGAAGCACACGCCGATCTCTACCAACCAGCGCGGGGCGCGGTCGGGCGGGATCGTCACGCAGGAAGCCCCGATCCACGTCTCCAACGTGATGGTGGTCGACTCCGACGGCAAGCCCACCCGGGTCGGCTATCGAGTCGACGAGGAGAGTGGCAAGCGGGTCCGCATCTCCAAGCGCAACGGCAAGGACATCCAGTCATGACAACGGCAGAGAAAGTTCAGCCCCGGCTCAAAGTGCGCTACCGCGAAGAGATCCGGGACGCGCTCAATCAGCAGTTCAAGTACGCCAACGTCATGCAGATCCCGAGCGTGGTGAAGGTTGTGGTCAACATGGGCGTCGGCGACGCCGCCCGGGACGCCAAGCTGATCAACGGCGCCGTTAACGACCTGGCGCTGATCACCGGGCAGCGGCCGGAGATCCGCAAAGCTCGAAAGTCCATCGCGCAGTTCAAATTGCGCGAGGGCATGCCGATCGGTGCGCGGGTGACCCTGCGCGGCGACCGGATGTGGGAGTTCCTCGACCGACTCACATCGATTGCACTGCCGCGTATCCGCGACTTCCGCGGGCTGTCGCCCAAGCAGTTCGACGGCTCCGGCAACTACACCTTCGGGCTGGCCGAGCAGTCGGTGTTCCACGAGATCGACGTGGACAAGATCGACCGGGTCCGTGGCATGGACATCACCGTCGTCACCTCAGCGACGACCGACGACGAAGGGCGGGCGCTGTTGCGGGCCCTCGGCTTTCCGTTCAAGGAGAACTGACCAGATGGCGAAGAAGGCATTAGTCAACAAGGCCGCGCGTAAGCCCAAGTTCGCGGTGCGCGGCTACACCCGCTGCGGCAGGTGCGGCCGTCCGCGCGCGGTCTTCCGCAAGTTCGGACTGTGCAGGATCTGCCTGCGCGAGATGGCGCACGCGGGCGAGTTGCCCGGCGTGCAGAAGAGCAGTTGGTAACAGACCCAGAACAGGTGCGCAGCAGGCCCACTGGAGGATTCTTGTTGGGAACCGCCGCGAGGAAGGCAACACCGCTGTCATGACCGCGATGTCGACGATGCAGAGCGTAGCGATGAAGAGGAGCAGCGCTCGATGACTATGACGGATCCGATCGCAGACTTTTTGACACGTCTGCGCAACGCCAATTCGGCATACCACGACGAGGTGACGCTGCCGCATTCGAAGATCAAGGCCAACATCGCCGAGATCCTCAAGCGGGAGGGTTACATCACCGACTACCACACCGAAGACGCGCGCGTGGGCAAGGCGTTGGTCGTGCACCTCAAGTACGGCCCCAGCCGGGAGCGGAGCATCGCCGGTCTGCGGCGCGTGTCCAAGCCGGGGTTGCGGGTGTACGCCAAGTCCACCAACCTGCCGCGGGTGCTTGGTGGCCTGGGCGTGGCGATCATCTCGACCTCCTCGGGTCTGCTCACCGACCGTCAGGCAGCCAGACAGGGCGTGGGCGGCGAAGTCCTCGCGTACGTGTGGTGAGGGGATAACCATGTCGCGCATTGGTAAGCAACCGGTTCCGGTTCCCACCGGGGTCGAGGTGACGATCGATGGCCAGCACGTCGCGGTCAAGGGGCCCAAGGGTTCTCTGGACTTGACGGTCGCCGAGCCCATCGCCGTGGCCCGCAACGAGGACGGCGCCATCGTGGTCACCCGTCCCGACGACGAACGGCACAACCGTTCGCTGCACGGGTTGTCGCGCACGCTGGTGTCCAACCTGGTGACCGGTGTGACGCAGGGCTACACCACGAAGATGGAGATCTTCGGTGTCGGCTACCGCGTGCAGCTCAAAGGTGCCAACCTCGAGTTCGCGCTGGGATACAGCCATCCCGTGGTGATCCAGCCGCCCGAAGGTGTCACCTTCGCGGTCGAGTCGCCGACGAAGTTCTCGATCTCCGGGATTGACAAGCAGAAGGTCGGCCAGATCGCGGCGAACATCCGCCGGCTGCGCAAATCGGACCCCTACAAGGGCAAGGGCGTGCGCTACGAGGGTGAGCAGATCCGTCGCAAGGTCGGAAAGACAGGTAAGTAGTCATGGCGCAATCAAAAGCTGATACCGCCGCACCAAAGTTGGTGGGGCAGAGCGTATCCGCCGAGCGGCGGAGGTCCCGGCTGCGCCGGCACGCCCGGCTGCGCAAGAAGATCTCGGGCACGCCGGAGCGTCCGCGGCTGGTGGTGCACCGCTCGTCGCGGCACATCCACGTGCAGCTGGTCAACGACGTAAACGGCACCACGCTCGCCGCGGCCTCGTCGATCGAGTCCGACGTGCGGGGCGTGGACGGCGACAAGAAGGCCCACAGTGTGCGGGTCGGCCAGTTGATCGCAGAGCGGGCCAAAGCGGCCGGAATCGAAGCGGTGGTGTTCGACCGCGGGGGCTACACCTACGGCGGGCGGATCGCCGCACTGGCCGACGCCGCGCGTGAGAGCGGGTTGAAATTCTGATGACAACAAACGACTTTGGAAGGACCGCATAATGGCGGAGCAACCGGCTGGAACGGCCGGCCAGGCGACCGGGACCGGTGACACTCGCGGCGAGGGCCGTGACAGCCGTGACACCCGTGAGGGCCGGGGCCGCCGGGATGGTGGCGGGGGCCGCGGCGGCCGCGACCGCGACGGCGACAAGAGCAACTACCTGGAGCGGGTCGTCACGATCAACCGGGTCTCAAAGGTGGTCAAGGGCGGTCGGCGATTCAGCTTCACCGCATTGGTCATCGTCGGTGACGGCAACGGGATGGTCGGTGTCGGCTACGGCAAGGCCAAGGAAGTCCCGGCCGCGATCGCCAAAGGTGTCGAAGAGGCGCGTAAGAGCTTCTTCCGGGTGCCGCTGCTCGGCGGCACTATTACCCATCCGGTGCAGGGTGAGGCCGCCGCGGGCGTTGTGCTGTTGCGTCCGGCCAGCCCCGGTACCGGCGTGATTGCGGGCGGTGCCGTCCGTGCGGTGCTGGAATGCGCTGGCGTGCGCGACATCCTGGCCAAGTCGCTGGGTAGCGACAACGCGATCAACGTGGTGCACGCCACGGTTGCCGCGCTCAAGCTTTTGCAGCGGCCCGAGGAGGTGGCCGCCCGGCGTGGACTGCCGATCGAGGATGTGGCCCCGGCCGGCATGCTGCGCGCGCGGCGGGAAAGCGAGCAACTGGCCGCCACCACCAACGCTGCACGTGAAGGAACGGCATAACGATGGCTTCTGAAAAAACCACGGCCACGGCAAAAGCAGGACAGGCTCAGCTGAAGATCACCCAGGTGCGCAGCACGATCGGCGCCCGCTGGAAGCAGCGAGAGAGCTTGCGCACCTTGGGGCTTCGACGGATTCGCCATTCGGTCATCCGTGAGGACAATGCGCAGACCCGCGGGCTGATCGCGGCCGTGCGTCACCTCGTCGAGGTGGAGCCGGCTGACGCCGCGGCAGGAGGTAACGCCAAATGACGATCAAGCTGCACGACCTGGCGCCCGCGCCGGGGTCGAAAACCAAGCGCACCCGCGTCGGACGCGGCGAAGGGTCCAAGGGCAAGACCGCGGGCCGCGGCACCAAGGGCACCAAGGCACGCAAGAACGTGCCGGTGACCTTCGAGGGTGGGCAGATGCCGATTCACATGCGGCTGCCCAAGCTCAAGGGCTTCCGCAACCGGTTCCGCACCGAATACGAGATCGTCAACGTCGGGGAC
>DATJOR010000121.1:0-2402 GCA_035506875.1 Mycobacterium sp.
GTAGCCGGCGACCCAGAACACCACCGGCAGCATCGCCAGCATGCCATACGCTGCGTTCAGCATTGTTCGCTCCTTCGTCGTGTGCTCACCAGGCACGGAGTGGCTCGTCGCTTGGGTGAGTACGTGATTAGTTGTCGACTAGTACGGTCGTCGTGGGGGCAGCGCAAAAACATCGCCCCGAGGGCTGATGTTTAGGGCCGGGTCGGGGTAGAGCTAAGCGGGGCACTAAAGACGGCCCAGATAGCGAGGGCCATCGCGTTGCCTCCCTGGGCGGCTTACCCTATGCCATCGGCGATCTGGGCCGTCGCGTCGTCCAACGACCGACAATTGCCAGCAGGTTTACTACCGGATGCTGGCTTTGTACCCGGACCGGCTCAACCCGGGTCGCTGTGGTACGGAACGCTGGGACTTCTGTCGTGAGGCAGGGAAAAGCCATGTCAGAGCGAGCGATTGCGCGTCCTATCCCGTGCGCGGCGGTCCAGCACCCAGGGATGTCGCACAAGAGACGCTCCCATTCAGGCCTGAACCAGGGTGTGAAAGCCTCGGGCGCGCATGCGATCTCGGCGTACAGAGCCTACCCTGCGCCGTCGATCGGCGCGGCCCCGATGACCAACCACCGTGGTTTGTCATCGGGGCTCGCCTTACCGCCTTGATTACAGCTGTGTGCAGGCGGCGTAGCGCGTCGGCGTTTCCGATCGGAGGATCGGCGCGCAGTGTGGCCATGAACAGCGAGAAGAACGGCAGCGTCTGCTGATACTCGAATGCCTCCCCGAATAAGGTGCGCACCCCGCCCTTGTCGGCCAGCCCCAACGCCTCGGTCACCATCCGACTCTTGCCGATGCCGGGCGGGCCCTCGATGACCAGCACACCCCCGCGCCCCTTGGCCACCGCGGCGACCAGCGCGCCGATCACCTTCAACTCGTCCGCCCGTCCCCGAATCGGCGTCACGAGCCGCTGACCGCCGACGTCAGAAAGGCCTGTTGAAGACCCCACCGCGTGTCCCGCCTACCGTGTGCTGGATCGTCACCGCAGTGCACGTCATTCTAGGCGTGCGCTCGCGTCATCCGTCAGATCTGCTGTCGATCAATCAGTGCCGCTCATGAGCGGTGCCAATTGGGCGCGCGAATTGATGCCCAACTTGGCGAAAGCGTTGCGGACGTGGGTCTTTACCGTGTGCAGAGATAGGTGCAGCTGGGTGGCGACGTCGCGGTTGGTCGCTCCTTGCGCGATCAGGTTGACGACTTTGAGCTCGGAGTCGGTGAGGCTGTCCCAGCCCGTTTTCGCCCGCGGATGGCCGGCGATGCGCCGTTCCACACCCAAGCGACGTAACTCACGGCCCACCCGGCGCGCATCCGCGAGCGCCTCATGGCGCAAGTAGGTGTCGAACGCGGCGTTGAGCTGATCAACCGCTTCCTCAGTGCCGTCGGTGTCGGCGAGTTCGACGCCGGCGTCCTCGGCCGCGGCGGCGTAAAGCAGCGGCCGCGCCAACGGCTGCAGCACCGACGCGGCGGCCACCAGCGCTGCGGCATCACGTTCGAGGAGCCCACGCGCATACCCGGCAACCCCGGTGAACAGCGGGAAAGTTGGTTGCTCACGCTCAAGCACCTCGGTGGCCTGTAGGACGCGCGCACGCAAGCCGGCATCACCGGCGGCCGACGCCACCCGGGCACTCAGGATCACCTGATCCAAGACCTGCGGTGTGAGTGGTGGTCCGAACAGGGTGATCTCGCCACCCAGCCAGCGCATCGCATCGTGGACGTCGTCGCGCTGCCAGGCCGCCAGCGCCAGGACGTGCGCGGCGGTTCGACGTACCATTGCCGCGCCGGTGGGATAGGCATTGTGAGCGTGAGTGACCGTCTGTTGCAACAAGTTTCGGTCATCGGTGTGCACTGCCACCTCGGCGAGGACCACCGTGCGCACCATGTCCAGCTCGGTCGCACCCGTCGGTTCTGGGGGCGGCAGGGACTCGGTCGCGGCGCGGGCAGCAGACAACCGGCCCGCGGCGACATGCAGCATCGCGTCGACGGTCGCCCAGATGTCCACGGCCATCGGGTTACGTTCCCGGCGGGCTCGCGCTGTTCCGTCGGCGACCTGGGCCCCGGCGTCGTCCAACCGGCCGACCACGGCCAGCAAGTTCGCGTAGTAGTTGGCGGCTAACAGATGAGCTACGGTCAGCTCACCGCTGCGAGCCTGCGCGGCAAGCTCCTCGAGCTGGCTCAGGGCGCGACCGGTGTGCCCGTCGGCGCAGTCATAACATGCCAGGGTGAGATCAGTGATGATCTTCGCCTCGGGATCACCGATGGATGCCGCAGCCGCCGCCGCCTCATCGGCCGCTGCACGGTGTTGACCGTGATAGTCGTCCAACATGAGGTTGTAGGCCAGCATGGCCAGATGCCGGACCC
>DATJOR010000122.1:0-30139 GCA_035506875.1 Mycobacterium sp.
TTCGCGCCGGGCTACGGCGTCGAGATCGGCCTGCTGGTCGACACTTATGACCGCTTGGGCCTGGACGCCATCGCGCAGGTCAACCTCGGTGTGCGGGCCCACCGCAACCGGCCGCTGGCCGAATTGGGCCCGATGAGCCGTCAAGTCGTCGCGACCCTGCTCTCGCGCTGCGGCATTCCCGACTCCGGCGTGGGGTTGACCCAGTTCTTCGTCGACGGCGAGGGCTATACCCCGCGCACCTCGACGGTGTCGCTGGCCGATCGTCCGCCGATGAACGCGCTCAGAGCGCCCTAGCCGTCCTGTCGCCCCCATAAGGCAATATCGGTCACGTGGCTTTGGTGTTGCTCTACGTCGTGGTGCTGGTCCTGGTGGCGATCGTGCTGTTCGGGGTGGTCAGTCTGTTGTTCGGCCGCGGTGAGCCGCTGCCTCCGCTGCCCCGGGGCACGACGCCGACGGTGTTGCCCGCATCCGGTGTCACCGGCGCCGACGTCGACGCGGTCAAGTTCACCCAGGCGCTGCGCGGCTACAAGACCAGCGAGGTGGACTGGGTGTTGGACCGGCTCGGCCAGGAACTCGACTTGCTGCGCGGCCAACTCTCGTCGGTGCACGCCGCGGCAGCGGCCGACGGCGCCGACGTCCGGGAGGACGAGGAGCCGGGATGACCGCGGCGCCGGACGACGGGTTGGTCCGCTGCGACTGGGCGGTCGGCCGGCCAGACAGTGCGGACTTTGGGCTGTACCGCGACTATCACGACCAGGAATGGGGCCGTCCGCTGCACGGGCGGGTGGCGTTGTTCGAGCGGATGAGCCTGGAGGCCTTTCAAAGCGGCCTGTCCTGGCTGATCATTCTGCGTAAGCGGGAGAACTTCCGGCGCGCATTCTCCGGCTTCGAGATCGAGAAGGTCGCCCGCTACACCGACGCCGACGTGGCCCGGCTGATGGCCGACCAGGGGATCGTGCGCAACCGCGCCAAGATCGAGGCGACGATCGCCAACGCGCGTGCTGCCGCCGAGGTCGACGACCTCGCCGAGCTGCTGTGGTCGTTCGCGCCGGCTCCGCGACCGCGGCCCGCGACCATCGCTGACGTCCCTGCTACGACACCGGAATCCACCGCGATGGCACGCGAATTGAAGCGCCGCGGATTCCGCTTCGTCGGTCCCACGACCGCGTACGCCCTGATGCAAGCGACCGGGATGGTTGACGATCACCTACGAACGTGCTGGGTGCCCTCAGCGACACGGTGAAACGCCGACCCGGAGGTCATGTACACCTGCGGGGCCGGATAAGGAACAATGGAGTGGTGAATTTGCAGTTCAATGCCGGGGATGGCTGGAATTCCACTGGCGGGGCCTCCCCGGTGCTGGCCAGGTCCGTGACTGCGGGCCACCTCGAATCTGGAGGGAGCACTCGATGGCGGCGATGAAGCCCCGGACTGGTGACGGTCCACTGGAAGCGACCAAGGAGGGGCGCGGCATCGTGATGCGGGTACCGCTGGAGGGCGGTGGTCGACTGGTCGTCGAGCTGACACCCGACGAAGCCGCTGCCCTGGGTGACGAACTCAAAGGTGTCACCAGCTAAATCACCTTCCGGTAGATCTCCAGCGTCTGTTCTGCAATGCGCGCCCAGGAGAATTCCGCGATGCAGCGCTGCCGTCCAGCCTGGCCGTAGTGTTTCGCCTTTTCGGGATCGGCGATCAGGGCGTTGACCGCCTCGGCGAGCCTGGTCTGGTAGCCGCTCGCATCGTCAGGGTCGTAGTGCACCAGCGAGCCGGTCACTCCGTTGGCGACCACTTCAGGTATGCCACCGACATCGGAGGCAACCACCGCGGTGCTGCAGGCCATCGCTTCGAGGTTGACGATACCCAACGGCTCATACACTGACGGGCATACGAAAACCATTGCAGCGGAGAGTATTTCGCGCAGCTTTCCGATCGGCAGCATTTCCCTGAGCCAGAAGACGCCGGTGCGCGTGCGGGCCAGCTCGGCCACTCCGGAAGCTACTTCGGCGGCGATCTCCGGCGTGTCGGGCGCTCCAGCGCACAACACCAACTGGGCGTCGGGGCTGAACTGGTGCGCGGCCGCAAGCAGGTGGGCGACGCCTTTCTGTCGAGTGATCCGCCCGACGAAGGCCACCATCGGCCGGCCCAGGTCGACGCCGAGGTCTGCCAGCACGGACTCGCCCGGGGGAAACTGCGACGGCTTGACCGGGTGCCACACCTCGGTGTCGATCCCGTTGCGCACGACGTGCACCCGATTGGGATCCAGCGTCGGATAGACCCGCAACACGTCCTCGCGCATGCCCGAGCTGACGGCGATGACAGCGTCGGCGGCGGTTACCGCGGTCTGTTCCGCCCACGACGAGATCCGGTAGCCGCCGCCGAGCTGCTCTGCCTTCCACGGCCGCAACGGCTCCAGCGAGTGCGCGGTCAACACATGCGGGACGTCGTAGAGCATTGACGCCAGCTGCCCGGCCAAGCCGGTGTACCAGGTGTGGGTGTGGACCACGCTGGCCTCCGCGGCGGCATTAGCCATCACCAGATCGGACGACAGCGTCGACAGAGCCGGGTTCGCGCCCCGCAACTGCGGGTCGGGCTGATACGCGAACGCACCGGCCCGCGGTGCGCCCATACAGTGCACGTCGACCTCACACAGCTTGCGGAGCTGCGCGACGAGCTCGGTTACGTGCACCCCCGCGCCGCCGTAGACCTCCGGCGGATACTCCCGAGTCATCATCGCCACCCGCATACCCGGCACGGTAGTTGCTGCGTCGGGACAGCGCCGTGGCCGGGTTGACCCAAATAGGTTGATGGACAGTCCGTCACCGTGGGTCTTTCAGGAGAAGCACCTGGCAGCGGTGCGCGGTGGCCGATAGGTTTGTGACATGAGGGAAGCGCCACACGTGCTGGGCATCGTCCTGGCCGGCGGGGAGGGCAAGCGGTTGTATCCGTTGACCGTGGACCGGGCCAAACCCGCGGTTCCCTTCGGCGGCGCCTACCGGCTGATCGACTTCGTGCTTTCCAACCTCGTCAACGCCCGTTATCTGAGGATCTGCGTTCTCACCCAATACAAGTCGCATTCACTCGACCGTCATATTTCGCAGAACTGGCGGTTGTCCGGGTTGGCCGGTGAATACATCACCCCGGTCCCCGCTCAGCAGCGGCTCGGGCCGCGCTGGTACACCGGCTCCGCCGACGCGATCTATCAGTCGCTGAATCTGATTTACGACGAGGATCCCGACTACATCGTGGTTTTCGGCGCCGACCACGTCTACCGGATGGACCCCGAGCAGATGCTGCGGTTCCACATCGACAGCGGTGCCGGGGTGACGGTGGCCGGAATCCGGGTCCCGCGCGCCGAGGCGAGCGCGTTCGGTTGCCTGGATGCCGACGACTCCGGGCGCATTCGCCGCTTCGCCGAGAAGCCGGCTGAGCCGCCCGGTGCACCCGACGACCCGGACTCGACGTTCGTTTCGATGGGCAACTACATCTTCACCACCAAGGTGCTCATCGATGCGATCCGTGCTGATGCGGATGAAGACCATTCCGATCACGACATGGGTGGCGACATCATTCCGCGGTTGGTTTCCGACGGATTGGCCGCCGTCTACGACTTCTGCGACAACGAGGTGCCCGGCGCCACCGATCGCGACCGGGCCTACTGGCGAGACGTGGGAACCCTGGACGCTTTCTACGACGCCCACATGGATTTGGTGTCGGTGCATCCGGTGTTCAACCTGTACAACAAGCGCTGGCCGATCCGTGGGGAGTCGGAGAACCTGGCCCCGGCCAAGTTCGTCAACGGCGGCTCCGCGCAGGAGTCGGTGGTGGGGGCGGGCAGCATCATTTCGGCCGCGTCGGTGCGCAACTCGGTGCTGTCGTCGAACGTCGTTGTCGACGACGGCGCGATCGTGGAGGGCAGCGTGATCATGCCGGGCGCGCGCGTCGGCCGCGGTGCGGTGGTGCGTCACGCCATCCTGGACAAGAACGTCGTTGTCGGACCCGGCGAGATGGTCGGGGTCGACCTGGAGAGGGATCGTGAACGCTTCGCGATCAGCGCCGGCGGCGTTGTCGCCGTAGGCAAAGGCGTCTGGATCTAGCGCTGCGCGCTCACCACACGTAGGGCACCAACCGGTACCGCACCTGGTGGGTGTACTCGCGATAGCCGCTCAGCTCGTGGGCGAGCAGATCCTCTTCGTCGCGGATGCGAAGGATCAGCACGATCATGCCGGGGATGACAAAGATCAAGCCCCAGTACGAGCCGAGCGCCAGCGGGACGCCGAGCATCAGGATGACGTTCCCGGTGTACATCGGGTGTCGCACCAGCCCGTACAGCCCGCTGGAAATTAGGCGCTGGCCTGACTCGACGACGACATTGACTGCCGCATAGCCGTTTTGGATGACGACCAGCATGCCGAGGATGAGCCCGCTCGCGACCAGGACGTCGCCCACCAACGAGATCGTCGCCGGTACCGGTGACCAGCCGAAGCGGTGATCAAGCGCGCTGACCACGAACATGGCCGGAAAGCAGACGAATAGGACTGCGATCACGATTCGCTGCAGCGTTCGGGTTTCCGCCAACGGCCCACGCATGCGCCGCTCGAGCGCGGCCGGGTTGGTGCGCATCAAATAGACGCTGGGTATCCAGGTGGAAAGCGCGAACACCGCGAGGAAGACCCACGCCTGCCAGTAATGGAATGTCCCGGCCGGCAGGAACAGCATCAATCCGAAGGCCACCAGCCCCAAAGTGGCTGAAACCAAGCCTTTACCAACGGCATTCATGACAGCTTCCTTACGTCTGCACGTCGCGGCGGCGGAAGGCCGCCATTCCCAGTGCGATCAACGCGGCGTCGATCACCAACAACCACAGCAGTGGCACCGGCGTGAACGCGCCGCCGGTGACCCGCGGAATGTGCGCGAACGGTTCGAGGTCGAGCAGCCGCTGAGGAAAGCCCGACAGCGAACCGATCAGGTACAGCGCGACGAATCCGACCAGCACGCCCCACGCCACCGGGCTGAACCTCGGCGCCAGCCCGAACAACGCAACGGTCACCGCGGCCAGCAGCCAGACCGCGGGTAGCTGCACCGCGGCGCTGCCCAGCACCATCGCAAGCTTGCCGCCGATGTCGTGGGCAGCGATCCCGTAGGTCAGTCCTGCCGCCGACCCGGCGATCAACATCGCGCCGGCGGAGCCGAGCAGTGCGATTGCCAGATGTCCTGCCAGCCAACGGCTTCGACTCACCGCGCCGCCGAGCACCGCCTCGGCTCGCTGGCCGGCCTCCTCCTGATGCGGCCGCAGGCTCAGCGAGATGGCGAACGCGGCCGCCATCATGCCCAGCATGCAAAACGCCACCGCAACGAATGCCTGCTCCAATGCACTGGTGCCGCCCATCCGCTTGACAATGTCTTCGGCTGTACCGCCGCCCAGCTCGTCGCCGATGCCGTGCACCACGCTGCCGATCAGCAAGCCGTACAAGCACAGTCCGACGGTCCACAGCAGCAGGGCACCGCGATCCAGTCGCCAGGCCAACCCAAAGGCGTCCCGCAGCATCGGCGTTGCGGCCGCCGGACCCGGACGTTCGGCGATCAGGCCGGCACCGACGTCGCGTCCGGCAAGCAGTCGGTATGCCAGTGCGGTGAGTAGCACGGTCGTCACCAGATGCAGCAGCAAGATCCACCATCGATCGCCCGCATACGGGCGGACCTGCAGCGACCAGCCCAGCGGCGAGAACCACGACAACGCACCCGAGCCGGCGTCACCCACGGCTCGCAGCGTGAATGCGGTTGCCAGCGCGGCGAATGCGGCGCCGCGGGCGAACCGCGCGCTGGGTGACAACTGGGCCGCCACTGCGGCCACCGAGGTGAACACCAGACCGGAGTAGGCGAGCGCGGCCCCGAATGCCAGCGAGCCGTCCTTCGGGACGCTGGTGCACAGCAGGCCCGCCGCCCCTATCGAGCCGGTGATCAGCGACGCCCCGAAGGACAGCAGCAGGGCCGCCGTAAGGCTGGCGTACCGACCCACCGCGGTGGAATCGATCAGTTCGGCGCGGCCGGTCTCCTCGTCGGCGCGGGTGTGGCGGATGACGGTGAGGATGACCGCCACGGCGATCAACAGATGGAACATCCCCGCTTTCCAGATTCCGGTTGCGCCGAGGCTGTCGTTGTAGATCTGCCCGTAGAGCGCCCGCTGCGCCGGGCTGGCCATGATCGTGGCGGCAAACGCTGCGCGGGCCGCTTGGTCGGGATAGACCTTTTCGATGCTGCCGATATAAACCGTCGACAGCGGCAGCGAGAGCAGAAGCACCCAGAGTGGCAAGACCACCCGGTCGCGGCGTAGGTAGAGCCGCACCATCCCGAGCGTGCCGGTGAACGCCGAACCGCGTTGTGGCGCTTCGTGTGCCGGTTGATGGGGTCGATTCAGAGTGGTTGTGCTCATGCCCGTACCTCTTGGCTGTTGCGCTGGCTGTCGGCGCCCGTGCCGTAGTGGCGCAGGAACAGCTCTTCCAGGGTGGGCGGCTTGCTGACCAGGCTGCGCACGCCGGTGTGGCCGAGCACGCGGATGAGTTCGCCGAGGCCTTCGCCATCGACGTGGGCGTGCAGTACGGTCCCTTGGTAGCTGACGTCCTCGACACCGCGAATGCGGGTGATGTCGCCGGGGTCGCGAAGCAAGTCGGCGGTGATCGACGTGCGGCTGAGGTGTCGCATTGATTCCAGTGTCCCGCTTTCGACGGTCCGGCCGGCGCGGATGATCGTCACCCGCTGGCAGAGCGCCTCGGTCTCGGCCAGGATGTGACTGGACAGCAGGACTGTCGTGCCCCGGTCGCGGGCTTCGGCGACGCACTGCTGAAAGACGTTCTCCATCAAGGGGTCCAGGCCGCTGCTTGGTTCGTCCAGCAGCAGCAGCCGGGCGTGCGACGAGAACGCCGAAATCAGCGAAACCTTCTGTCGGTTGCCTTTGGAGTAGGTCCGGGCCTTCTTGTGCGGGTCGAGCTCGAATCGCTCGATCAGCTCGGCGCGCCGCTTATCATCGATGCCACCACGCATGCGCGCCAGCAGGTCAATGGTCTCGCCGCCGGTGAGGTTGGGCCACAGGGTCACATCGCCTGGAACATAGGCGATCTGGCGGTGCAGCTCGACCGCGTCGGTCCACGGGTCACCGCCGAGCAGCCGCGCGCTTCCACCGTCAGCCTTGACCACGCCCAGCAGTATCCGGATCGTCGTCGACTTTCCGGCGCCGTTGGGTCCGAGGAAGCCGTGCACTTCACCCTCGCGGACTGTCAGCTCAAGGCCGTCCAGGGCCCGAACCGCGCCGAAGTTCTTCATCAGCCCGTGGATTTCGATCGGCGCCGGGTAGTCGGCATAATTGTTAACTGACATCGCTAGCTCTTTCTTGTGCTTGGGCGAGGAAGGCGTCGTACATGTGGCTGTCGGTCATCAGCCCGTCGGTGTAGAGCTCGAGGGCCGGCAGGACCATGTCGCTGGCGTAGTCGCGCAGTACTGCCCGCAGATCTGTTGGCGTTTCGTGCATTTGGAGATAGAGCAGAAAGCCGCCGCCACCGGTGATCGCCAGGTACTTCGCCCGGGCAGCAGGATCGCGGCTGGGCTTCAGGATGCCCGTCTGCACGCCCTCGTCGAGGTAACTCTCGGCGTTGTCGATCATCGTGCGCCACAACGTGTTTGCCAGCTCGCCGCCGGTCTGCATGCTGCGCACTAAGTAGGCCATCAGCGACGCGTATTCCTCGATTTCGGCCATCGCGGCGAACCAGGTGGCCGGATCGCTGGAGCGCATCGCCTCGGATTTCCCGCTGCGAATCTCTTCTGCGACGTAGTCGTCGCAGGCTTTGCGCAGACCGTCCTTGGAGCCGAAGTGGTGGATGACGAGCGCCGCGCTCACGCCCGCCGTTTCGGCAATCGAGCGCAGGCCGACGCCGAAGCCGTGCTCGCCGAACTGCTCGATCGCCGCGTCGCGGATCCGGGCCGCGGCGGTCAAATCGTCGGCTGAACGCATGTTCAAAACACTAAACACTCGTTCAGTCGAACGTCAAGCAGGCGCACCGTCAGAAACCCGTAAATGTGTTTGGTCAGTCGCGGACGGCGGCCAGCAGGCCGTCGCCGAGCGGCACCAGCGCCGGCGTGAGCAGCTCGTTCTCGGCGATGAGCCGCGCCGCTTCGCGCACCGCCGCGACCTCTGCGTCGTGCGCCGCGGGGTCGCCGGCCCGGCCACCCAGCGCGGCTCCGTGCACGACGATCGCCCCGCCGGAGCGCAGCAGCCGTACTCCCTCGACCACGTAGTCCGGCTGGTCGAGCGGGTCGGCGTCGATGAAGACCAGGTCGTAGGACTCGTCGGCCAACCGGGTCAGTACTTCCTGGGCGCGACCGCTGATCAGCCGAGTCCGCGACGGCCCGATACCGGCGTCGGAGAACGCCTGCTTGGCGATCCGCTGGTGCTCGGGTTCGATGTCGATTGTGGTCAGCACGCCGTCTTCGCTCATCCCCGATAACAGCCACAAACTGCTGACGCCCGCCCCCGTGCCCACCTCGACGACGGCTTTGCCGCCACTGAGCCTGGTCAGCAGGCTGAGTAGTGCTCCCACCGCGGGGGTCACCGCGCCGGCGCCGATGTCGACCGCGCGCTCGCGTGCGGCCAACAGAACCGCGTCTTCGGAGATCGACGCCTCGGCATGCGCCGACAGCGATTCGGCCCGACTCGTCGGCGCCGACTGGCCCGGCGTGTGGTCGGTGGTGGCCATGCCCGCAGCGTAAGTCCAACCGCTGTGCCGCGCAGTCAGGCGCGCCCGATTGCCGTGACGCCGGCGGGCCCCGACACGCCCAAACGCCGCCGCCGATCAAGGTCACAATTCGGTGAATATGCGCAGTGCAAAGGGCTGAAGGCGGCCATTCTCAGTCAAAGCTCAGTGCGGTCACATACCGCACACAAGCCGATAGGCAACGGTATCCCCCATGGAACGTGGAGGCCGCTGGTCCGGGAATAGAACCCCGCGCCTTCGTGTTGCGCGCGGTGAGGAAACGCCAAGCCTCGACGGTAGTCTGAACCCGGAGGAACTGAACATCACCACCCTGATGAGCCCTGCCAGCATGTCGCACCCCGAGCGGTATCGCGACGCCGACTGGGTTGAGCCTGACGACGAGCCTTACGGCACCGCCGTGTTCGACGCGACCGGAGACAAGACGGCGATGCCGTCGTGGGATGAGCTTGTCCGTCAGCATGCCGACCGCGTGTACCGGTTGGCCTATCGGCTTTCCGGCAATCAGCACGACGCCGAGGACCTGACCCAGGAAACCTTCATCCGGGTTTTCCGGTCGGTGCAGAACTACCAGCCGGGAACCTTCGAGGGCTGGCTGCACCGCATCACCACCAACTTGTTCCTCGACATGGTTCGCCGCCGTGGGCGGGTCCGGATGGAGGCGTTGCCCGACGACTACGACCGGGTGCCCGCCGATGAGCCCAACCCCGAGGAGATCTACCACGATTCGCGGTTGGGTCCCGACCTGCAGGCAGCGCTGGATTCACTGGCTCCCGAATTCCGTGCAGCCGTCGTACTGTGCGACATCGAAGGACTTTCCTACGAGGAGATCGGGGCCACCCTGGGCGTGAAGCTCGGGACCGTGCGCAGCCGCATCCACCGCGGACGACAAGCACTGCGTGACTATCTGGCGGCGCACTCCGAGGGCGCCAGGCACTCGGCCGCCGGCGCACTCTCGGAGCTGGCGGACTAAGACACGATCCGCCTGATCCGCTGTTCATTGATGTTCCGTATCGGGTAGCGCGCTACATTCGAGGTAGTGCCCAACAACTGACGCGATACGGAGAGGAGCCGGTGATGGTCGACCGGGGACACGTGTTCCGGCGTGCGTTCTCCTGGCTTCCCGCTCAATTCGCTTCGCAGAGCGACGCGCCGGTGGGTGCGCCGCGTCAATTCGGCTCTACCGAACATCTGTCCATCGAGGCCATCTCCGCGTTTGTCGACGGCGAGCTGCGAATGAACGCGCACCTGCGCGCGGCGCATCACATCTCCCTTTGCCCGGAGTGCGCCGCAGAAGTGGACGGTCATCGCCGAGCCCGCGCCGCGCTGCGCGATTCCCGACCGATCAGGATCCCCAGCAACCTGCTGGGATTGCTGTCGCAGATTCCGGACGACCCGCCCGACGAGGATGCGGGCCAGACAGGGGACCGCTCGTGGCCGCCGCCCCGCACGCGGCGAACCGGGGATCATTTAGCCGACGGCAACCCGCCTGACCGGCGCGAGCCTCGGTAGGGTGGGGATCAGGTTAGCCAAGCCGGTGCACAGCGCCGCGCTCAAGCCCATAGCGCGCATCTCGCAAGCGCTCGGAAGAGGATGACGTGAGCTCCGACCAAGATAAAAACGGCGCCCCCCGGCTGGCGCCGCGACCCATTTCCCGGCCGCCCGTCGACGCTGCGTCACGCCAAGCCTTCAGCCGTCCCGACGGCGTGCATGGCTCGTTCGTCGCCGAAACCGTGCGTCCGCCGAAGTATCGCAACTCCGGCGAGTTCACCCCACACGATGAACCGGCCGACCCGGTGCTGTCGGAGGCCTTCGGCCGTCCCTTTCCCGGAGCCGAGTCGTTGCAGCGCCACCCCACCGATGCCGGTGCGCTCGACGGTGACAAAGACCAGTCCGGCGAGCCCGACGACCCGTGGCGCGATCCGGGCGCGGCCGCCGCGCTGGGCGAGCCCGCGGTAGCGGCCGCCGGCCCGGTGGGCGCCGGCGTGGGAAGCGACCGGCTCGGCGTGCGCGACGTGCTGTTCGGCGGACGGGTGTCCTATGTGGCGCTTCTGGTGCTGGCCGTCCTCGCGTTGTTGATCGGTGTAATCGGCGGGGTGGTCGGGCGCAAGACCGCTGAAGTCGTCGAGGCCTTCACCACCTCCAAGGTAACGCTGGCGACTAACAACAACAACGAGTTACCTGCCGGCCGATTCGCCAAAGTCGCTGCCGCAGTGGCTGATTCCGTGGTTACGATCCAGTCGGTCAGCGACCAGGAAGGGATGCAGGGATCCGGTTTCGTCGTCGACGGACGCGGCTACATCGTCACCAACAACCACGTCATCTCTGAAGCCGCCAACAACCCCAGCCAGTTCAAGACCACCGTCGTCTTCAACGACGGCAAGGAGGTGCCCGCCAACCTGGTTGGCCGCGACCCCAAGACCGACCTTGCCGTTCTCAAGGTGGACAACGTCGACCATCTGTCAGTCGCCCGGCTCGGTGACTCCGACAAGGTGCGGGTGGGCGACGAAGTCCTTGCCGCCGGTGCGCCACTTGGCCTGCGCAGCACCGTGACGCACGGCATCGTCAGCGCGCTGCACCGCCCCATCCCGCTGTCTGGGGAGGGTTCGGACACCGATACCGTCATCGACGCCATCCAGACCGACGCCTCGATCAACCACGGGAACTCCGGTGGCCCGCTGATCAACATGGATTCTCAGGTCATCGGCATCAACACCGCGGGTAAGTCGCTGTCCGACAGCGCCAGCGGTCTGGGCTTCGCGATTCCGGTCAACGAAGCGAAATTCGTTGCGCAGACGTTGATCAGGGACGGCAAGATCGTGCACCCGACGCTGGGCCTGAGCACCCGGTCGGTGAGCAACGCGATCGCACAGGGCGCGCAGGTCGCAAACGTGAAGGCGGGCAGTCCTGCCGAAAAGGGCGGGATTCTGGAAAACGACGTGGTGGTCAAGGTTGGCAATCGGAGCGTCGCGGACTCCGAGGAGTTCGTTGTGGCGGTGCGGCAGTTGACGATTGGGCAGCCCGCCCCGGTCGAAGTGGTCCGCGACGGCCGCCACGTGACGCTGACGGTGACGCCCGGTCCGGACACCAGCTAAATGTTCGCCAACGTCGGTTGGGGGGAAATGCTGGTGCTCGTGGTGGTCGGGTTGGTTGTCCTGGGCCCCGAGCGGCTTCCCGGCGCCATCCGCTGGACCGCCACCGCGCTGCGCCAAGCCCGCGACTACCTCAGCGGGATGACGACCCAGCTGCGCGAGGATATCGGGCCCGACTTCGACGATCTGCGGCAGCCGCTGAGCGAGCTGCAGAAGCTGCGGGGTATGACGCCGCGCGCGGCGCTGACCAAGCACTTGTTCGACGGGGACGACTCGCTGTTCACCGGCAACTTCGACAAGGTCGAGAAAGTCGTTCCGCCGGCCGTGCCGCCGTCGTCGCCGGTGTCGGAACCGCCGCTCGTCGGGCCCGCACCCTTCGACCCCGACGCCACCTAGGTATCTTCCGCGAGATTGCACGGAGGGTCGTGATTCCCCCGGAATTCACGACCCTCCGTGCAATCTCAAGGCGGAGTTAGTGTCGCGTCGGGTCCAGTCCGAGCGACATACCGGCGAGACCGCGACGTCGCGACGACAGCGCGTCGGCGATGCCCTGCAGCGCCTTGCCGGCGGGTGAGTCGGCAGCGCTGAGCACGATCGGCATCCCGGCGTCACCGGCGGCAACCAGCGCGGGGTCCAACGGGATCTGCCCCAGCAGCGGCACGTCGGCGCCGACCGTACGGGAGAGTCGTTCGGCGACCTGCTGGCCGCCGCCTTCGCCGAACACCTGCAGCGTCGAGCCGTCCGGCAGCAGCAACCCCGACATGTTCTCCACCACCCCGACGATGCGCTGGCGGGTCTGCACCGCGATGCTGCCCGCGCGCTCGGCCACTTCGGCGGCCGCCAGTTGAGGTGTGGTCACCACCAGGATTTCCGCGTTCGGAATCAGCTGAGCCACCGAGATCGCGATGTCGCCGGTGCCTGGCGGCAGGTCGAGCAGCAGCACGTCCAAATCGCCCCAGTACACATCCGCCAGGAACTGCTGCAAAGCCCGGTGCAGCATCGGGCCGCGCCACACCACCGGCGTGTTGCCCTCGGTGAACTGCGCGATCGAGATGACCTTCACCTCGTGTGCGATGGGCGGCAGAATCATCGACTCGACCTGCGTGGGCCGGTCGGTGGTGCCCATCATCCGCGGGATGGAGTGGCCATGGATGTCGGCGTCGAGCACGCCGACAGACACCCCGCGCGCGGCCATCGCCGCGGCCAGGTTGACCGTCACCGAAGATTTGCCGACGCCGCCTTTGCCCGAGGCGACCGCGTAGACCCGCGTCAGCGACCCCGGCTGGGCGAACGGGATGACAGGCTCGCGGGCGTCGCCGCGCAATTGCTTACGCAGTTCGGTGCGCTGCTCGTCGTTCATCACGTCCAGGCTGACCTTGACCGTGCCGGTGCCCGGGACGTCGGCCACGGCCTGGCTCACGCGCTCGCTGATTTCCGTCTTCTTCGGGCAGGCCGCGGTGGTCAGGTAGATCTCGACGTGGACATCGCCGCCGGGGCCCACCTCGATACCTTTGACCATCCCGAGTTCGGTGATGGGGCGCCGCAGTTCAGGATCGATCACCTTGGCCAGCGCGGCGCGAACGTCTGCAGTCGGATCGGACATCACCGCCGAGTGTAGTTCGGCGACGATGCGGGCCGGGACGGCCCACTGTGGGGGTATCTCCCAGCGCGCAGGGGTGAGGGGCCGAGCCCAACCATCGGCTCGAGTCCGCGGTGATGTCGGCCGGTCAGTTGGCGGGAGCGGGTCCCGGCGGCGGACCTGTCGGTTGCAGAACTGGTGCCACCGCAGCGGGCGGCGCAAGCGGGGCGGGCGCTGGCTGCTGGACCGGTGGCGCGGCCGGAAGCGGTAGGACCGGTGCGGCCGGAGGCGCTGGCGCAAGGCCCGGTGCTGCCAGCGGCGGCACGTCGGGCGGCGGCGTGTTGAGCGCCGGCTGCTGCAAGCCACCCGTAGCTTGGCCGATGCAGATCACGGTGCACGACGGGCGGAGTCCGCTCGGCTGCCACGGGCTGCTGCTCGGGTTCCCGCTCAGGTCGATCAGCGGCATCTGCGCAAGCTGGTCCGACGGCGCCAGGCCGTGGATGTTGAGCGGCAGGTTCGGCCCGATGCCCTCGGGGCTTTCCAGATGCACATCGCCGAGCGGCGGCGGGGGACCGGTAATCGGGGGCAGATCGACCGGGATGACGCCGGTGGCATAAGCCGCGGCCCAGCCCAGCACGTTCTCGGCATACGGCATCGAGTTGTTGTAGCGCAGGATCGAGGCCATGACTTGTGACTGGTCACGCAGGTTCAGCCCGCCGCTGCACAGGTATCGGGCGGCGGCCAGCGTGGCGTCGTAGAGATTCTGCGGATCGGCTATGCCGTCGCCGTCGCCGTCGGAGGCGTAGCGCGCCCAAGTGCCGGGCAGAAATTGCATCGGACCCATCGCGCGGGCGTAGGTCACACGCCCGCCGCCGCTGCTTTGGACGATGACTTCGTTGCCGGGCAACGTGCCGTCCAGCGAAGGGCCGTAGATGGGCCGTATCGCGGTGCCACGTGCGTCGGTGGCGCCGCCGTTGGCGTGCATCGACTCGATGCGTCCGATACCGGCCAGCAGGTTCCAGCTGATGCCGCATGCGGGGTCAGAGACGGCCATCATCCGTTCGGCGTTGCGGTACGCGGACAGCGCCATCGTCGGAATGCCCAGTGCGCCCGGTGTATTCACCACAGCTGTCGGCGGAGGAGCCGACGCCAAGGCCGCGGCGACGTGAAAGCCGGTCTTCGGATGCTGGACGGCGATCACCAGCGGCCCCGACGGGTCGGTGGAGGCGGGCGTGACTGCCGCAACCGGGGTTATGGCGGCGTCGCGCAGCGTCTCTCTCGGCCCGGGAAATTGTGGGGCCGCGGCGCCCACGACTCCGCCGAAGATCAGGCAGGCGATCATCGCCACACCGAATGCCGGGCTCCGGGCTGTCCGAGTCATCAACTGCTGCACTGTCGCAACGGTGGCAACGGCGGCCGCGGGGATTCGGGTTGCGCGCGCCGCGCGAACCGTTGACTGCGAAACGGATGTGAAGGTGTTAACGAGGACAGCCGGTATTTTCGGGGGTCGCGGCTTGCGAATTATCCGCTGCCTCATCTTTGTAAGAGCCAAGGCTCCCCCGATTCGCACTCCACCGTCCTCAAATATTTCAGCGCTATTAGGCGCTTGTGAAACCACTTTGGCCCTCGTGACCTAAGTCACCATACATAACTCTCTGATCACAGATGTCACATTCGCAGAGTCTGTGAACGGCGGCGATACTTGGTTCGGCCCAGGTCAAACGGCGTAGGTAAAATTCCGTCGCACCGGCGGGAATCGCATTTAGCGGTTAACCGCTATTGAGTGGTTTTCGCGGTGTGTGCGCCCAAACCGTCGCCTTCAGTCGCGCGGGCTCTGCTCGCACTGTCCGGGGGACGGTCTTCCAGCAGGCCTCGCAGATCTTCCAATTCGCGGCGCAGGTAGTCGCGCGTCTTTGCGACATCGCCGATCGCCAGTCGTAGCGCGGCCAGCTCGCGGGCCAGAAACTCGGTGTCGGCCTTCATCTCCTGGTCTCGCCTGCGGTCTTCGTCAAGCGCAACGCGGTCGCGGTTCTCTTGCCGGTTCTGGGCCAGCAAAATCAGCGGCGCGGCGTAGGCCGCCTGGGTGGAGAAAGCCAGGTTGAGCAGGATGAACGGGTAGGGGTCGAATCGGAAACTGACCGCGGCAACGTTGATGACGATCCAAATCACCACCACGATGGTTTGAATCAGCAGGTAGGTACCTGTGCCGAAGAAGCGGGCAATCGACTCGGTGGCCTGCCCGACGGCGTCGGGGTCCACTCGCGGCGTCACCACCCGCGAGACGCGTGGGGTGTAAAGCCGCGCCCGCGGTGCCGACTTGCTCATGAAGCTCCTCCTGTCGCGTCCAGCGAGAGCTCGTCATTGCTCGCTCGCCAGTCTTGGGGTAGCAGATGGTCGAGTACGTCATCCACGGTCACCGCGCCCAGCAGGTGGTGCTGTCGGTCGACCACCGGGGCGCACACCAGGTTGTAGGCGGCGAAGTAGCGAGTCAGCACCGCCAGCGGGGTTTCCGGTGCCAGGACCGGCAGATCGGTGTCGACGATGCCGCCGACCATCATCGCCGGGGGTTCGCGCAACAGTCGTTGCACGTGCACACAGCCCAGGTAATGACCAGTCGGGGTGGCGGTCGGCGGACGGACCACCAGCGCCAGCGATGCCAACGCCACGGTCAGGTCGGGATCGCGGACCCGCGCCAGCGCCTCTGCGACCGAGGTGTCCGGGGTCAGCACCACCGGACTGGATGTCATCAAACCGCCGGCGGTGTCGGGTGAGTGTGTCAACAGGCGGCGTACCGGGTCGGACTCCTCGGGGTCCATCTGGCGCAGCAATCCCTCGGCCTGGCTGGGATTCATCGTTCCGAGCAGGTCGGCGGCGTCATCGGGGTCCATTTCCTCGAGCACGTCGGCTGCCCGCTCGTCGCCCAACTGCGTCAACAACTCCGCCTGATCCTCCTCCGGCAGCTCCTGCAATATGTCGGCCAGCCGGTCGTTATCGAGCGCGCTGGCCACCTCGTAGCGCCGCTTCGGCGGCAGCTCACGCACCGCATCGGCCACGTCGATCGGCCGCCATCTTTCGAATTGATGCAGTAGCTGTGCCACGCCCTGGCCCGGCATCGCCAGCAATGAGGGAGTCAGTCCCTGCACGTTGCGCCAACCCACGACGTGGGTATTGCTGCGTCGGCCAAGCCGTCTGGGGACCCGCACCGCCACTCGTGTCACCATCCAGTCGCGTGTGCGGGTCTGCTCCAAAGCCAGGTCAGTGACGAGCACCTCGGTGTCGGCGAGCTCTGGCAATGCCGGGTCATTGACCCGCACCTTGGTGTCGATGATTTGTCCCAGCACCAACACTTCGCCCGGCCGTTGCTCGAACCTGCGGAGCGAAACACTGGCGGTGTTGAGCGTCACCGCGTTCGGTTCAATCGCGGAGACCCGCAGAATTGGCACGAATATTCTTCGGCGCGAAAGCATTTCAACGACGAGTCCGAGGACGCGGGGTTGCTGCCGGACGATACTGATGCTGACCACGACGTCGCGTACTCGGCCAAGGGACTCGCCCATCGGGCCCAGCACCGACATTCGCGCCAGCCGCGCGGCGTACACCCTGTTGATCGAGGCCATGGTGGACAGGGTATTCAAGAGGGGTGAGTGAAGGGTGACCAACGCCTATCGTGCCCGCCGTACATGTCTGTCCGTGCCGGGTAGCAGCCAGAAGATGATCGACAAGGCCAAAAGCCTTCCCGCCGATGAGGTCTTCCTTGATCTGGAGGACGCCGTCGCGGCGGACGCGAAGGCCGCGGCCCGTACCCGGGTGGCCGCCGCGCTGGCCGAGCCGGGATGGGCCGGTCAGTTGCGCGGCGTTCGGGTTAACGGCTGGACAACTCCGTGGACTCACGCCGACATCATCGAGGTGGTCGCCGCCGTCGGCGCTGCGCCGACCGCCCAGCTCGATGTTGTGGTGCTGCCCAAGGTTTCCGATGTCTCCCACGTTCAAGCGCTTGATCTGCTGCTGACGCAGTTGGAGACGATCCACGACCTTCCGGTCGGCGAGATAGGCATCGATGCGCAGATCGAAGACGCCCGCGGGCTGATGAACGTTGATGCGATCGCGGCCGTGCCGCGGGTGCAGGCTCTGGTGCTGGGCCCCGCCGACCTGATGGCCAACCTGAACATGCGCACGTTGGTCGTTGGCGAGCAGCCCGAAGGCTACGACGTCGGCGACGCCTACCACCATGCGCTGATGACCATCCTGGTGGCTGCGCGTGCACACGGTATCGCCGCAGTCGACGGGCCGTATCTGAAAGTGCGTGATGTGGAGGCGTTTCGGCGGGTGGCGGGCCGATCGGCTGCTCTCGGCTATGACGGCAAATGGGTATTGCATCCCGACCAGATCGCGGCGGGCAACGAGATCTTCAGCCCCCGCCAAGCCGACTACGATCACGCCGAGCTGATTTTGGAAGCCTACGAATGGCACACCTCAGCGGCCGGCGGTGCCCGTGGGGCGGTGATGCTCGGTGACGAGATGCTTGATGAAGCCAGTCGGAAGATGGCGCTGGTGGTCGCCGCGAAGGGACGCGCGGCCGGTATGCAGCGGCAGTCGGATGCGTTCGTGCCGCCGACGTCCGGTGACGATGCGGGCCTGAAGGCCCGCTGAGGAGCCGGACAATCGAGCGGTCAGGTGAAGGAAGGCGTCATCGACGGCGAATGCGCGGCCGCCATCACCTCGAGCACGAGTAACACCAGCAGCACCGCCGCCGCCGCGCCGATCACGATCCCGGCGATGGCAAGTCCGCGCCCCTGCTGATTGGTTCGCTTGATCTGACTGAGCGCGACTACCCCGAGTACCGCCCCGACGACCGGCATCAGTATCCCGATGTAGCAGACGAACGCCAGCGGGATGCCGAGCAGTCCACCCGCGACGGACGTCACCAGGGAACCGATGGCCAACCCATTGGTCTCGTGCGAACGATCCCGGTAAGGCGGATACGAGTCGTACGGGCCGGGATATCCGGGCGGGCCACCGTAGCCACCGCCATAGCTCGGTGGGGGATAGGGCTGGCCGTATTGCGGCGGTGGCGGCGGATAGGACGGACCGCCGTAGCCCCGGGCGTCTGGGTAGCCGGGCGGCCTGTAATCGGCTCGGCCCGGATAGGGAGGTGGCGGATTGCCTGGTGGCGGATACGCCGGTGGTTGATAGGCCGGCGGCGGATAGTCAGCGGCCGGCGGGGTCCATGGCGGCGCCGGCGGTGGCGGGTCCTTTGGCGCGTTCGGATTGGGCTGGGCGTACGCGGGCGGGGCGAACTCCTCCCACGGGCGTGCCTCCGGGCTCTGTGGCGGCTGTTTTGCTTCGTCCCGGCCTTCTCCGCCGAAGTCGCCGCCCTGGAATGTCATGTGTTCAACCTAGCGTCACCGAAGCGCGACCCGGGCGAATGAGCCGTTTGCGCTGGTGGTAGGGCAGTCGGGGCGCTGGCGGCAGCGCGGGGATGTCCCCCACTGGCGGGGCGGAGGACAATGAAGCCATGACGAGTCCCTTCCAGCCCGGACAGGTTCCCGGTGCCGCGCCCGGCACCCCGGCGGCGAGCCGGCGTGCCCCCGGATTGCCAACGCCGCCGAAAGGCTGGCCGGTCGGGGCATACCCGACCTACGCGGAGGCGCAACGAGCCGTCGACTACCTGTCCGAACAGGACTTCCCTGTGCAACAGGTGACGATCGTCGGAGTCGACCTGATGCAGGTCGAGCGGGTCACCGGTCGGCTGACCTGGCCGAAAGTGCTCGGCGGTGGCGTGCTTACCGGCGCCTGGCTGGGGCTTTTCATCGGCCTGGTGCTGGGGTTTTTCAGCCCTAATCCCTGGGGGGCGCTGACGACCGGCCTGGTCGCCGGGGTGTTCTTCGGCTTGATCAGCTCGGCCGTGCCCTATGCGATGGCGCGCGGTACCCGGGATTTCAGTTCGACCATGCAATTGGTCGCCGGCCGCTACGACGTGCTCTGCGACCCGCAAAACGCGGAGCGGGCCCGGGATCTGCTCGCCCGCTTGGCAATCTGACCCGATCATCCCGCTGACTCGTTGCGGGCGTCTTGCATATGACGCGCGCCCGGCTCTAGCGTCGGCCGCGGGAGAAAGGACCGTGTGGTGGCGAGTCGTCGCGGGCGCGCGGTCCGGCTGAGCGCGGTCGCGATGGCGGTGCTGTCGGTCACCTCGGCCATCTCCGCCTGCGCAGTCCCGGACAACGGGCGGGTGATCAGCTTCTACACCCCGGCCAGCGAAGCTGCAACCTTCACCACGATCGCGCAGCGATGCACCGACCAGGCCGGCGGACGCTACACCGTGCGGCAGTTCAGCCTGCCGCGTGCCACCGACGATCAACGAATACAGTTGGCCCGTCGGCTGAGCGCGAATGACCGTAGCGTGGACGTGATCGGACTGGACGTGATCTGGACGGCCGAGTTCGCCGAAGCGGGTTGGGTGCTACCGCTATCCGACGACCCGGCGCACCAAGCGGAGGCCGACGCCGGCACCGACACGCTGCCCGGTCCGTTGTCCACCGCGGTATGGCGGCACCGGCTCTACGCCGCACCCGTCGCCAGCAATACCCAATTACTCTGGTATCGACCGGATTTGATGGATAAGCCGCCGGCGACGTGGGATGCCATGGTCGCCGAGGCCACCCGGTTGCACGCCGCAGGCAAACCCAGCTGGATCGGCGTGCAAGCCAGTCAGAACGAGGGCGTGGTGGTGTGGTTCAACACACTGCTGGGAAGCGCTGGCGGCCAAGCACTTTCCGATGACGGCAGCACAGTCACGCTGACTGATACGCCTGCGCACCGGGCCGCCACCGTCAGCGCGCTGCGGATCATGAAGTCCGTGGCCACCGCGCCCGGCGCCGACCCGTCGGTCATTCGCAGCGACGCCGGCACGGCCCGGTTGGCGCTGGAGCAAGGCAACTCTGCCTTGGAAGTCAACTGGCCCTACGCGCTGGCTTCCATGCTGGAAAACGCGGTCAAGGGTGGTGTTCCGTTTCTGCCCCTGAATCGGAGGCCCGACCTGGCCGGCAGCATCAACAACGTCGGGTCGTTCGTACCGACCGACCAGCAGTTCCGCGCGGCCTACGACGCGAGCAAGTCGGTATTCGGATTCGCCCCCTATCCGGGCGTGCGGCCGGATCAGCCGGCCAAGGTGACGATCGGTGGCCTGAACCTCGCGGTGGCCGCAACCACTCGGCACAAGGCCGAGGCGTTCGAGGCGATCCGGTGCCTGCGTAACCCGCAGAACGAGAAGTACGCCGCGCTCGACGGCGGCATGCCGCCGACCCGGACCTCGCTCTACACCGATCCGCAATTCCAGGCGAAATACCCGATGTACGACATCATTCGCCGCCAACTCACCAACCCCGCCGTGCGGTTGGCGACACCCGCCTACCAGTTGGTATCCACCCGGATCGCGGCCACACTGGCTCCGATCACCGAGATCGACCCGGAGAGGACGGCTGACGAGCTCGCCGCGCAAGTGCAAAAGGCCGTCGACGGTAAAGGCCTGCTGCCGTGAGCGCCAACAAAGCGTCAGACAAACGACTGGCTTTCGTCCTCGTCGCTCCCGCGGCGGCAGTGATGCTGGCCGTGACGGCCTATCCGATCGGTTACGCGATGTGGCTGAGCTTGCAGCGCAACAATCTGGCTACTCCGAACGACACCCGATTCATCGGGCTGGGCAACTACCAGACGATCTTGACTGACCGGTATTGGTGGACGGCGCTTGCCGTGACGCTGGCCATCACGGTGGTTTCGGTGTCGATCGAGTTCGTGCTGGGCCTGGCGCTGGCGCTGGCGATGCACCGAACGCTGATCGGCAAGGGTCTGGTGCGCACCGCGGTGCTCATCCCGTACGGCATCGTCACGGTGGCCGCCTCCTACAGCTGGTATTACGCCTGGACGCCGGGTACGGGTTACCTGGCCAACCTGCTGCCGCACGGCAGCGCGCCGCTGACCCACCAGATCTCATCGCTGGGCATCGTGGTCATCGCCGAGGTGTGGAAGACGACGCCGTTCATGTCGTTGCTGCTGCTGGCCGGTCTGGCGCTGGTGCCGCCCGACTTGCTCAACGCCGCGCAGGTCGACGGCGCCGGCGCGTGGCGGCGACTGACGAAGGTCACATTGCCTCTGATCAAACCGGCGATCGTGGTGGCGCTGTTGTTCCGCACGTTGGATGCCTTCCGGATCTTCGACAACATCTACGTGCTCACCGGCGGCACCGGCGGTACCGGTTCGGTGTCGGTGCTGGGCTACGACAATTTGTTCAAGGCCTTCAATGTTGGCCTCGGATCCGCAATTTCGGTGTTGATCTTTGCACTCGTCACCCTGATCGCGATCCTGTTCATCAAGGTCTTCGGTGCGTCCGCGCCGGGCGGTGCGGGTAATGAGCGTTGAACGAATGGGTGCCCGGCGCGCCGCCGGGTGGGTGATCGTCGACACGCTGGTGCTGCTGTATGCGCTGTTACCGGTGCTGTGGATTCTCAGCCTGTCGCTCAAGCCGACGTCAACGGTCAAGGATGGCAAGCTGATTCCGTCGTCGCTCACCCTCGACAACTACCGCGGAATTTTTCGCGGCAACTTCTTCAGCCCGGCCCTGATGAACTCCGCCGGAATCGGGTTGCTCACCACCGTCATCGCGGTGGTCATCGGCGCGATGGCGGCCTACGCGGTGGCGCGGTTGGACTTTCCCGGCAAGCGGCTGTTGCTCGGTGCGACGCTGTTGATTTCGATGTTTCCGGCGATCTCTTTGGTGACGCCGCTGTTCAACATCGAACGCCGAATCGGTTTGTTCGACACGTGGTCCGGGCTGATCATCCCCTACATCGCGTTCGCGCTGCCGCTGGCGATCTACACGCTGTCGGCGTTCTTCCGGGAGATCCCGCGGGATCTGGAGAAAGCCGCCAAGATGGACGGTGCGACGTCAGGGCAGGCGTTCCGGAAGGTGATCGCCCCGCTGGCGGCACCGGGGATCGTGACCGCGGCAATTCTGGTGTTCATCTTCGCGTGGAACGACCTGCTGCTCGCACTGTCGCTGACCGCGACCAAGGCGGCGATGACTGCGCCGGTGGCAATCGCCAACTTCACCGGCAGTTCACAATTCGAGGAGCCAACCGGATCGATCGCGGCCGGCGCGATGGTGATCACGGTCCCGATTATCGTTTTTGTTCTAATCTTCCAACGACGGATAGTCGCTGGGTTGACCTCTGGCGCAGTGAAGGGATAGCTCTGATGGCCGAGATTGTGTTGGCTCACGTGACCAAGAGCTACCCCGACGGCGCGACGGCCGTGAACGACCTCAGCCTCACGATCGCTGAAGGCGAATTCATCATTCTGGTCGGGCCTTCCGGCTGTGGCAAGTCCACAACGCTGAATATGATTGCCGGACTGGAGGATATCTCTTCTGGCGAGCTGCGCATCGGCGGTGAGCGGGTGAACGAGAAGGCGCCCAAAGACCGCGACATCGCAATGGTGTTCCAGTCTTACGCGCTCTACCCGCACATGACGGTGCGACAGAACATCGCTTTTCCGCTTACCTTGGCGAAGATGAAGAAAGCAGAAATCGCCGACAAGGTCGAGGACACCGCACGAATTCTCGACTTGACCGACGTGCTCGACCGCAAGCCCTCGCAGCTGTCCGGTGGGCAACGACAGCGCGTCGCGATGGGTAGGGCAATCGTTCGCCACCCCAAGGCATTTCTGATGGACGAGCCGCTGTCGAACCTCGACGCCAAATTGCGGGTCCAAATGCGTGGCGAGATCGCCCGGCTCCAGCGTCGCCTGGGCACAACCACCGTCTATGTGACTCACGACCAAACCGAGGCGATGACCCTCGGTGACCGGGTGGTGGTCATGCGCGGCGGCGCCGCGCAGCAGATCGGTACGCCCGACCAGCTTTACGAGCGGCCTGCCAATCTGTTCGTCGCGGGCTTCATCGGCTCGCCGGCGATGAACTTCTTTCCCGGGAAGCTCACAGCGACCGGATTGACCTTGCCATTCGGCGAAGTCACGCTGACCCAACCCGTCCACGACGTGCTCGCCCAGCACCCGGCACCGGACAATGTCATCATCGGCGTCCGCCCAGAGCATCTGCAAGACGCCGCCTTGATCGACGGCTACCAGCGCATCAGCGCGCTGACGTTCGAGGTGAAGGTCGACATGGTCGAGTCGCTGGGTGCCGACAAATACGTCTACTTCACCACCGAAGGTTGCGTCGTTCATTCGGACCAGCTGTCCGAGCTGGAGGAGGAATCCGGGGGAGAAGAGCACGAATTTGTGGCCAGGGTCCCGGCCGCGTCGCAAGCGGCAAAAGGGAAGTCACTCGAATTGGCTTTCGACACTCAAAAACTCGCCGTTTTCGACGCCGACACCGGTGTGAACCTGACCGTTCCGCCGCCACCTGAGTCTGAGTGACTCAGACATTGGCCCGGGTGCGCGCGCACCTATCCGCCCACTTGTCCGCCGCGGGCTTCGACGCAGAGCCCGATGCGGCAAGCGTGACCTTTCTGGGCGCTGAGCCCATCGAGGTGCTGCGCTTTCACCCTGGCCACTCCGGCTCAGAGCGGATAGTGCACTACGTCTCGCTGGGCTGCTCGCGGCATCCGATGACCGATCCGACGGAGATGGTTGCCGATCCCGAGCGTGGACCGCGCGCCGAAGTCGTTCTTCGGCTACGTGATCCGGGGCCGATCACCCGGCTGGCGCACAGCCTGGCCATCGTGGCGGCAACGCCTGCTGTCGACGGCGTGGTGCTCATCGAAGACGCGCTGATCGACTTGGGTTCGCCGTTGTGGGACACTCGATCAGGCCCGGTGCCTTTCACCGCGATACTGTTGGGCCGCAGCGATATTCCGGAATTGCCGCTGGACCCGCCGCGCGACCCGGTGCGTTTCCTCTCCGCGACGCCGATCACGGCG
This sequence comes from Mycobacterium sp., assembly GCA_035506875.1. GTDB lineage: Bacteria > Actinomycetota > Actinomycetes > Mycobacteriales > Mycobacteriaceae > Mycobacterium. The sequence goes on from DATJOR010000122.1 coordinate 24,368, forward strand.
ACCGAGGCCGCCTGGGTGCGGCTGAGAGGCGCCGACGCGATGCGCGAGGCGTGGCTATGCGACGGCGTCGATGTGCTGGATCCCAATCGGCCTGCCGCACAGCCACACTGAGTCTAAAGCCACTTCCGGTTCCGGAATCGCATGTACAAGTACAAGCAGGAGGCGGCCATCAAGGCCAGCACCCCGGGGTATCCCCACGTCCAGTTCAGCTCTGGCATGACGTTGAAGTTCATGCCGTAGATGGCCGCGACCATGGTGGGCACCGCCAAGAGGGCCGCCCAGGCTGCCATCTTGCGCATATCGTCGTTCTGCTGCATGCCGACGCGGGCCAGTGCCGCCTGCACCAGCGAGGTGAGCATGTCGTCGTAGCTGGCGATCTGGTCGGCGACTTGCAACTGGTGATCGGAGACGTCGCGCAAATAGCGTCGAACCTCCTTGGAGATCAGATCCTTGTGTTCGGTCTGCAACCGCGCGAACGGGATTGACAACGGATTGACGGACCTGCGCAGCTCAACCACTTCGCGTTTGATCTGGTAGATCGGCTCGATGTCGGTCCGTGCACCGGGCGTGAACGCCACACTTTCGATGGCGTCGATGTCGACCGACATCAGGTGGGTCACCTCGAGGTAGTGGTCGACGACCGCATCGGCGATGGCGTGCATCACCGCAAACGGACCCAGCGCCATCTGCTCGGGGTTGTGGTCCATCCGGTGCCGCACGTCTGATAGCCGGCCGTGTTCGCCGTGCCGGACCGTCACCACGAAATCCCCGTTGACGAAGATCATGATCTCGCCGGTCTCGACGATTTCGCGGGTCAGCACGAGCGAATCGTGTGGAACGTAGTTGACCGTCTTGAGAACCAGAAACAGCGTCTCGTCGTAACGCTCCAACTTCGGCCGCTGGTGGGCCTGCACGGCGTCCTCGACGGCCAGCGGGTGCAGGCCGAAAACAGAACCGACCTCTTGCATCTGGTGTTCGGTGGGTTCGTGCAGGCCGATCCAGGCGAAGGCTTCCTGGCCGGCAAGCTGCAGCTCGCCCACCTTGGCCCGTGCCTCTGCGTGGGTGAAATTCCCGGACAGCCGCTTGCCGTCCACATAGATACCGCAGTCGACCACCGCCTCATCGGCGGGCAGGTCATCCGGCTGCTGATGAGGAGGCTCGTCCCGTTCAGGCCAAGCCAGAGGACGCAACGTTTCCGGTATGTCGCGAAACGAAGGCATCCTTCACCTCCCATCGCAGTGAGCATCCGATGAAGCCTCGGTCATGTTACGCGCCTTAGATGGCGATTGCCCTCCCAGCGGGTGCGGCTGAGCTGGTGTGATCGACTCCGAGGTCGGGGGCCGGGGTTTCTCGGGCCCGCGGGTGCGCTAGTTTCGACCCGACGCAATTGAAGCGCGTAGGGCCGAACTCCACGAGGAGCGAACTGACGTGAGCACCACACCCTTGAAGGTTGCCGTCACCGGCGCCGCCGGCCAGATTGGCTATAGCCTGCTGTTCCGCCTGGCAAGCGGCTCGTTGTTGGGTCCTGACCGCCCGATCGAGCTACGGCTCCTGGAGATCGAGCCGGCTCTCAAGGCGCTCGAAGGCGTCGTAATGGAGCTCGACGACTGCGCGTTCCCACTGCTCTCGGGAGTGCAGATCGGCGCGGACCCGAACAAGATCTTCGACGGCGTGAACCTGGCGCTGCTCGTCGGTGCCCGACCCCGCGGTCCGGGCATGGAGCGCGGTGACCTGCTGGAGGCCAACGGCGCGATCTTCACCGCGCAGGGCAAGGCGCTGAACTCCGTTGCCGCAGAAGATATTCGCGTCGGCGTCACCGGCAACCCGGCCAACACCAACGCGCTGATCGCGATGAGCAACGCGCGTGACATTCCGCGCGAGCGGTTCTCCGCGTTGACCCGGCTGGACCACAATCGTGCCATTTCGCAGCTGGCCCACAAGACCGGAGCCAACGTCAGCGACATCAAGAAGATCACGATCTGGGGCAACCATTCGGCCACTCAGTACCCCGACATCTTCCACGCCGAGATCAAGGGCAAGAACGCGGCCGAGGTGGTCAACGACCAGTCCTGGATCGAGAACGACTTCATCCCCACCGTCGCAAAGCGGGGTGCGGCGATCATCGACGCCCGGGGTGCGTCGTCGGCCGCCTCCGCCGCGTCGGCCACCGTCGACGCCGCGCGGGACTGGCTGCTGGGCAGCCCGAAGGACGACTGGGTGTCGATGGCCGTGGTCTCCGACGGCTCCTACGGTGTCCCCGAGGGCCTGATCTCCTCGTTCCCGGTGACCACCAAGGACGGCAACTGGAAGATCGTCACCGGCTTGGACATCGACGACTTCTCCCGCGGACGGATCGACAAATCGACCGCCGAGCTGGCCGACGAGCGCGAAGCCGTCACCGGCCTGGGCTTGATCTGACGCACGTGGCGATCGCACGCGCGGCGACGCCGGGCGCAGCGGGTCGCCACCGGGCAGTTGTGCATTAGGGCTACTAATGAGTAGTCAGTACCCTGGGCTGCGTGTCCGAATTGGTTGAATCGATACAGAACCGCATCAAGCAGCGTGCCATCACCGATGCGGAAATTTTCGAGGCGCATTCGGGCGGCAAGCTTTCGGTAGACCCGACGGCTGCGCTGAACACCCAACGCGCGCTGTCCATCGCCTACACCCCGGGGGTCGCACAGGTCAGCCGCGCAATCGCCGGCGATCACACCCTGGCCGCCCGCTATACCTGGGCGGGCCGGCTGGTCGCCGTCGTCAGCGATGGCAGCGCGGTCCTCGGCCTGGGCGACATCGGGCCGGCGGCGTCGTTGCCGGTGATGGAAGGCAAATGCGGGCTGTTCAAGGAGTTCGCCGGGCTGGATGCCATCCCGATCGTGCTGGACACCAAGGACCCGGACGAGATCGTCGAAACCCTGGTGCGGCTGCGGCCGACGTTCGGTGCGGTCAACCTCGAGGACATCGCGGCGCCGCGCTGCTTCGAGATCGAGCGCCGGGTCATCGAGGCGCTGGATTGCCCGGTGATGCACGACGACCAGCACGGCACCGCAATCGTCGTGTTGGCGGCGCTGATCGGCGCCGCGAGGGCACTCGACCGCGACATGAGCGCGTTGCGGATCGTCATCTCCGGAGCCGGGGCAGCGGGTATCGCATGCGCCAATTTGCTTCAGGCCAAGGGTATTTCGGATATCACCGTGCTCGACTCGCAAGGCATTCTGCACCGCGGCCGCGCCGAGATGAACACCGTAAAAGCCGAAGTCGCGGCACGGACTAACCCGCTCGAACGTACCGGGGGCATGGTCGAGGCGCTGGAAGGCGCCGACGTCTTCCTCGGGGTCTCCGGCGGGGTGGTTCCGGAGGAGCTGATCGCGACAATGGCGCCCGACAGCATCGTGTTCGCGCTGTCGAATCCCGATCCCGAGATCCATCCTGACCTGGCAGCCAGGCATGCCGCTGTGGTCGCCACCGGGCGAAGTGATTTCCCGAACCAGATCAACAACGTGCTGGCCTTCCCCGGAGTATTCCGCGGTGCGCTGGACGCGGGTGCCCGCAGGATCACCGAAGAGATGAAAATGGCCGCCGCCGAGGCGATCGTCTCGGTCGTCGCTGACGATTTGGCGCTGGATCGGGTCGTCCCGAGCCCGCTGGATCCGCGAGTCGAGCCCGCCGTTGCCGCTGCGGTGGCTGCCGCCGCAGATCCCGCGGAGTGACCGCAGGCAGGTTCACCGCGCTGGCGCTGACCACGGCGCTGGGGTTGACCGGCTGCGGAACTGCCCGCCACAGCTACCACGAGCTGGTGGTCGGGTCCCGGCCCGGCGTCGAGTCGGTGCTGCTGGCTGCCATTTACACCGGGGCGCTGCGCTCATACGGGTTCCCGGCCCGCACCGAGCAGGCGCCCGACCCACTGACCAAGCTCGACTCGGGGGCGTTCGTCGTCGTCCCCGGCTTCACCGGCCGGGTGCTGCAGCGTTATCAGCCCGGCACGACGGTGCGCTCCGACGCGCAGGTCTACAAGGCGATGGTCGGCGCACTACCCGAGGGCGTCGCCGCGGGCGACTACACCACCGCAGCCGAGGACAAACCCGCCCTGGCGGTCACTGAGCCGACGGCGAAGAGCTGGGGCGGCACTGACCTGACCGCAGTGCCACAGCACTGCGACGGCCTGGTCATCGGATCGATCGTCGGTGCGCCGACGCCATCGGCGGTCGGCAGCTGCCGACTCCCCGCTGCCCGCGAATTCCCAAACGATGCAACACTTTTCGCCGGGCTGCGAGACCATACGGTAACCGCTGCCTGGACCACCAGCACCGACCCGGGCGTGCCCACCGATCTGGTCGTGCTGACCGACGGCAAGCAGGCTCTGGTGCAGGCCGAAAACGTGGTGCCGCTGTATCGCCGCAACGAGCTGACGGATCGGCAGCTGCTGGCGGTCAACGAGGTGGCGGGTGTGTTGGACACCGCCGCCCTGGTCGAGATGCGCCGACAGGTGACCGCGGGCGCCGACCCCCAGGCGGTGGCCGACGGCTGGCTGGGCGAACACCCGCTCGGGCGCTAGCGCGACGGCGGCTTCATCCGGCCGACCACCGGGGCCAACAGCCGCTGGTATCCAGCGCCCGTGATCCGCACGATCAGGTCCAGCACGACGGCGTCCGGGCCGACCAACACCCGGGCCTTGTTCTTGCGGACCCCTTCCAGGATGATCTCGGCCGCGCGTTGCGGGGTGGTGCTGGCCAGCCGTTTGTCGAAGAACTTGTACTGCGCCTCGGGGTCCACGCCCTCCGCGGTGAGGCCATTGCGGGCGATCGCGGTTTTGATGCCGCCCGGATGCACCGAAGTCACCTTGACCGGGTCGCGGTTGAGCACCAACTCCTGACGCAGGGCTTCGGTGAAGCCGCGCACCGCGAATTTCGCGGAGTTGTATGCGGCCTGCCCGGGCATCGACATCAGCCCGAAGAGGCTGGAGACGTTGACGACGTGACCGTCGCCGGAGGCGATCAGATGCGGCAGGAAAGCCTTGGTGCCGTTGACGACGCCCCAGAAGTCGACGTCCATCACCCGCTCGATGTCCTTGAACTCGGTGATCTCGACGTCACCGGTGAAGGCGATGCCGGCGTTGTTGTAAATCTGGTTGATTTTGCCGAAATGCTCGTTGATCTGGTCGGCATAGATCTGGAAGGCTTCGCGCTCGGTGACGTCGAGTCGGTCGGATCTGACCGGTGCGCCAATGGCTTTCAACTGCTCTTCGGTCTGTGCGAGTCCCTCGGTGTCCACATCGCTGATCGCCACCGAGGCGCCCGAGCGGGCCAGCTCGAGGGCCAGCGCCTGACCGATACCTGACCCGGCGCCGGTGACCGCGGCCACCTTCCCGACGAAACCTTCCACTGGAGCTCCTTGCTACGTGGGTTGCCGTAGAGGTTAGCCGGTACCGGCGGTATCTCCTATTCGCGGGTAGCTGTGGAATAGCTGGGCGCCTCCGGTGCCGCGAAACACAAAGGACGCCAACGCACGTGGCGTTGGCGTCCTTTGAAGAGCGGTTAGGCCCAGCTGCCGCCGACGGCGCTGTCGGTGGAGTTCATGTTGTTGCCGGCCGTCTGGACTTTTTGGCCGTGTTGGTTGGCTTGTTCGTAGATGACCTGGAAGTTGCGACCCAACTGGGTGATGAACTCCTGGCAGGCCACCGAACCCGCACCGCCCCAGAAGTCACCGGCGGCCAGCACATCGCGCACGATGGACTGGTGCTCGGCCTCCAGCGAGGCGGCCTGGGCGCGGATG
>DATJOR010000123.1:0-2590 GCA_035506875.1 Mycobacterium sp.
GCGAACTAGGTCGTCATGGCATCGCCTCGGCCAGGGCGATATGCCCCTCGAAGCCAAGCGTTTTCGCCATGTCGCGGTAGCGATCCCGGAACTGCGCATAGGTCGCGGCGTCGCCGTGAGCCCGCGCCAGCAGAGCGCGCAGCCGCAGCAGCGGAACCTCGAACAGGACGAATCCCGGATCGGTCGGCTCCGCTGCCAGCCGGTCGATCGCGGCCTGCGCCTCCTCGAGGTCGGCGCTCGTACCGCGCTGCAGCAACGATTCCACCAAGACCCTGACGGCCTCGCCAAGGGAGAGCGCGTCGCCCGTGTCGAAGCTGTAGTCGACGACCGCGCGTGCCAACTCGATGGCGCCGTCGACATCGCCGGTTCTGGCTTTCTCCTTCGCGATCTCGGTGTCGACAGTCTGCACTACGTCTTTCGTGTACCCATGCCGCAAGTGAGCTTCACGAAACTGGGCGAGCAGCGCGAAACCGGCCGCGCGTTGCGAACCGCCCTGATTGATCAGGACAAGGCCGCGACTCACCCGGGCGCCATCCACCGCCAAATCATCGCCGGAATGTTCGGCCATCTCCATCGCTTGGGCGGTGTCGCGGTCACCCGCCGCGTCGGGGAGCAACGCTCCGGCGTGGAGGGCGAAGCGGTACTTGTATAGCACGGGGACGATTAAGGACGTTAGGTCGACGCTGCGGGCCATCGCGATCGCCTGGTCGAGGTCTTCCCTCCAGCCTGCAAGGCCGAGGCAATATCGACAGGCGCCACGCAACATGATCGCCAGCCCCCACGGTGACGCGATGGGGCCCAGACTGCCCTTGGTGGGATCGCCTTCGGCCAGGTCGATGACGCGCTGCGCCAAGCGCAGACCTTCGGCTGGCTGGCCCGCCATCCACATAGATTGGCCCACGAACAAAATCGGCGTCATCGTCAACACCGGATCGGCGATCGACTCGAGCAGCCGGCCGCAGTCCGACGCAACCCGCGCCGCTTCCCGGTAGCGGTGACGGAATACCAGCGCGTTCGTCAGGCCGGCCATGCCCATCGCCAGCGACATTGTGTCGCCGGCGGCGCTGCAGAGCTCACTCAGTTCATCGAAGCCGGTGTCGGCGATGCTGCCAGCCACCCGCACGGTGTTCACGCACAGCAGAGTCCGCGGGGCGATGCGCATCGACGCCCGGCCCGGGTCATCGGTGGGCAACCGGTCGGCGACCGTGCGGGCCCGGTCCCAGCTGCTGCGCGCGGCCCTGATATCGCGGGATTGCGCCCATGCCCCGGCGCGCATGTGCCAGCCGAACGCGGCGCGCAGGTCACCGGCGGCCTCGAAATGCTCAGCGATCAATGCCGCGTTCTCCTCCAGCGAATCCGGGTGGCGTTGTTCGATCGCGGTTGCCAGCCGCCGATGCAGTTCCACGCGGTCGGCCTTCAGCTGTGTTTCATAGGCCACCGTCCGGATCAGCGGGTGGTGGAAGGCGTACTCGGCGTGCGGGGTGAACCGCACCTGGTCGACGAGTTCGGCAGCGATCAACTCGCCCAGCTCAGCCTCACCCTTGAGCAATACCAACTGCTCCGCGCCAAACCGCAACCCGATCACCGCAGCGGCATGCAGAGTCTGCTTGGCGGCGAGAACGAGCCGGTCGATACGGGCGGCGATGGTGGCCTGCAAGGTCGCCGGCACGCTGACTTCGGCGACCTCTGCCGCCGACAGGTATGCGCCCCGCTCGCCACGCAACACGCCTCGCTCGACCAGATCACGCACCATCTCCTCGGCAAAGAACGGGTTACCGGCGGCCCGCCCGGCGATCTTCTGGCCCAACGCCCCATTGAAGGGGTCGGGACCGAGCAGCTGCGAGACAAGTGCTGTGGTTTCTGAATCACTCAGCGGCCCAAGGGCGATGCTCTGAGCGTCGGCCACCCCGCTCAGCGCGCCGCGATATTCGGGCCGATAGGTGAACAACACCAGCGAAGGCGTCTGCGAGATCACCGCCACGAAGTCGGCCAGCAACGACTCACTGACCTCATCAATCCAGTGCAGGTCCTCAACCACGTAGACCGCCGGTTCTTTGCGGGCCAGCGACGCGGCATTGACCAGCGCCGTCAACCGCCGCCGCCGCGCATCGGGGTCGATCTTCGGCGGATCCGCCTCGGGATTGGCCACGCCCAATAGATCATGCAGAAGCAGCAAGTCCTCGGGGTCTGCGTCGGGAAAACGGTCGCGCACTCGATCGCGAGCGGTCTGCCCGTCAAGCCCCTCGACGCCGGTGGCCGCGCGCAGCAGCCGTGCAACGGCATGAAACGGAACCTGGTTGGCGTGTGATTCGCAGAAGGCGGTGAAAACCTCGACGCCCCGGGCTGTTGCCATCGCGGAGACCTCGCGCACCAGACGGCTCTTGCCGATGCCTGGTGAGCCCACCACGCCGACCACCGCGCCGTGCCCACCAATCGCGCGGTCCAACACGCCCCCGACCGCGGCCATCTCCCAGCGCCGGCCAACCAGATCCGACTCCTCACGCCCGACGGCGCGCTGCCTATCGACCATGCCCAACAGCCGACGCGCCGACACCGGTTGCTCGGCACCCTTAATCCGAACCACCTCAGA
>DATJOR010000124.1:0-3665 GCA_035506875.1 Mycobacterium sp.
GCTTCGACGTCGGCAATCGATACCGTGTTGATCCGCGCTAACGGCGGCGCCTCGGCGCGCAGCCGACGCGCGAATTCGTCAACGCGTGCGACCGGGCCCTGCACTTCGATGAACACCGCGCCCGAGTCGTTGCCGACGAATCCCGCCAGTCCCAGACCGGTCGCGATCCGGTGCACGAACGGACGAAACCCCACCCCTTGCACCACGCCGACGACGGTGAAGCGCTGCCGTACGTCGTCGGATCGCAGCATCAGGGCGTCGGTCATGCCGGCCGCCAGGGGGGCATAGGCATCGGGGTACTCGGCGGCTCGACGTCATTGCCGCTCCGGTTGGCAACCCACTCAGCACACGTCGCGATCACACCGTTCTGTTGTCACGGCACCCCGACAAAGCCATCGTAGGCGCGCACAACACGCACACGTTAGGGATTCCGAGACGTCGGATGCCGGCCGGTGAGCGCGGCCCGAACGGCGCCGAAAAGCACCTTAGAAATTTTTTCGTGAAAAACTGATGTTTTGTCAGCTTTTCCTCAGGTAATATCTAGCTTTAATTAGACACGCGTTGAGGAGACGGCCATGCAACCCGCAACTCGCGCCTGGGCTACTGCAGGGGTCGTCCTCGTCGGCGCCGGCCTCATCGCCGCTACGCCAATGGTCAGGGCCGTGCCCGACATCCAGACCGAGAGCGCCGCGGTGCAGCTGACCGCGGGCTTCGACGACGTCTCGTTGGCGCAGCTCTTCACCAACGCGTCCACGAGTTTCACCCACAACATCCTGGATCCATTTCTCGGTGCCCCGTTCCCGGTGGGCCAGCAGGTGGGCGAAAACTTGCTGACGTATCTCAGCAACGCCTTCGTCTTTCCCTCGCAAATCGGCGACATTCCGACCGAAATCGCGAACAACATCAACAACGCGCTCAAGGCGCCGTTCGAACCGTTCTATCCCACTGGCTCGGAACCGTACCTTCTTCCTTCGCTCAACAGCACACCCGTTACCACGGGCTTCGACGTCGGAGCTTGCGTGAGCATTTTTGGCTGCTTCGACATAAACCCAACCTTTTTGGTGGCACCGAAGGCGTCGACACCATTGTCGGCACCTTCAGCGTGACGGCCAGCGCGTTCTTGACCGATCCGGCCTCGATGGTCGGGCCGATCGCGTCCCTGCTCGAGACGGGCCAGGCTATCGCGCAGTCGATTGGCTGGGACGACGTCGGTAACCAGCTCCTCAACCTGGCGAGCCTGTTCTGAGTTAAGCCACTAACTGCAGGCTTTGAGCACCAGCTCGCGCACCCGGGCGGCGTCGGCCTGGCCCTTGGTGGCCTTCATCACCGCGCCCACGATCGCACCGGCCGCCTGAACCTTGCCGCCGCGAATCTTTTCGGCCACATCGGGATTAGCCGCCAGCGCTTCGTCGACCGCGGCCTGGATCAGCGAATCGTCACGCACCACGGCCAACCCGCGCGCGGTCATCACCTGCTCGGGCTCGCCTTCCCCCGCGAGCACACCCTCGACGACCTGGCGGGCCAGTTTGTTGGACAACTTGCCGTCGTCGACCAACGCAACAACCGCGGCGACTTGTGCCGGGGTAATGGGCAGTTCGTCGAGTTCGACGCCGGCCTCTTTGGCCTTCTGCACCAGAAAGTTTCCCCACCATGCACGAGCCTGTTCGCTGGAGGCGCCCTGCTCGACGGTCGCCATCACTAGGTCGATAGCGCCGGCGTTGATCAGATCCCGCATCACCTCGTCGGAAATGCCCCATTCCCCTTGAATCTTCTTGCGGCTCAGCCACGGAAGCTCGGGGATGGTCTGGCGCAGCCGGTCGACGAGCTCGCGGCTGGGCGCGACCGGTTCCAGGTCGGGCTCGGGGAAATAGCGGTAATCCTCGGCGGTCTCCTTAGTGCGGCCGGGGCTGGTGTAGCCGTCCTCGTGAAAGTGCCTGGTCTCCTGAGTGATCCGTCCTCCGGAGTCCAAAACCGCGCCCTGCCGGCGCATTTCGTAGGAGACGGCAACCTCGACGCTTTTCAGCGAGTTGACGTTCTTGGTTTCGGTGCGAGTTCCGAACTCGGTCGTCCCGACGGGCTTCAGCGAGACGTTGGCGTCACAACGCATCGAGCCCTGATCCATCCGGACGTCGGAAACACCCAACGCGCGCAACAGGTCTCGTAACGCGGTCACATAAGCGCGGGCTACCTGAGGCGCACGTTCGCGGGTCCCAACGATGGGCTTGGTGACGATCTCGATCAGCGGCACACCCGCCCGGTTGTAATCGATCAGCGACGTCGTCGCGCCATGGATGCGCCCGGTCGCGCTGCCCAGGTGGGTCAGCTTGCCGGTGTCCTCCTCCATGTGCGCACGTTCGATCTCGACTCGCCAGCTGGTGCCGTCTTCCAAGGGCACGTCCAGATAGCCGTGAATCGCGATCGGCTCGTCGTACTGGGAGATCTGGTAGTTCTTCGGCATGTCCGGATAGAAGTAGTTCTTCCGGGCGAACCGGCACCACGGCACGATCTCGCAGTTCAGCGAAAGGCCGATACGGATCGCCGATTCGACCGCCGCCTCATTGAGCACCGGCAGCGAACCCGGCAGGCCCAAACACACCGGGCAGACTTGGGTGTTGGGCTCAGCGCCAAACGTGGTCGCGCAGCCGCAGAACATCTTGGTGGCGGTGGACAGCTCGACGTGGACCTCGAGACCGAGCACCGGGTCGTAGCGCGCGATGACGTCGTCGTAGTCGAGCAGTTCCCCGCCGGGCGCTTTGGCAGCGCTCGCAGCAGAAGTCATGACGCTCGATCCTAATTGGCCGCCGGAGCCGCCGCCTCGCCCCCGTCGCCGGCAGCGCGTACGTCGGCCGTCAGCAACATATGGTCGAACGCTGACCGAGATCCGATGGCTTTATCGCCAACGCCACGAAAATCTTCGACGATCTGCTGGGCCAGGCGCCGCAGCTTGATATTGCGTTCCTGAGATCGCCACTTGAGCAGGTCGAATGCGGCAACGGCATCGAGGCCGTAGACCAGCATCAGCATCCCCTTGGCCTGCTCGATCACGGCACGGTGCTCGGTGATCTCGGCGACTCTGGCGGTGATGAATTCGTCGTTCGTCCGCTCGGCCGTCGGCGTGATGTCGACGTAGTAGCCGTGGGTGCCGATGACGACATCGCGATGGTCGGTGAGCTGGTCGCCCACCACCACGACGTGGTGCACGGCACCGCTGGTGTCCAGGATGCGATGCCGAGTACTGAATGCGCGGTGGGTGTGCAGCATGTCGTCGATGGTCTCGGCCACCTGGCGCCGATCGTCGGGATGCTTGTGCGCCAACACCAGCTCGGTGGTCGGCTCCACCGTTCCCGGTTCGTAGCCGTGCAGCCGCTGCACCTGCTCCGACCACTCCCACCGTTGGTCCTCGAAATAGAAGCGGAACCACCCGACACGCTGCGGCGCACCGGCGAAGGCCCGTTCGACTTCGGCTGAATGACCGTTGAGCTCGGCAGACACTATCCACGCTCCCTCGAGGATGCGCTGATGGCAGCCCATGACGGTGCTGGGATATTCGCGCGCGCCCGTTGTCCTGCGGACAGCCGCTGCGAAGCAAGAGTTCTCCGGACGGTGTCCGCCGCTGTGCGACAGAGCTCACGGGCTCGACTCTGTTCGCGCCGTGCACGGTGGAT
>DATJOR010000125.1:0-3366 GCA_035506875.1 Mycobacterium sp.
GGATCGGGCTCGATCGTCAACGGCACACCCATGGAACGGGTCTGGCGCGACATGTCAACCCTGCGAGCCCACAGCGGACTGCTCTACTTCGTCGAAATCTCCAAACGCGAACTCACCCAAGCCCACTTCACCAACACCTGAGGTGTATTGCGCGAGTTCGGCGTTCGGTGTTTTCTACTGGTCGTCGAACGCCCGCTTCTGTGGCTGGTCGGATGAATCTGTGTCATTGCGGAAGGGACTAACAATGACAAATGAATTGGTCTCCACCGAGGACTTCAAGGCCATCATGGCGACGGTATGTAGTCAGGTTGCGGTCGTCACCGCGATGGCCGCTAATCGCCCCCATGGCGCTACAGTCACCGCGTTCTGCTCGCTGTCGCTGCACCCACCCATGATCGTGGTCGCGTTGAATCAAACATCGCGGCTGTTGGGGCTTATTAACGGCACCGGCCGCTTGGGCATAAATCTGCTCGCTGAGGGTCAACAGGACGTGGCTGACTGTTTTGCATCCAAGTCGGACAACAAGTTTGAGTCCGTGCGGTGGCGGCTGCGCGGCGAGTTGCCGGCCATCGAGGGCAGCGCTGGGTGGTTGGGTTGCCGTGTCGCCAAGCAGCTCGGTGGCGGAGATCATGATCTTCTTTTGTGCGACGTTGTCGATACCGTCCGGCCCACGGTGGCGCGCCGGCCGTTGGTTTACGGTAGCCGCGAATACGGTACCCATTCTGGGCTGTCTGACGGGCGGCCCCTCTTGGCGCTGGCCGGGCCCTGATCAAGGCGCCGACATCGTGGTCACGGGCGCGGACGTAGCAGACTCTCGGCCGCTGATGTGTCCAAAGACGGGTCGAGCTCGCAGGCCCCGCGGAGTGCGCCGACCATGATGTGGATCATCGCCTCGACCACAGCGTCAATGGGGTAGGAGCGTCCCTGCTGCACCCATTCCACGCTGAGTTGATCCATGCCTGCGGAGATTGCGCGGAGCGTGATCCGGGGTGCTGTCGCCGTTGGATCCATGCCGACGATTTCGAGTGCATCGGAGATGATCGTGAGGCGCCGGTTCTCCAGGACCTCCCACGCCTGAGGGTCTGAGGCGATCCCCAACGAACCCTTGATATAGCCCACCACCAGACGCTCGTTAGTGGCCACCCGGTGGAAGTGTTCGTAGAGGATCTGACGAATTCGCTCGCCCGGGGACGCCCCGGGCTCGGGCTCGGGCAATTCGAACAGCACTTTGGAAAGCTCATTGACCGCTTCAACGTACAGGCCGCGCTTACTCCCGAAATGGTGAAACAACACGCCGTGAGCGACACCGGCCTTCTCGGCGATTTCGCTGACTTGGACCTGGTGAAAGGGTCGCTCAGCGAACAGCTCGACGCCAACCGCCAGCAGTCGACGCCGAGTCGCCTGGGCCTTTTCCTGGCGGGTCGACGGCGATGCGTCGGGCGGGGCCGCGATGTCGGTGGTAGACACGCCATCAATTCGAACACACGACGCCGAGTTGCCCAACCCGGCTACCGGCGTGTCCAGACGAGCATCCGGACGCAGGCACCTTGCGGCGACCAGCGCAGACAACGTCCGCGGCGGCTGCTGATCGTCGACACGCTCGGGGCTATGCCAGCACAAATTGTTCGCACATAGAACACTCGCGGGCCGGCGCTGCTCTGAGGATGAGCAACACAGACTATTCACGCCAACCCTGCAGGGACCAAACATCAGGAGCTAATTGATGGCAACCGTGTCAGTGCCGCGGGTGAGTGTCGACAGTGAGTTCGTGATGACCATCGCCGGCAAACGGGTGAGCACGAATGAGACCCTTGCGGTGTTCAATCCCGCGACTCGACAGGTAGTGGCCAATGTCCCTGTCGCCTCACAGGTGCTGTTGGACGAGGCGGTCGCGGCGGCACGGGCGGCGTTCAACGAGTGGTCTACCAACGCATTGACCGATCGGCAGCAAGCCGTGGCGGCGATGGGTGACCGACTGGCCGAGCACGCCGAGGATTTCATGGCGTTATTGACCATCGAACAAGGCAAGCCAAAAGCGATGGCTGAGTGGGAAGTGCTCGGCTCTATCGCGTGGTTCCGCGAGATCGCCACCCAGTCGCTGGCTAGCGAGACGGTTCAGGAAACCAGGGAACGGCTGGTGATTTCGCGACACACCCCGCTGGGGGTGGTAGGTGCGATCGTGCCCTGGAATTTTCCTATCCTGCTGGCCGTGTGGAAGATCGCGCCGGCACTGGTGACCGGCAATACCATCGTCGTCAAGCCCTCGCCGTTCACTCCGCTGTGTGATCTGAAACTCGTTGAGCTGGTACAAGACCTGCTGCCAGCGGGTGTGCTCAGCGCCGTCAGTGGCGGCGACGACCTCGGGAGATGGATTACCGCACACCGTGATATCGACAAGATCGCATTCACCGGCAGTACCGAGACCGGCAAGCATGTGATGGCTTCAGCGGCGGGCACGCTCAAACGGCTCACCCTTGAGTTGGGCGGAAACGATCCGGCAATCGTGCTCGACGATGTGGACCCACAGACGGTTGCCCCGAAATTGTTTTGGGCAGCCTTTCAAAACAACGCCCAGTTCTGCAATGCGGCGAAACGGATCTACGTCCACGACAACGTCTATGACCAGGTACGTGATGCGATGGTCGCTTACGCACGCACCGTCACGGTTGGCGACGGCGCAAGCCCCGAAACGCAACTGGGGCCGATACAAAACGAGCCGCAATACCGCAAGGTGCTGGAGTACTTCGCGGACTGCCACGCAAACGGCCACGTTTTTGCGCTGGGCGGCATGGTCGACCGCGACGCGGTTGGCTGGTTTGTTCCAGTGACACTGGTCGACGATCCGCCGGAGGACTCTCGTCTGGTGGCCGAGGAGCCGTTTGGGCCGATTCTGCCGCTCCTACGCTGGCACGACGAAGCGGATGTCATCGCTCGGGCCAACGCCACACCATGGGGTTTGGGCGCGAGCGTGTGGGGGCGCGACCTTGAACGAGTCGGTCGCATTGGCCGCCAGCTAGAGGCGGGCACTGTGTGGCTCAACGAGATCCACGAGTACTCACCGCATCAGGTCTTCGCCGGGCACAAGCAGTCCGGGATCGGTGCCGAGAACTCCCTGTATGGCCTGGTCGAGTACACCAACCATCAGACGATCACGCTCAACAAAGCCCGGGACGCAGTCGCATGAAAGCACTCGCGGCAGTCCTCGCAGCACCTGGCGGACCGCTCGAACTCACCGAAGTCGAGGTCAAAGATCCACGTCCTGACGAACTGGTTGTGCGCATTGCTGGAGTGGGCATCTGCCACACCGACCTGGGAGTGATAGATGCCCCAGCGAAGGGGCAACTCCCAATTGTACTGGGCCATGAA
>DATJOR010000126.1:0-5763 GCA_035506875.1 Mycobacterium sp.
ATCGCTGTGCCGCTGCAGGTGGTACAGGAACAGGTTGGTGACGATGTGATCGGAGTTCCAACTGTGCTCCGGGGTGCAGCGCTCGTAGCGGCCGTTGGCGTTCTTCTGCCGCAGCAGCCCGTAGTGCTCGAGGTAGTTGACGGCCTCCAGCAGACTGAACCCGAACACGGCTTGGATGATGACGAACGGGATCAGCCCCGGGCCGAACACCGCGATCAGAACGCCGAAGAGCACCACCGACATCAGCCAGGCGTTGAGCACGTCGTTGGACAGGTAGGTCTTGGGGTTCCACCAGCTGGCGCCCTGACGGCGCAGCCGCTGCGACTCCAGACGCACGGCCGAGCGCAGGCTGCCGAAGACGCTGCGGGGCAAGAACTCCCAGAACGTCTCACCGAACCGCGACGATGCGGGGTCCTCCGGTGTGGCCACCCGCACGTGGTGGCCGCGGTTGTGCTCGATGTAGAAGTGCCCGTAGCCGGTCTGCGCCAGGGTGATCTTGGACAGCCAGCGCTCCAGCGACTCCTTCTTGTGCCCCATTTCGTGCGCGGTGTTGATGCCGACCCCGCCGAGCGCGCCGACCGACAGCGCCAGACCGATCTTGGCCGGCCAGCTGAGCGGCCCGTCGTAGCCCAGCCAGCTCAGGTTCGACGCGGTGAACAGGTATGCGCCGAGAACCATGCTGAGGTACTGGAACGGGATGAAAGCGTAGGTGCAGTAGCGGTAGTACTTGTCGTTCTCCAGCCACTCCATCATGTCGTCGGGCGGGTTCTGCCCGTCGGACCCGAACCGCAGGTCAAGCGCGGGCAGCAGGATGTAGAGCAGGATCGGGCCGATCCAGAACAGCACCTGAGAGGCGGTCTGCCAGCCGAACTGATTCATTGCCCAGACGATCGGCAGGATCGTGAACAGCAGCGTCGGGACGATCAGTCCCATCAGCCACAGATAGCGCTTCTTGTCCTGCCATACCTTTGCATTCGGGCCTATTGCCTCTATTTCCGCGGTCATATCGCCAACCTCCTCGTGATTCAGAGCACCTTGAGATTGGACAATACTGCGCTCTGCGTCTTCTGTCTAGACATAGGACGTTAATTTGTAAAGATCCTAGGCAGGATCCAGCGTCGCGTCCTTGCGGGTTTCGCGGGTCGGGCGGCTTGCCATTACCGAGTGCCGGCGGCCGTAGCTCAGATAGATGACCAGCCCGGCGACCATCCACACGCCGAACCGAACCCAGGTGATGACAGTCAGGTTGACCATCAGCCAGAGGCACGCGCATACCGACACGACCGGCAGCACCGGCACCAGCGGCGCGCGGAATCCGCGGGGCAGGTCCGGGCGAGCGCGGCGCAAAACGATGACGCCGGCGGACACCAGCAAGAACGCGAACAGCGTCCCGACGTTGACCATCTCCTCGAGTTTGTCCGCCGGGAACGCCGAGGCGGTGGCTGCGACCAGCAACGCGACCAGCGCGGTGATGCGCACCGGAGTTCCGCGCGAGCCGGTCTTGGCCAGCGAACGGGGCAACAATCCGTCCCGCGCCATCGCGAACAACACCCGGCATCCGCCGAGCAACAACACCATCACCACGGTGGTCAGCCCGGCCAGCGCTCCGATGGAGATGATGCCCGACGCCCAGTGCACGCCGTTGACCGCGAACGCGGTGGCCAGGTTGGCGTGGTGCCCGTCGGGAGTGGTCTTCAACGCCGTGTAGGGAACCATTCCGGACAACACGATTGACACCGCCACGTAGAGGACCGTGACGACGCCCAACGTGAAGAGGATGCCTCGGGGGACGTCGCGTTGCGGGTGCTTGGTTTCCTCGGCCATGGTGGCCACGATGTCGAACCCGATGAACGCGAAGAACACGATCGACGCTCCCGCCAGCACCCCATACCAGCCGTAGTGGCTGCTGTGCGCGCCGGTCAAAAGCGAAAGCAACGACTGATCGATGCCGGTGCCGCCGTGGTTGGCCTCGGCCGGCGGGATGAACGGCGTGTAGTTCGCGGTCTTGATGTAGAAGGCGCCCACGACGATCACCAACACCACCACGGACACCTTGATCGTGGTGACCACGGTGGAAAAATGCGACGACAACTTGGTGCCCAGTGCGAGCAGGGTGGCCACCAGCGCGACGATGAGCAGCGCGCCCCAGTCGAGCCTAAAAGACCCGAGATGGATTGTGCCGCCGGTCAATCCGAATACTGTGTCCAGGTAACTCGACCAGCCCTTGGCAACGACGGCGCCGCCGATGGCCAGCTCTAAGACCAGATTCCAACCGATTGTCCAGGCCAGAAACTCACCGAAGGTGGCGTAGGAGAACGTGTAGGCGCTGCCGGCCACCGGAAGCATCGACGCGAATTCGGCGTAGCACAGCGCCGCCAGCCCGCAGGTGGTCGCCGCGATGAGAAACGAGATCCAGATCGCCGGCCCGGTGATGTCTCCCGCGGTTGATGCGGTGACGGTGAAGATCCCGGCTCCGATCACCACCGAAACCCCGAAGACGGCAAGGTGCCACCAGCTGAGGTCCTTGCGCAGCTGGGTATCCGGCTCGTCGGTGTCGGCAATCGACTGTTCGACTGATTTGGTGCGCCAGCGTCCGGCCATGCACCCGGACAGTACCGAGTACTGTGCGGTCATGCCTGGGGGAATATGTCGGGGGCACGCTGTTGTCATCGGGGCCAGCATCGCGGGGTTGTGCGCGGCGCGGGTGTTGTCGGAGTTCTATGAGCAGGTCACGGTGTTCGAACGCGACGAGCTCCCGAGTACGCCGGTCAACCGCACAGCGGTCCCCCAGGGCCGGCACGTTCACCTGCTAATGGCCCGTGGCGCGGTCGAATTCGATGCGCTGTTCCCCGGGCTCCTCGACGACATGGTGGCAGCCGGAGTGCCGAAGCTGGAGAACCGGCCGGACCGCATCTACTTCGGCGCTGCGGGTCACTTACTGGGGACCGGACAGACGCTGCGCGACGAGTTCACCGCTTACGTACCCAGCCGCCCGCACCTGGAATGGCAAATCCGGCGTCGGGCTGTTGGCATCGCCAACGTCGAACTTCAGCACCGTTCGGTGCGCGAGCCACGGTTCGACGCCGGGGCGCAACGGGTGACTGGGGTGTTGGTGGATTCCGGTGACGGCGCGGACCCGGAATTCGTTCCGGCCGATCTCGTCGTCGACGCGGCTGGCCGCGGCACCAGGCTGCCGGTGTGGCTGGAGCAGTGGGGATACCAGCGTCCTCGCGAAGACGTCGTCGACGTGGGCATCGGCTATGCGTCGCAACAGTTCCGGCTTCCCGACGGCCTGATCAAGGAAAGGGTGATCGTTGCCGGCGCATCCCGCGAACAGCCGCTGGGGCTAGGCATGCTGGGATACGAAGACGGACTCTGGACCATCACGACGTTCGGAGTCGCCAAAGTTGAACCGCCACAGTCTTTTTCCGACATGGTGCGGCTGGCAGAGAAGCTGCTCCCGGATCGGCTGCATGCCGCGCTCACGCACGCCGAACCAGTCGGCGAGGTGGCCTTTCACCGCTTTCCCGCCAGCCGATGGCGCCGCTACGACAAGCTGGACCGGTTTCCGGGCGGGATCGTGCCACTCGGTGACTCGGTGGCCAGCTTCGACCCGACCTTCGGGCAGGGCATGACGATGACCTCGCTGCAGGCCGGTCATCTGCGCCGAGCGTTGACCGACGGTCAGCACCTGGAGCGCACAGTGAACCGGGCGACCGCCAAGACCACCTTCCCGGTATGGATGATGACCGCGATCGGCGATTTCAATTTCCACCATGCGGCCGGTTCGGCGCCCCGGTGGTACCGGCCGGTGGGTAACTTGTTCGATCAGTTCCTCGGCGCCGCGGAGACCGATCCCGTTCTCGCCGAATGGTTTTTGCGCAGGTTTTCTCTGCTGGACAGCCTCTACATGATCCCGACGCCGCCGGTCATCGCCCGCGCCATGCGACACAACCTGCGGTTGTGGCTCGCCGAGCGTCGGCAAGACCGCGGCGGCCTCAAAGGCCGACGGTGGCCCGGAAGATCTTGGTCGGTTCGTGGGCGATCAGCCGGATAGGACCGTCGTCGGCGGCCACCCAGGCGGCCGCGCCCCGAGCGAGCTGCACTGTCCCGGACTTTCCGGCTACGGTCGTCGAACCCTCGGTGCACAACAGAATCTGCGGGCCGTCGTGGCGCGACGGCGCATCGACTTCGTGACCGAGCTGGCCGTCACCGAGGGTTAGCATCGACGCCGCGAATTCGGCGGTGGGCGTGTCATAGATCAAGCCGAGTCCATCGCGGTGCGTTGGCGCACGTATTTCAGCCTCGGTGGTGGGATTGAAGTTCAGCACCCGTAACAGCTCCGGAACATCGACGTGTTTGGGAGTCAGACCACCGCGTAACACGTTGTCGGAGTTGGCCATTACCTCCAGCCCCACACCGCGCAGGTAGGCGTGCAGGTTTCCGGCCGACAAATAGATCCCTTCACCGGGACTAAGGGTTATCCGGTTGAGCAGCAACGCGGCCAGCACACCGGCATCGCCGGGATAGCGTTCGCCCAACTCCAGCACTGTCTTGGCCTCGGCCGCGAATTCCGTTGCGCCGCTACTGACATATTGGATGGCGCCATCGAGCACAGCGGCCACCAGCACGTCGATGTCGGGCTGTGGCGCGGTGATCCAAGTGGTGAACAACGCGCGCAGGCCGTCGGCATCAGACTGGTCGTTCAACAAATCGATGTATGGATCCAGGTCGGAAACCGCGAGGGCGCGCAAGAGTTCGATCGTCCGGGCCGCGGGACGGAATCCGGCCAGCGCCTCGAACTGCTGCAGTGCCACCAACAGCTCGGGTTTGTGGCTGGCGTCGCGGTAATTGCGCACCGGCGACGTCACCGGAATACCGAGCCGCTCCTCGCGCAGGTAACCCTCGGCGGCTTGTTCGGCACTGGGATGCGCCTGCAGCGATAGCGGTTCGTCGGCAGCGAGCACTTTGACTAAGAATGGGAGCACATCGCCGAACCGGGCGCGTACCAGCGGGCCGAGTTGGCCTTCCGGATCGGCGAGTAGCGCCTGCAGCAGCGACGTTTCGCCGTCCGGGTTCTCCAACCAGGCCGGATCACCCGGGTTAGCACCGAGCCAGAGCTCCGCCTCCGGATGCGCCGCCGGAACCGGCCGCCCGGTGAATTCAGCGATGGCCGTCCGCGAGCCCCATGCGTACGTCCGTACCGCTCCGCGTAGCAACTGCACTGTCTACTTATCCCCGCACCAGACGCAAATAAACCGCCGCCATCTCCAATCGAACAGCCAATATAGCCAGCTGCTGCTCGGCCCGCTGGGCACCGACCGGCGCTGTGCTGACACCCGGCCCCTCCGGCACATCCTCGGCGCCGACCAGGTCGACGTCGTCAAGCTGAGCGACCCGAGACGCCACGACGGAGTGCTCGGCGTCCAGCGCCAACACCAGCACCCGCAGCCGCTCGGCAACCGGGCCGTCGATCTCCTCGTCGTGAAACAAAGCCTCCACCGGGTCCACCGAGCCCGAATCCGCGGCCGCGCGCAGCGCCACCAGGGCGTCCGCGAGCCCGGTGGCGGCGGCCACCTGGTTGGCGATCCGCAGCAGAATAGAAGACCCGTGCCGGGCCAGCGCCAACGTCGCGGCACAGTCCCCGGCCAGCACGACGCGGCGCCGCGACATCCGCTCGACCAACGCCTTGGCCGGATTGGTGAACACTTCACGGCCTGCGCTGTTCCGCAACGCCTCCGCGTCCAGCGCGTCGGCCAGGGC
>DATJOR010000127.1:0-8534 GCA_035506875.1 Mycobacterium sp.
GACGACTTCCCGCTGCCGGACTACGGCATCTAGCCGGCCGGAGTGAACCGGATCGCGCGAAGGTTCAGCTTGTCGACGGCCTCGGCGAACTGGTCGTGAGTCGGCATTTGATGGTCCCGGAACCCTAATCCGAACGCCCGCTCGGAGCGCTTGACGCCGTACGACTCGGCGCAGCGTGCGTACAGATCGGCGACGTGCGTCTTGTCCGTGATGAGCTCGCCACGCATCGCCGTCGTCTTGCCGTCGTGCAAGACCTGTGCGGCGGCGCCGTCGCGGAAGTTGTTCTTCCAGGCCTTGCCCGTCATGGCATAGAGGATGCCGTCGACTACATGTGCGGCCAACGGAATTGAGTAGTGCCGCCCGCTCTTGCGGCCGGAGAAATCGACCACCATGAGCTGGTTGCGTGCCGGCCCTGCTAACGGGGTGTGCAGCACCAGTTTCATGATCGGATTCACAATGCGCAGTAACGCGTCGGGTGGGTGCGATTCGAAGATCGCGCTTGACTGTTCTGTCATAGCTTCAGGCTAACTCCCAGCCGACGGTAAAGCCATGGCGCAGCACCAGATTGGTGAGGATATCGGTGCGGCCGGCCAGCGGCCACGACTCGGTCGTGAACGCGTCGAGGGCGAAGAACGCGTAGTTGACCGAGGTCTCCGGTGTGGTGCGGGGACGGTACACCAGCGCATCCAGGACATCGGGATCAGGCCACCACCGCTTGACGGCATCCGCGAGCCGGTGGCAGGTGTCCCACACGTCGGGGTGCTGGCCGGTGTTGATCTGGTCGTCGACGCCGAGGATGTCGAGGTTCTTCTCGGTGCGCAGGTCGAGGACCCGCAGGTGGCGGGCGGCGACCAGTCGCACCAAGTAGTGCGCGGCGTGATCGGCGGGAATCATCGATCCGGTCGACCGGTAGCGCTCCCGGAATGCACCGACGAGAGTGCCTGCGGCATAACGGGTTCGGAACGTACCCGACGCCGAGTCGAAGCGGTAGCGTGGCTGCGGGAAGCCGGCCCAGGTCCAGTCCTCGGGCCGCAAAGCCTCGACGCGCCACAGTTCGGTGCCGGCCTCGACGCGACGACGGCGCAGGCCGACGGGCCGGGCGTCGGGCAGCGGCGCCCGATAGCCGGCCGGAAGGTCAGGCACCGACGGCGGCGAGCATCTGCCATGCGCTGTCAGCAGTCTTCGGGCGGCGCAGCGCCTCGGCGATCGACGAGCCGCCCAGCTCGTCGTGGGTCAGCCGCATGATCCGGTCAGCGGCCAGCGGGTCGGAGGTGAATTCGCTCAACAGCTCGAGAATCCGCGGCAGATCAGGTCGCACCCGGTCAGCATCGAATTGCCAAGCCGGAAACCATGTTTGGTTGCCGACGGGCGAGCCCAGCAGCTTGCCGCGGCTGCGAAGCCGGTGCACCGCCTGCGGTGAATGCAGACCCAGCCGCTCCTGTACCTTCGGTGTCGGCAGCGAGCCCTCGACGAACTCGCGCACCAAAGCGCCGCGCCGCTCGTCGTTCAGGCTGCTCGCGGCGATGCGCTCTAAAGTGCCCTGCGGGCCGGTCGGCGCCTCCAGCAGCGCATCGAGCACCTCGGCGAAGCTGGAGTCATTCCGGGCGCGTTCGGCGACCTGGCGGGCGAGGGGAGCGACGGCAGTAGCCATGCTTCCATGCTACCAGGCATGCGATACGATTGAAACAATCGAAACACTAGCGGCGCGCAGAGCGTCGTCGTCGCGGCCGACTGGGCGCGGGGTTGGCTGGTTTGGCGACCGGAGCCTTATATGGCGCGACGTCGCCGACCAGCTTGATCACCGAATCCGACTGGGCGGTCACCTGTTGCGGCTGCGCAGCAATGCCGGCTCTGCGGAGCAGCGCCGAAGCGTCTTTGCGTTGCTCGGGCAGGACGACGGTGACGACGTCGCCGGCGCTGCCCGCGCGTGCGGTGCGTCCGGAGCGATGCAGGTAGGCCTTGTGCTCGGCGGGCGGGTCGACGTGTACCACCAACTGCACCTCGTCGACGTGCACTCCGCGTGCGGCAATGTCGGTGGCGACCAACACTCGCGCGGTTCCGGCGGCGAAGGCAGCAAGATTGCGGTCGCGGGCGGGCTGAGAAAGGTTGCCGTGCAGATCAACTGAGGGCATGCCGGCTTCGGTGAGCTGGCGAGCGAGCTTACGGGCATGATGTTTGGTGCGCATGAAAAGGATGCGTCGCCCGGTGCCCGACGCCAGCCGGTGCACCAACTCCTTTTTGGCATCCGTTCCGGCGACGTGGAAGACGTGGTGCGTCATCTCGGGCACCGGCGAGTTGGCCTCGTCGACGGAGTGCAACACCTGGTTGCGCAGGAAGCGCTTGACGAGCTTGTCGACGTCGTTGTCCAGGGTGGCGGAGAACAGCAGCCGCTGACCGGTTGGCGGCGTGGCGGCCAGGATGCGGGTGACCACCGGCAAGAATCCAAGGTCGGCCATGTGGTCGGCCTCGTCGAGCACGGTGATGTCGACCGCGTCGAGGCTGATTAGCCGTTGGCGCATCAGATCATCGAGGCGTCCCGGGCAGGCGACGACGATGTCGACGCCGGAGCGCAGTGCGGTCACCTGACGGGCTTGCGGCACTCCGCCGAAAATCGTGGTGACCTTCAGGCCGTAACCGGCGGCCAACGGCTCGAGTGCTGCGGTGATTTGGGTCGCCAGCTCGCGGGTGGGTGCGAGCACCAACCCGGTCGGGCGAGCGGGATGCCGCTTCACGGATGCGAGGCGCGCCACCAACGGAATCGAGAACGCCAGCGTTTTACCGCTGCCGGTTTTGCCGCGGCCCAGCACATCGCGGCCCGCCAGGGTGTCGGGCAGGGTGTTGACCTGGATTGGGAAGGGGTCGGTGATCCCACGTGCGTTGAGGACACTGATCAGCGGTGCGGGCACGCCGAGGTCAGCGAAGGTTTTGGTAGTCATGATGGTGCGGTGCCTTTCAGGCATCGGGTGGTGGCGAGATTGCCGGTGGGCAAAATCGATCGCCGCGAAAAGATCTTGCAAATCCCGGGCTGCGCTTCCTGGCGTCTGCCCGAGTAGCGGATGACGGAGCATTCCACGACGGTGTCGGCATTCTGGTGACGCCAACGTTGTTTGCCACCCTATCCGATCAGCGGCGCTTTCCCATCATCGTGTGAGCAACAACACCAGCGCAGTCGGGGCCTCAAGCCCACCGGTGGGATCGGCTAACCGGGTGCCGCTGGTGATTTGCTGGCGTAGCATCCCGTCTGCGCGGGGGATGCGGTTGGAGGCCCCGATGACCGACACACAGAGCCCGCCTGTCCGCGCCGGTGACCTGCTGAAGCGCGTCAAGACCTTCTTCGATCACGGCGAATTCTTCCGCGCCTACGACCTGGCGGCGGAGGCGCTGGAGTTGTTTCCCGGCGATGTTTGGCTCGCCCACCGGGCGGTGCTGAGCCTCGCCAATGCCGGCGCGACTGCGCTCGCGCTGGACAAATACTACGAATTCGGCCTCGACAAACGTCACGAGACCGACGTCTGCAGCTTGCTCGGCCGGCTGAAGAAGGATCAGGCCTTCGCCGCGACGGGCGAGGCGCGCGACGCCTTGTTCCGCGAGGGTCGCGTGATCTACGAGGACGCCTTCCGCCACGCCACTGCTGCCGGCGACGCCGAGGCCTATTACCCGGCGATCAATGCCGCGACCCTGGCCTTATTCGCCGGCGACGCCGACGGGGCCAGCCGACTCGCCGGCGAGGTGCTCGATTTGCTCGCACCGCGCATCGCCAGTCTGGACAATGTTGCGGCCGATCGCTATTGGGTGCTGGCGACGGCGCTCGAGGCCCAGCTCGTCCGGGGTGATCTCGACGCGGCGCGTGGGCTGGTCGACCAGGTCGTCACGGCAGCCGGCAGCGACGACGCCGCGCTGGCCACCACCGCCCGGCAGCTCGAACGCATCGTCGCGGCGAAGAAACTCGATGCCGGCGTGCTCGCCGCATACAAGGTGCCGACCGTCGTGCATTTCCTCGGCAACATGGACGCGACGACAGTGGCGGCCGATATCGACGCCTTGCTGGACGGGATGCACATCGGCGCGGCTTATGGCTCGCTCGCCTCCGGCGCGGACATCTTGTTCGCTGAGGCGCTGCTTAAACGGGGCGTCGCCCTGAATGTCGTCTTGCCCTTCGCCGCAACCGATTTCGTCGAAGCGTCGGTCCGCCCGGCGGGCGAGGATTGGGTCGCGCGCTTCGAGGCGTGTCTCTCCGCCGCCAAGACGGTGCGCTTCGCCACGGAGGACGCCTATCTGGGCGACGATCAGCTCTTCCCCTACAGCAGCAGCCTGGCGATGGGGCTTGCCAGCCTCTGCGCCCGCCATCTGCACGCGCCGCTGTTGCAGTTGGCGGTGTGGGACGGGTCGATCAACGAAGGCGCGGCCGGCGGCACCGCCGCCGACATGAGCGCATGGCGCGAGGCCGGCAATCCGGTCAAGCTCTTGCCGACCGGCCCAGACGTGAATGCCGAGAAGCTTCCGCCGTGGCACCGCCCAAAGGTCGCCCGTGGCCGCCGGGACACCCGGGCGATGCTGTTCGGCGACATCCACGGCTTCAGCAAGCTGAGTGACGCCCAGCTGCCGGTGTTCACCGAGAAGATCATGGGCACGCTGGGGGAGGTGGCGCGCCGCTACAAGCAGCACATCGCCTTCGTAAACACCTGGGGCGATGGCATTTTCGTCGTCTTCCGCGATGCCGGTCGGGCCGCGGCGTGCGCGCTCGACATGCAGGACGCGATGGACGGCATCGACCTGGTGGCGGCGGGGCTACCCGCGACGCTCAAGTTGCGCCTCGGCGGCCACCTGGGGCCGGTCTACGAGTTGGACGATCCGGTCACCGACCGGCCCAACTACTACGGCGCGCATGTCAGCCGCGCCGCCCGCATCGAGCCGATCACACCCGAAGGCTGCGTCTACGTCACCGAGACGTTTGCGGCGGTGTTGGCGCTGCATAATGCCGATCAGTTCGCGTGCGACTACGTCGGCAACACCGAGATGGCCAAGCATTACGGCCGGCTCCGGATGTTCCTGCTCCGTCGCGGCGGCGACGCTAAAGGCCCACCCGTGCTTGGCGATATCGAGCGTGCGGCGGGTTAGGGCTACTAACCACCAACCTGACGGCACTAAGCTCACCGGCGCGGGGGTTGTACGGAGGAGAGCCTGTGACTGTGATCGCTCCAGCCCCGAAGGGGCATGACGCACTCACCGACGAGCAGCGGGGTTGGCTCGCCGAGGCCTCGCGCAACGACATCAACGGCTGGTTGCACGTCACGATCAAGGGATCACCGGCCGCGCGCGGGTTCCAGTACGGCTTTCTCGTTGCCGACGAGTACGCGGAGTCGATTCGGGTGTACCGGGAGATGACCTACCAGGACATCGGGATGAGCTACGACTTCTTTGTCGAGCGGGCCGCCGAACTGCACGCCGCCAAGATCCCCGACGAGCTGCGCGAGGAGATGGAAGGCGTGGCCGCGGGTCTGACCGCGGCGGGCGTGCCGGCCACATTCAACGATGTGCTCGGCGTCAACGATTGGATGGAACTCACCGGCTACTGGTGGCCGAAAAACTCCGGCCGCTACACGGCGCTGGCGCCAACCGGCGGCGAGGGCAACCACTGCAGCGCCTTCATCGCCACCGGCAGCGCGACCACCGATGGTTCAATCATTCTGGGCCACACCAGTTTTGCCGACTTCTGGCAGGGACAGTTCGAGAACGTCATCCTGGACATGACCCCCGACGACGGCAACCGCATGGTCATGCAGACCGCGCCGGGCTGGATTGCCAGCATGAGCGATTTCTGGCTGACCGGTGCCGGACTGGCGATCACCGAGACCACGATCGGCGGCTACGACGGGTTCAAGGGCTATGACGAGACCCGGGTTCCCGAGTTCGTCCGGGCCCGCAAGGCGTCGCAGTACGCCCGCGACATCGACCATTGGGTCGATACGCTCAACACCGACAACAACGGCGGATACGCCAACTCCTGGTTGATCGGTGACGCCAAGACCGGTGAGATCGCGCGCTACGAAGAGGGCCTGCTGTACCAAACCCTCAGCCGCACAACCGATGGCTACTTCTGGGGTGACAACGCGGTAACGGATCCGCGTATTCGCAACCTGGAATGCTTCGGCACCGGGTTCAGCGACGTGCGCACCCCCAACGGCGCGCGGGAGGTTCGCTGGCGCCAATTGCTCGACCAGTACAACGGGCGCATCGACGTCGAGATCGGCCAGCGCATGCTGGCCGATACGTTCGACACCTACGTCGGCTGCATCAACCCCTCGGCCCGGACCATTTGCGCACATTCCGACAACGACCCCTGCCGTGACAGTGGGCTGACCCCATTCACGCCATTCGGGTCGGTGGACGGCAAGGTTGCCAGCACGGCCGACATCAAGGCGCTCAATGTGTGGGCGCGGTGTGGGCGCGCCGACGGCACCGAGTTCATCGCCGAAGAATTCCTGCGGCAGCATCCGCAATGGGATTGGCAGCGTGGCTATCTCAGGGATCGTCCGCAGCGACCGTGGACATACGTCGAGTCGGGCAGTACCGGCGGGCTCTGACCGTGCGTGCCTTCAGATGCCCCAACTGCGGGCAGGCGGTCGCGTTCGAAGTGCAGCAGTGCCCGACGTGCGCCGTGACAGTCGGCTACCACTACCCGTCGCGGCAGATGGTGTGCACACCATCGCAAACCGTCACCGTCGACGGCCATGGCTGGTTCCGGTGCGCACACTGGGAGCGCGGCTGCAACTGGCTGACTGGCGACGACGCCGAATCCGGCCGCTGCTTCGCCGACAGTTTCGTCCGCGAGGGCCCGGCGCCGGATGACAACGAGGCGATGGCCGAACTCGATTCGACGCTAAAGTCGCTGCGAAGGTTGATCTTCGAGCTGATGGATCTGAAGCTGCCCATCAATCCGTACTACGCGGATTCCGACGGGCTGGCGTTCGACCTGGTGTCGAGCAAGACGCTGGGAAGGCCGGTGATGATCGGGCACGCGAACGGCGTGATCACCATCGACCTGGCCGAGTCGCTGGAGTTGTATCGGGAGCGGCTGCGGATCAAGCTGCGTGAGCCCTATCGCACGATGCTGGGTCACTTCCGCCACGAGGTCGGCCACTACTACGAGATGCTGCTGGTGCAGAACACTCCGCTCATCGACGATGCCCGCGCGATGTTCGGTGACGACCGGGAGGACTACCAGGCCGCGCTGCAGCGGCACTACCAGGGCCAGGCACCGGAGGATTGGGAGCACGACTTCATCTCGGAGTACGCCACCGCGCACCCGTGGGAAGACTTCGCCGAAACCTGGGCGCATTATCTGCATATCACCGGAACCCTTGCCACGATTGCGGATTCGGGCCTTATCGTCGAGGCTGATCGGGTGAAGTGGGATCTGCCTTACAACGTCGATGCACGGGAGTCCTATGCCGATGCCACCATCGAGGACATTATGGCGGACTGGTTGGTGCTGTCCGGGGTGCTCAACCGGGTCAACAACTCGATGGGCCGCGACGACCTCTACCCGTTCACCATCTCCCCACACGTCGTCGCGAAGCTTGGTTTCATCCATCGGGTGGTGACGGGGGCACAGAATTGACTACCATCGCCGAGGCGGTCACCGCCGCACACGCGAAGCACAAGAGCAACCGCCGCGGCAAGAACGCCAGCTACATACCGGCCCTGGAGACGGTGGACCCCCAGCTGTTCGGGGTCTGCGTGGTCACCGTTGACGGCCAGACGTTTTCGGCCGGCGATGCCGAAACTGAGTTCGCGCTGGAATCGATCTCGAAAATCTTCACCGCCGCGCTCGCCATCGAACAAGCAGGCCCGCGGGTGTTCCACCGCAAGGTGGGCGTCGATCCGACCGGCGCGGAGTACAATTCCGTGCTGGCGCTGGAACTTCACAACGACAAGCCGAACTCACCGATGGTCAACGCGGGGGCGATGACGGCCACCAGCCTGATTTCGGCCACCGACGCCGACGACCGCTGGCGCCAGATCCTGCAGGTTCAAAGCGATTTCGCCGGGCGCGCGATCTCGCTCAGCGATCAGATCGCCGCCTCCGAGCGCGCCACCAACTTCCACAACCGCGCGATCGCGTGGCTGCTGCTGTGCGGCGGATATATGTATTCCGATCCGATGGAGGCCTGCGACGTCTACACGCTGCAGTGCTCGACGCTGGTCACCGCCGCCGACTTGGCGGTCATGGGTGCGACCCTGGCCAACGGTGGCGTCAACCCCGTCACCGGCAAGCGCGTTATCGCGCAAGCCACCGTGCCGCATGTGCTGGCCTTGATGACGATGGAGGGTCTCTACACCGCGTCCGGTGACTGGGCCTACACCGTCGGGCTGCCCGCTAAGAGTGGTGTCGGAGGAGGTCTGGTTGCAGTGTCGCCGGGCAAAATGGCGATCGCCGCCTTCTCGCCGCCGCTGGACAAGGCCGGCAACAGCGTTCGCGCGCAAGCGGCGATCACGCAGATCGCCCACACCCTCAAGCTGGGACTCTTCCA
>DATJOR010000128.1:0-2667 GCA_035506875.1 Mycobacterium sp.
ACCATCGACCTCGCGCGACGACAAATCCAGGCTGCCGAATGCCTGGTCCGGAAATTCGAAGCCGACGCTGCGGTGCATTGCGGCCAGCGCGGCCTGTCCAGGCCTGACAACCGTCTCGTCGGAGATAACCCGTTCGCCGCCGGCGGTAACCAACCACACGGCTCGGCATCGTGGACCGATGACCGCGGCGTAGTCAGGCATTCCTACGTCGGCCCGTCCGACGATCTGTTCGACGGCGGCCGTCACGTCGAGCTGATCGATCGCCGGGGCGATCACCGCGACGATGTCCGCTTCGTTCACCGGTACCAGATCGCAACCTGCGTGTGCCACAACGGCATCAGTCAGCCGCTGTGCCAGTGCCCCGGCGACGTCGCCGGCGACCGCGATGCCGCTTGTGCGGCTTGCCGTGGGCGGCGGCCCCGCGTGCTGCCAGTCCTCCACCGCAACGGTGAGGGCAGTGGCTGGGTCGCATGCGTTGTCGGTAACCGGTTGCGGTGCCGCCCACAGGTGCACCGCCCGCATCGGTGCATTCGGGAACCCGCGCAGCACCGGCTGGATTTCCCCGGGAATCGCATCGATCCAGGCGTAGCCGGGATCGGTGGTGGCGACGGCGGCGATGCTCGCGGACAGCACGTCGCTGATCGGCTTGTCGCGATGCCCCGACCCGACGATCGTCACCGACTCCTCGGCGACGAGGTCGGCGAGCGGGTACAACAGCGAGGGATGCGCGGACAACTCGACGAACGTGTCGGCCCCCGCCTTCTGAGCGATCACTACCGCCTGGTCAAAACGCACTGTGCTGCAGAGACTTTCGTACCAGTACTGGGCGAAATCGACGTCGCTTCCGACCTCGGCGCCCAACGCCGAGCTGACGAACTTCACCGGGCCGTCCTGGAACACAGCGTGAGGTAGCAGCTCAGCGAATTCGCGGCGCAACGATCTCAGCGCGCTGGTGTGACCGGGGTAGTCGACAGACAGTTGGTGGGCGAACGTACCCCGCTGCTGGGCCAGCCGAATCGCCGCGACCACTGCGTCGTGATCGCCGGACACCACCGTGGACAACGGCCCATTGACGGCCGAAACTTCCAGCCAGCCCAGTGTTTCGCCGATCACCGCGTGGGCCTCGTCGACGCCGAGACCAAGCACCGCCATGGCGTATCGACCGGAAAACCGGTCGACGACCGCCGCGCGCGCACCAACCAAACCGACCGCATCGGGCAACCCGATCGTTCCGGCGACGTACGCCGCTGCCACCTCGCCAAGGCTGTGCCCCACGGTGATGTCGGGAAGCATTCCGTGCACTCGCCACTGGGCAGCCAAACTGACCGCGTGGATGAACTGCGCCCCCTGGATCTCGGCGCGCGACCAGTTCTGCTCCCGCTCCCCGGTCAGATACGGCAACGGAGACGCCAGCCCGGCGTCGATGAACGCTTGGGCGCATCGGTCAGCTTCCGACCGGTACGCCGGGAGCTGCCAGTATGCATCTGCGCCCATCGACGGCCATTGATTGCCCTGGCCGGGAAAGACGAAAGCGATGCGCGGTTCAACGCTTTTCGACGACCAGGTCACCAGTGGGTGCTTCTCGCCGCAAGCCAGCGCGGATAGCGCCGCCCTGAGTTCATCGCGATCCACAGCCCGCACGATCGCACGGTGCCGCCGCACCCGTCGCAGACGCAGCAGGGTGGACGCGACGGCCAGGGTCGGATCGTTGCCGTCGCCGGCTCGGTCGAGATAGTCCAGGATCGCCCCAGCGTCCTGGCCGATCAGCGTTTCGTCATGCGCCGAGAGCAGCACCGGCACGCGGCCATCGGGCAACGGATGCGCGAGCATCATGCGGCCTCGGGAAGGGAAACGATCACATGCGCATTGGTGCCGGCGATGCCGAAGGCCGAGGTGGCCGCGATCCGTTGCCCGCCGACGGCAGGCCACGGCGTCAAACTCCTCGCAAGACGCAAACCCTGGCTTTCCCAGTCGATCTCATGACTCGGCTCCGCTGCGTGCAAGGTCGGCGGTACGGCGCCGTGGTCGGCGGCCACCAGGACCTTGGCCAGCCCCAGTGCGCCGCTGGCCGCCAAAGCGTGACCGACATTGGATTTCACCGAGCCCAGCAGAGCCCCGCCACCGGGTGCTGTGTCGCCGTAGGTTTTTGCCAGCGCCTGCAATTCGGTCCGGTCGCCGAGCCGGGTACCGGTGCCATGTCCCTCGACCATCCCGACCTCTTCAGGACGAATCCCGGCCCGGCTAAGGGCACGCTCGAACAGCCGAACCTGCGCGTCGCCGCTGGGCGCGCTGAGTCCGGCACTGCGGCCGTCCTGGTTGATGGCGCTGGCCCGAACCTCCGCCAGGATAGGCCGGCCTCCGCTCAACGCAGACGATTTGCGTTGCAGCACAAACATCGCGGCCCCTTCGGCCCAGACCGTGCCGCTGGCCTGCGCACTGTAAGGACGGCAATGTCCATCGTCGGAGAGCGCGTGCTGTTTGGAGAATTCGACGAAGAACCCAGGCGAGCCCAGCACGTTGACTCCGCCGGCCAGTGCCAAGTCGCAGTCGCCGTTCTGCACCGAGCGCACGGCGACGTGAAATGCCGCCAGCGCGGACGCGCACGACGAGTCCACGGTGAGCGCCGGGCCGGTCAGCCCCAGTGTGTAGGCGATTCGCCCGGAGATC
>DATJOR010000129.1:0-5256 GCA_035506875.1 Mycobacterium sp.
GGCGTCGACACTCAAACCGAGGACTTCACCGTCATCGGCATCGGCGACATGAGCGGCGACGTGTTCGGCAACGGCATGTTGCTGTCCAAGCACATTCGACTGTTGGCCGCCTTCGACCACCGCCACATCTTCCTGGACCCCCACCCCGATGCGGCCGCCTCGTGGCAGGAGCGACGGCGGATGTTCGACCTGCCCCGCTCCAGTTGGGATGACTACGACAAGTCACTGATCAGCGAGGGCGGCGGCGTGTACAGCCGCGAACATAAGGCCATCCCGATCAGCGACCAGGTTCGCGCAGCCTTGGGAATCCAGGACGATGTCACCGAGATGGCGCCGCCCAATCTGGTGCGCGCAATCCTGCGCGCGCCGGTGGATCTGCTGTTCAACGGCGGTATCGGAACCTACGTCAAGGCCGAATCAGAGTCCGACGCCGACGTGGGTGACCGTGCCAACGACCTGGTGCGGGTCAATGGAAACCAGGTGCGCGCCAAGGTCATTGGTGAGGGCGGCAATCTCGGCGTCACCCCGCGCGGCCGTGTCGAATTCGACCTGTGCGGCGGCCGGATCAACACCGATGCGATGGACAATTCGGCTGGCGTGGACTGTTCCGACCACGAGGTCAACATCAAGATCCTGGTCGACGCGCTGATCATCGCCGGCAAGATCGATCCGGGTGAACGCAGCGAACTGCTCGAGTCGATGACCGACGAGGTCGGCGATTTGGTGCTCGCCGACAACGCCGACCAGAACGACCTGATGGGCACCAGCCGCGCGAACGCTCCGAGCCTGTTGCCAGTGCATGCCGACCAGATCAAATACCTTGTGACCGAACGGGATCTGAACCGCGAACTCGAGGCACTGCCCTCGGAAAAGGAGATAGCCCGACGGCTCGAGGCTGGTCTTGGGCTGACGTCGCCGGAGCTCGCGACGCTGATGGCGCACGTCAAGCTGGGTCTCAAAGACGAGCTGTTGAACACCGATCTGCCGGATCAGGAAGTGTTCGCGAGTCGACTGCCGCGATACTTTCCGACGCCGCTGCGCGACCGTTTCGGCCCGGCGATCCGGTCCCACCAGCTCAGGCGAGAGATCGTGACCACAATGCTGGTCAACGATCTGGTGGACACCGCGGGCATCAGCTACGAGTACCGGATCGTCGATGACGTCGGTGTGAGCCCGGTGGATGCGGTACGCACGTATGCGGCAACAGACGCCATCTTCGGGGTAGGGCAACTGTGGCGCAGCATCCGGGCGGCCGACCTGCCAATTGCGCTGTCTGACCGGATGACACTGGACACCCGCCGGCTGATCGACCGTGCCGGACGCTGGTTGCTCAACTATCGTCCACAGCCGTTGGCCGTCGGCGCAGAAATCAACCGATTCGCCAAGAAGGTGGAAACGCTCACGCCCCGCATGTCCGAGTGGCTGCGCGGCGACGACAAAGCAATCGTGGAAAAGGAAGCCGGCGGATTCGTCGCGCAGGGCGCATCCGAAGATCTCGCATACAACGTGGCGGCGGGCTTGTACCGGTTCAGCTTGCTGGACATCATCGATATCGCCGACATCGACGACCGCGAACCCGCCGAGGTCGCCGACACCTACTTTGCGTTGATGGACCATTTGGGCACCGACGGACTGCTGACCGCGGTGTCGGGACTGCCACGCGGTGACCGCTGGCACGCGTTGGCGCGCTTGGCGATTCGTGACGATATTTACGCGTCGCTGCGGACGTTGTGTTTCGACGTCCTCGCCGTCGGTGAGCCAGACGAAAGCGGTGAAGAGAAGATCGCCGAATGGGAGCACACCAGCGTCTCGCGAGTGGAGCGCGCGCGCCGGGAGCTGACCGAAATCTATGAGTGCGGCCAGAAGGATTTGGCCGCACTGTCGGTGGCAGCACGACAGATTCGTCGCATGACCAGCACCAGCGGGCGAGGATCATCGGGATGACACCCGCCGGCGACGATGCAGAGCGTAGCGATGAGGAGGAGCGGCGGATTGCGACCTCCGGATTCGTTGCGGCTGTCCCGGTCCGGTGGTCGGACATCGACATGTACCAGCACGTCAACCACGCGACCATGGTCACGATTCTCGAAGAGGCGCGCGTCCCGTTTCTTTCGCATGCATTCGGTGCCGATATCACCAGCGTCGGTTTGCTGATCGCCGACGTGCGCGTTACATACAAAGGTCAGCTCCGGCTGGTGGATTCGCCGCTACAGGTCACCATGTGGGTAAAGCGGTTGCGGGCGGTGGATTTCACCCTCGGCTATGGGGTGCGTTCGGTCAACGCCGATCCGGAGTCGAAACCCGCTGTGATCGCCGAGTCGCAATTGGCCGCATTCCACATCGACGATCAGCGGCTGGTGCGTCTGTCGCCACACCATCGGGAATACCTGCAGCGGTGGCTCCGGTAACTGAGCGGGGACTGTGGCTGGGGCCGGAATCCATGGCGGCCCACCGCGCGGACCTGACCGCATTCGTCGAGCGGGCGGCGCGCCTGGACCCGGCTGCGGTGATCCGGCTGCGCGCTCGCTCGGGCGGCTTAGTCACGGCTTGGGCGGCCACCGGCTTCGACGTGCTGGCCAGCCGAGTGGTAAGCGGCACGTTGCGGCCCGACGATTTATCCGTCGGCGCAGACGAATTGGTGCGCGGACTGGCCGCGGCGGATAGCGACGGCTACGTCAATCCGGGCTTCCCGATGGATTCCGCGTGGCGGAGCGCGTTGCCGCCGGACTCTGGATTCGCTCACCTCGACGATGTACCGGCACGCCTGATGCTCGACTTGGCGCAACGCGGCGCCGAGCTGGCCAAAGAGCACAGCAGCGCGCAGGGACCGCCGGTGTCGCTGCTCGACCAAGAGGTGATCCGGGTCAGCTCGGCCGACGTCAGCGTCGGTGTGCCCATGCGCTGTGTATTCGCCTTGACCGCAATGGGTTTCCTGCCACAGTCGGCCGAGGCGGTCAACGCCGACGAGATCGTCCGGGTCCGTTCGCTGCCGGCCTGGTTACGCATCGATGCGCGGTTCGGTTCGGTGTACCGCCGTCGCGGCGACCCTACGCTAGTGCTGCGCTGACCCGGTTACGGCGGGTAACGCAACCACAACGGCAGCACCTCGTCGAGATGGTCCATGAATTTCTTCAGGCCGACTCGGTATTCCACATAGCCGTAGCGGTCTGTCGCCCGCTCCGGAAATGCAATGCCCAGGCCGAACAGTCCTGGAGCCAGAATGCCGTTGGTGGGGTTGTAATCCAGGTGGCCCCACTGTTTTGTCTCGGGCAGCGCTCTGCGCTCAAAGCCCACCGTATAAACGACGCGATCGCACGCGGCGAGCTTTTCGTCAAAATCCGGGCTGGAGACCCAGCACCTTTCCAGACGATCTGGATACACCCCATCGATATTTTCCCGAGCCCAGTCAGCCGCCTGCCCTTTGAGGCCGGAATCGTCGAACAAGATCCAGTCATCCAAGTAGACGGCGTATGTCAGCGGGCTTCGGTAAAAGTTGATCACTTTCTTGACGGGGTGACGCAAGAGATTTGGCAACACGATCATCGAGGAGTGGGAAGAACCGAACACCGCAACGGTGACACTTGTCAGCGGCTCGTCCGCGAGCTTTTCCGGATCCAGGGCGACTTCCACCGGAATCTCCGTCAGCTGGGGATAGGCGAGTTTCTTCGGCACTGCTCCAACGGCAAGGATGACGTTCTTGGAAGTGAGCTGCTGCAGTGGCGTGTCGATTGTCCACTGCCTTCTTTCCAGGAGCAGTGCGGTCGCCGTCGTCTCGAATGCCCTCACCCGCTCACGCAGGTGCCCGGTGATCCACACCAAAGGGTCGGCGACCAAGGCGAGCGCGCAGGTCTCGTCGGGGTCTACTTCTCGCAGCGGCATCGGCGGTGCTGCGGAGAACCGAAATGACGCAGAGCTTTCCAAATAACTCAGGAACAGGCCGACCTGAGTGTTGCTCGAAACCGACCGCCACTTGCCGCCGAGATCGCCTGCGGCGAAGGCGGGATCGACCCAGGCGATCTCCTCGGGTGCTATCCCGTGATCGAGGAGTCTCCCCACGGCGGCGATGCCCGCAGGTCCCGCTCCAATGACTGTCCACGCATAGGTCATGGGTCATATATTTCAGGCGCGGGTGGCGACTACACCAGCCAGGCGGCCGCATTGGGCGGCAACTTTCCGTCGACCAGCGGCGCGCTAGCCAGAATCAGCTCGCCGTCCGGCAGCGCTACCGGCCGCTTACCGGTGTTCAACGCGCAACGCAGACCGCCGGCACCCCCGTCACCGCTGTCACCGCGGGCGAACATCAGCGCGCCCCGCGGTGCGGCCAGCCACTCGACCCGGTTTCCGGTGAAGTCCGCACGCGCACGGCGTATTTCGAGTGCGTGCCGGAAGAACGACAACGTCGAGTCGGGCTCGTTGAGCTGCTTTTCGACGGTCAGCGTCGCCCACTCCGGCGGCATCGGCAGCCAGCTGTCCGGCGATGCGGAGAACCCGAATGGGGGAGTGTCGCCGCTCCACGGAATCGGAATGCGGCACCCGTCGCGACCGCGCACGGTGTGCCCCGAACGTTCCCACGTCGGATCCCGCAGCGCCTCGTCGGGCAACTCGACATTCGGCAGCCCCAGCTCCTGCCCGTTGTAGAGGAACACCGCGCCGGGCAGGGCGAGCGTCACCATCGCCAGCGCCCGGGCCCGATCCAGCCCGACGGCGCCCCCGCCGTAGCGGCTCGGTCCCCGTTCGACATCGTGGTTTTCTAAGGTCCATGTGGGAGTGGCATTTTCGATCGCTGCTGCGGCCAGTGTGTTCTCGATCGCATCGTGGATTTTGGTGATGTCGAATTCGGCTCGCACCATGCGGAAGTTGAAACCCAGGTGCAGTTCGTCGGCGCGCAGGTACTCGGCCCAACTGGCGTTGTCGAAAACCCAGACCTCACCAATGCTTACGGCGCCGGGGTAGTCATTCATCACGCGGCGGATGTTGCGGTGAATCTCATGCACGCCGGCATGATTGAACCGCGGATCGCCGTCGCTGAGCATGCGCGGCCGCATTTCGACATCACTATCCGGAAGACCCGGCGGTTTGGCCATGCCGTGTGCGACGTCGATGCGGAAGCCGTCAACGCCGCGCTCCAGCCAGAACCGCAACGTCTTCTCGAGGTCGTCGAAGACCTCCGGGTTGTCCCAGTTGAGGTCCGGCTGTTCGACGTCGAAGAGGTGCAGGTACCACTGGCCCGGATTGCCATCCGGCTCGACGACCCGG